>CAJXVA010000004.1 GCA_913061055.1 uncultured Pseudomonadota bacterium
AGGTCTCGTGGGCTCGGAGATGTGTATAAGAGACAGGTGTTCGCCTTGGGCATGGCCGCCAACAGCAGCTCGTCCTTGGTGACCACACGTGGCAACGCGGCGCGCTCCGCCGGGGTCACAAACGCCACACCGGCGGATCGGACCCACAGCAACAGTTGCAGCAGTCCGACGGCCCCCATCGCTGCAGCCGCCGCCATCCCGACCGTCACCAGGCCCAACCCAACGCTCGCCGTACACAGGAGCCAACGTCGATCGACGCGGTCCGCCACCGCCCCCGAAAACGGCGTGAGCACGGCTGCCGGAAGGTGGTGTCCCGCGAACACGATTGCAACGTCGAGGGGTCCGCCGCCTTCTTGCAGCGCCACCATGGCCACCGCGACCCACCCCACCCAATCGCCAAGCTGCGAGACGATGCTCCCCAGCCACAACCGTCTGAAGTCGTGGCGGGTGCGAAGGAGCTGGAGCGCAGCGGACATGCCACCTTGGTGTGCGCTCACCCGGACACCGCGTCGACTCAAACGTCAACGGATTGGAATGTTGTCATCACAGGAACCTCAGCCCCCTGTCATGCTACGTTCGGTCGGCATGAAGCGCGCACTGGCCCTTGCCGCGACCGCTCTGCTGGGGACCAGCGGGTGTTTCACCGACGCAACGCAGGAGGGCGGTGGCACCGGCGACCCAGCCTGCGTCGAGGGCTCGGTGACCTGCCCCTGCTACCCCAACGACACTTGTGATGCCTCGTTGGTCTGCTTCGAAGGCGTGAAGGTCTGCGTCCCAGACAACTGCAACCCCCTCGTGGCGGGCTGCCCCTGTCCGGCCGCGGGTTGTGGAGAGGGGCTGGTTTGCGAAGGACCGGTCTGCGTCGCGAGCGGTCCGGGCACTGGGTCTGGGTCCAGCAGTTCGGGAAGCTCGGGGTCGCTCGACTCCGGTAGCAGCACCTCCAACACCACAGTGGATTCGAGTTCCACGGGCAATCCCTCTGGCGCAACCTCGGTGACGCTGTACTTCTCGTCGAGCGAGATGCCCTTCAGCAGTGGCGCCGGTCCGAAAGCTTCCCGGGTCGAGGTTCAGAATCTGTGCGAGATGTCGCGATCGAGCGTGAGCGACTCGTGCGTCCAGTCGGCGGCGCTCTTCTCCACGAGCGACTCCGACAGCGTTCTCGATCTCCCCACGACGGCGGGAATGCCATTCTCGGTCCCCGTGCACTCCACGGACGGCACGGTCATGGCGGACAGTTTGGAGAGTCTGCTGGTCGACGGCAGCGCGATGTCGCTGCTCAACTGGGGAGTCTCTCTGCCCGGCACGGAGGGCGAAGTTCCCGAATTCTTCTGGTGTGGAAGCCAAGCCAACGGAGCGAACGGCTCCAACTGCAGCGGGTGGACGGTCACCGACGAGGGCATCAACGGCAAAGGCGGGTCACCGACGTTGAGCGGACAGCCCTTGTTCTGGCTCTCGAGCAACGACTACCCGTGCAACGCTTCGGCACCCGTGCTGTGCGCGTGTTGGGACTGAGGCTCGTCCTAGCAGAACGTCTCAGTCCGGCACCACGTTGGCGAAGTCGATCAACCGATCGGCCTCCGCTTCGAGAATCCCGGCGGTCTCGGGGCCCAACGAGTTGGTCTCCTCGTAGTGATCGCCTTCGGCCTGGTCGAAGTACGGCATCGTGTCCGCCACTACGAAATCGTACTGCGGGATGATGTAGCCCAGCTCGTCGTTGCCCAGTCCGATGAGCCACGGGCGAGGTGCATCGGGCGGGGTCAGCCGCTCCAGCAGGTACGGACCCTCCGGCGCCGCGTCCAGGTTGGGCGGCACCGGATTCCCATCGTCGAGGAGGGTCGCCTCGTCGGTGTGGAGCGCCGAGCCGTCGTATCCGCCGATCGCGATCTCCGGAAGAAGCTCGCCGGGGATCGTCAGCATTCGCAGCGGGCCGAGTTCCAACAACATCATCTCGGTGATGATCCGTTGTGGGGTTTCTTTGATGAGCTCGTCGCGCTCGATCACACCGGCATTGAAGCCCAGGACGTACAACGTGTTCTCCACCGGCAGCTCGAACGAGTTGCCCATCACGCGCAGCTTGGGGTCCGCGACCTCGTTCGCGCTGTCCAACGCATCCAGCGCGGCCTCTCCCAGCAGCTGACCGATCGAGTCGGCCTTGTCGAATGAAGGCGCAGAGAACGTGTCGCCATCGGGGTTCGTGACCTCGACGCCAAGCGTGGTCATCATGCCGCCGACCGCTCCGTTGATGACGATCGCCGTGCCGCCCACGCCGTCGCGTCCCGGAGCACGCCGCCACTGCGACCCCTGTTCGACCGTCCTGCGCATGGCGTGCACGAAGTCGGCGGTGAGCAGCGTGTTGAGGCTGCCCAGCGTCTCGGGATGACACCCGTAGTTGACCAACGTGACGATCGGCTCTGGGCCCTCGCCTTCGAGCGAAAGCACCGAAACGGTGGGGTCGACGACCCACGGATCCCGACTGTCACGAATCAGATTGGACGCGCCGCCCGGCTGCGCCAGACTCGAGTCGATGGAACCGGTGCGAATCGCGGTCACCGGTTCAAGCGCACCGATCGCTTCGAGCGTGGCCTCGACCGCCGCTGCACGCCACTGCGCCCCGTAGGCAGAGGAGTCGTACCCCGAGACCAGTGGGCCCTCGCCCCACAAGCCCATCGTGTCCGGTCCTTCGTGGTTGTGCAGGGCGTGCACGATGACCGCGTCGACGTCGGCCCCGGCCTCATCGAAGGCGGCCCGAATTCGGGTGACGTCGGGGCGGAAGATGCCGACCGTGTCGACGGCCAACACGGCCACCCGAACCTCGCCCTGGTCCAGGACCAACACCCGGACGTCGATCCCGTCGCCTTCTCCAACGAGACCCTCGTTCACACCGCGGATGCCCGTGGCCAGCCGGTTCCCCTGGAAACCGGCGACAAACACCCGCGCGAAATCGCCGTCGCCTTCACCCTCGTCCGCTCCTGGATATCCGTCGTCTTCCGGACACAACCGATCGCATCCGCAGTCGAGGAAGGTGTCATCGCCGTCGAACACCGCGTTGCCGTCGACGTCGACCCAGGCCTCGAAGCACTCGGGGACGATCGAGCGAACCGATGCCGCCGCACGAAGGGCCCCTTCGTTGGACGCACACTCGGGCACATTCGGGTCCGGGCAGAGAAACTCCGGTGGCTCGGCCGGAGTGCTCCCCGTGCTGCTGCTCCCGCCGCTCGACGAGCTCTCGTCGGAGGACGCAACCGCGTCGGTCGAGCTCGATGTGCCCGCGCTCGACGTCTCGTCGGACGATCCTGCGCCGGTCGAGGACGTGCCGTTACTCGCCGCGGCTGGGCCGCCGTCCTCACCGCATGCGGCACCGACGAGCAACGCCGCCGTAATCCAACCCCATCGCGTCATTCCACGGATGTACCAAGAACCGGAGACTCCCGACTTCCCCAAACGGTTGACCGCTGTTAGCGTGATCTCATGCGCAGGGCATGGATCGGACTGGGGTTTGTCGTTGCGAGCGCATCGAGCGGTTGTTACGAGGCACCGCCGATGAGCGTGGAGGGCAACCTCTCCGTGCAAGGAGAAGAGCTCGGCACCTGGGATCTCGACCCGGGCATCTGCATCGGCGGCTTCAGCCAGGAGATCGACGTGTCGAGTCACGACGGCGAGCGATGCGTTCGCTTCGTCGACGACGCGGAGCTGGGCCCGACCATCGTTGCGTTTGTCCCCGGAACACAGGACGGGTTTGTCTTCACCGAAGACGACTGCGAAGAGTTCTACGTGCGACTCGATCGAACGGTCGACCAGAAGGGCCTGCTGTACAACCACGGCGGCGAGATGGTGGTCGATTGCACGAGCGAGAACGGGACCATCTCCGGCCGCGTGCAGTTCGACGGCTGCTGGTAGCCACAGGCTTCGCCACACGGCGCTCGCATCGAGCGACCGGTCGCGGCATGATGCGGCCGAATGCTGGCGCTCGCGCTCGCGCTCGCCTCGTTGGCGACCGAAGTCTCTTGGACAGATCGTAGCGGTCAGTGCCCCGCATCCCGTGGGCAAGGGCTTGTGGACGCTGCAGCAGAGGGCTTCGAGGGAGCATCGATCGACATCGAGGTCGAGGCCACCGACGACGGACTCGCCGCCACGCTGAGGCTCGAGACGCCCAACGGCGTGCAAACACGGACGCTTCAGAGTCCGGCTTGCGACACGCTCGTCGAAGCCGCGGTGCTGATCACCCGTGCGGCTGCGATGGCGACGATGGTCCCCGAGCCTCCGGTTGAGCCCGAGCCCGAGCCCGAACCTGCGCCCGAACCCGTTCCAGCGCCCGTGTCTTGGGCCGAGCCGGCGACCGAGGCAACCAACTCGTCGCCCGCGGACCTCGCACCCATCGAGCCCAGGACGCCAGCAGCACCGCGTCCGTTGTTTGCCTCCCTGCGCGCGTTTGGCTTCGGCTCCTTTGGCATCACACCGGGGTTCGGCGGCGGCGGCGGGCTTGCCGTCGGTCTCGGCTCGAAGTTCTGGCGCGCCGAAGTCCTCGGAATGGTCGCGGCCCCCACCACCACCGATCGGCAACCCGGCGTCGTCGCCTGGGCGTGGACCGTCGGCGCCCGCGGCTGTGGAACGCTCGACGTCTTGGACGGGCGACTCCAGCCCGGCCTGTGTGGCGGCGTCGAAGCCGGAGAGCAGCTCGGCGAGGGCACCGGCGCCCTGATCAACACCCAGCCCCAACGAGGCGCCTGGATCGCCGCGACCCTCGGGCCCACGCTACGGGCCTTCGTGATCCCCGGGCTCGCGATCGTCCTGGATGCCGATGCAGTCGTGTCCGTCCTCAGACCGGGGTTCGAGGTGCGCGATGGCCCCCGGCACGAACCCACCGTGGTCGCGCCTCGGGTCGCTCTCGGGTTCGAGCTGCATCTACCGCGTCGCTGACCCCCCGCCGGTTCGACGCCCGCGTGGTCCCCGCGAGCGCGGGTCATTTTCTTCGACGGATTCGGCATGCTCGTGGGATGGGTAGGGGATGACGTCGGGCCCCAGCGCGGTACCTCGCGCCGCCCCGACCCAGCGGGACGGGTTCGAGGCGCTCTTCGGGGCGCACCACGACTTCGTGCGCCGAAGCGCCCTCGCGCTTGGGGTCCCAGCTCGCCTGGCCGACGATGTGGTCCAAGACGTCTTCATCGTCGCCCTCCGCCGGCTGGACGATCTGCGCCCCGACGCGAGTCCGCGCGGCTGGCTGTACAGCATTCTGCGAAACGTCGCCCGGCGTGCCAAAGCCAAGGATGCCCGCCGGCCCCCACTCCATCTCGCGAAGGACGCGGATGCGCCCGTCGACGAGGCCCTGGACTGGCGCCGAGCCGCGAGCGTCGTCGAATCCTTCATGGCCGCCCTCGATGACGAGAAGCGAGAGATCTTCGTCCTGTGTGAACTCGAGGGCATGACCGCTCCTGAGGTTGCCGCCGCCGCCTCCATCAAACTCAACACCGTCTATTCGCGGCTCCGTACGGTGCGCGCGCTCTTTGCCAAAGCCGTCGCCCGCGAGGAAGCCAAGCGACAGCGACCGAGGTCCCGATGACTGCCGACCCGCGCAACGACTACCTCGCCGCCTACCGCCGCAGCGTCGAATCTCCGCCCGGGGCTCGCGAGAACAACCTGCAAGCGGTGCTGGAGCGTGCTGGCCAGCTGGAGGCGGCTGAACCCGAGCCCACGCGATGGGCGGCCAGCGCTCTGATCCTCAAGCTCACGACGGTCGCTCTCGTGACAACTGGGCTTGGATGGGGGGCCGTCTCCGTGCTCTCTGAGGATGCGCCTCAGCCTGCCGTCAACGCCGTGACTCCGGCACCAGAGGTGACGCAGCCTGCCCCGCCCGCCCGGGCCGCCTCGCTTGCGAGCCCGGCGACGATCTCGAAGCCCGAGCCGCCCGCGCCCACACCCCAGCCGATCGCCGTCCCGGCGACCGCGCCTCGCCACCCTGCCGTGGCCCCGAAACCTGAGAGCAAACCCGAGGCTGCCGCCGACCGTCTCCGCGAAGAGATCGCGCTTCTCGACTCCGCCCAGCGGCACCTGGCGGCCGGTCACATCGCACAAGCCGATCGTGTATTGCGAGAGCACGCCCGCCGCTTTCCTCGAGGAACCCTCTCGCTGGAACGCTCGGCCTGGAGCGCGATTGCAGCCTGCTCCGGTTCGGGACCGCAGCCCAAGGCCGCCGCACGATCCTTCATCCTGACCCACGCGGACACCCCCCTGGGCGCGAAGGTCAAGGCCGAGTGCGACCTGTGATGGTTTCGCGAAAAAGGGTCGACGGATTCAAAGACCTTGTCGGATTGGTGAACATGAAGACGCCGCAACATGCCTCCTTCACTGTGCTCGCGCTCTCGTTGCTTTGTGCGTGCCCTGCCAGCATCGAGGAGGTTGGACAGCTGCCCAGCGGCACCGAGTCGGACGGGGGGACAGGACAATCGGACGGCTCCTCCGAGAGCGGAGACGAAGGCGGAAGCACCGAAGACGGAGGCAGCGACACTGGGGACGCCTCGTTCGAATGCGTACTGGGAGGGTTCAGCTGCTGCGACGACCGCGATGCCGACGGCGTGCCCCAGAGTACCGATATCGATCCGAGCGTTCCCAACCCGCTGCAGCTGGACACCGATGACGACGGCATCGCGGACAAAGTCGATCTGTGTCCGTTCGTTCCCGACGAGAGCGGCCAGAACACCGCGGACTCCGACCGAGACGGGATCGGCAACGCCTGCGACCTGTGCGCTCAACCGCTGCACGAGTACAACGCGAATAGCCAGGAAGCAGCGATCCCCGACTACATGCAAGTCCGGCAGTTTCCGCTCGGAGGAGACCTCGACGGGGACGGCGTCGGCGATGCATGTGACAACTGCCCGACCGTACCCAACTGCTTCGACTTCGGCGTGGGCGAGCCCTTCACGGGCGAAGTTCCCACGAGCGACGGCATCGACTGCCAAGCCGACTCGGACCTCGACGGCGTCGGCGATGCGTGCGACCCAGACCTGGGTGGCGACGCGAGCTCAGGCTTCGGAGACCAAGACGACTTCGATGGCGACGGCTTGATCAACCAATACGATGCGTGCCCACGCGCGCCGTTGGATGAAGCCCTCCAGATGGCGTGCGAACCGGGCCAGTGCCCGCAGGGACAGACGTGTACCCCTGACGGCCAATGCAACCACATCGATACCGACGCGGACGGTGTCGGGGACGTCTGTGACACGTGCGCCGCAGCACCCAACCCATCGCAAGCGATGGAGGGCGGGTCACAGGACGATGACCCCGACGGGGACGGCGTCGGAGAACTCTGCGAGATCGGAGCGGACATGGGGTGCGGCGACCGGACGAACCCGGCCCGCGTTGGGTACCATCCAGCATCCGTCGCGGGCCTGTGTTGCACGGTCGAACTCGTTGGGATGGACGACGGAGGGCTCGCTCGCTCCGAGAGCTGCGACCCGCTCACAGGAGACAGCTCAGGCTGTGTCCCGCTGCTCGCCCCTCACCCGGAGTCGCCCGGCGAGTTCATCCCGCTGAGACACTCCCCCGCCGACTGCAGCCCAGCCCAACAGGAGGCGTTCGAGTGCGCGCTGCTTCCCGAGGGCGTACTCTCGACCCCCGGCATGTTCACGCTTCCTCCCGGCTGCGGGCTCGAGCTCGCTGCACAGGGCGTCACTCGGTACGAGAACCTGGAGCAGGGCGCGGACGAAGGCGACAGCCCCTGGCTCCGAGCGTGCCGCCGGCCGCAACTCGACAGCGACTTCGACGGAATTGGCGACGCGTGCGACTTCTGCTCCTCCGCATGGGACCCGACGAACATGCCGTTCGTCGACGCCAATGGGAGACTCTGGCCCGACGATGGAGCCGCCTGCAACGGCGAATTCCTCGAGTGCGTCTGAGCCGCAGCTCTCCCTCCGGCGGCTCGTGTCATGCGTTGCAGCATGAGACGGGCCGTTGTTCGCGCAACGGCGCCGTCGCGCAAATCCGGAAATTCTCGTGATCACGGCGCGTCCTCGCAGAACTACCCCGCCGTGAACGCCAAAGGCTGCTTGCTTGTTTGTCTTTCCGTTGCCTTGACCGCATGCGATCCGGCCGAGTCCGGAGGCGAAACGGACGGAACATCCACAGGAGGTGCCACTTCAGGCGCTCCGCAAAGCTCGTCTGGGGAGACCTCGAATGGAGAGACCTCGGCTGGAGAGACCTCGAATGGAGAGACCTCGGCTGGAGAGACCTCGGCTGGAGAGACCGGCAGCGACCCGACCGGTGGCGAACCGCTGAGCGTCAACGCCCCTTGCGTCGATGAAGACAGCGCGTTCCCGCTCGTCGACGCGGTCGTGGCCAAGGCCGACTCCAGCCCCTACGCGCGAGCGGTGGTCGACGGACAAGCCGAGATCGACGCGATGCTGTCCGACATCGCGGCGCTCCCCTTCCCCGACAGCTCTGCGACCGCGGCCGAGGCCGACGGGCTCGCGGTGCAGGAAGGAGACGTTGCGTACACCTGGGGCACCGACCCTCAGCGCTACCTCTACATCGAAAACGGTGCCGGCTACTCCGTCTTCCAATACGACGGCGAGGACGACCTTCTGCCGCGAGAAGTGGTCTATGTGGACCAGGACGAGGCCTGCATGTCCTTCGCGGTCACGAACTACGCCTTCGGAACCGAGGGCGATGCCGAAGAAGGCGACATCTTGCTGGGGTTCGGCATCGACCAGGCCGGCACGGCGACCTTCTACCAGTTTGCCCGCAACCTCTACCTGCCCGACGTCGCCGAGTACCGGATGCGGACCTACGAGGATTCGTCCGGTGACTACGCCCGCACCATCGGCGGAGCCGCAGATCTGGAGATCGGGTGGACAGCGCGGGGCGAGGGCACCTTCGTCCGCTACGAAGACAGCGTCGAGGTGGAGTCGGGGCTGTGGTGAGTGGCTTCAATCCCCCGGCGTCAGGACGAACGGGTATGTCACCACCACCGCCTCGCCCTCTGACTTCGGAAACTTCCAGCGCTTGACGGCGTTCGCCGTGCACGAGGCAACCGCATCATCGTCTTCGTCCAGGGTGCTCGACGCGACCACGGACTCCAGCACCTTTCCCCCTGAGCCGATCGTGAACTGCACCGCAACCCGACCCGAGAGCTCGGGGTCGGTGCTCAGCCCCTGGTTGTAGCAGTGGCGAACTTCGTTGATGTGGGCGCGAACGATGCGGCGGATGATGTCGCGATCGAGCGGGCCGACGACTTCCGCTTTGGCCTGCCGAACCCGTGGCGGCGCCGGAGGGGTTTTCTCGGCAACCGGATGGGGCCCCCCATTCTCCTGAGCGGAGCTCCGAACGACTTCCGCGAGCGTGGGCGGTGCCGGAGTCGGCACCGCCTCGGTGATGCACTCGCAGCGACACGTCTGATCGACGACGATCGGCTCTCCCGGGGCCAACGCGGTCCAGACGGCCAGGGAGCCCGCCACCGCGCCGGCGATGCCCACAATCGCGACGGTGAACGCAGAGGTGCTCGAGCGGCTGGGTACAGGCGTGTTCATCTCTGGCACCGACACGAGAAAGCGCCGACCGGTTTCCACCAATCGACGCCCCCAATCTCGAACCTACGCGGCTACTTGTAGGTCCAGGCTTTGAACTCGCTGACCGAGTGCACCAGGCCATAGTCGCGGGCCTTGTGCACCAGCCCGCGGACGTCGCTCTTGAAGTCGGCGCGACGGTCGAACTCGGCCGGAATACCGCCGGCGTCAGCGATGAGCCCCAGCTCCGGCTGGGTGTCGACGGGGAGCAGCTTCTCGATGAGGCGGTCCTCGTCGATCTCCACCTCAGGCAGCGTGATCGCGGCCTGCGGGTTGTTCACGTAGTCGGGGTTGATCGCGCTCGACAAGTCGGCCGTGACGTCGACACGCTGGTTGAGCGACTCGAGGCCGAAGCGACGCTGCGCAGTGGAGAGGATCGAGCAGTGCTCGAACAGGTTGTTGTTGACGCAACCCGAGCGAACGTGCGGCCCGATGACCAAGCTTGGCACGCGGAAGCCAAGCTGCTGGAACTCGCCGCGCTGGTCGATGGTCGTCGGCGGAGCCACGTGGTCGTAGAAACCACCGCTCTCGTCGTACGTGATGATGAACATCGTCTTGTTCCACTGCGGGCTCTCGGCGAGCGCGCGGTAGATCGTGGCGACGAGCAGCTGCCCCAAGTTGACGTTGGGACCCATCTCCGGGTGGTCGCTGTCTCCACCGAACTCGCGGGGGTGGTCCGAGCTCGAGCTGAAGAAGCCCGGGTCGAGGATCGAGAAGGCGGGGAGGCGACCGCGCTCGGCGTCCTCAAAGAACGAGGACAGACGCGAGAACCCGCGGAGCTTGCCCATCGCGGCAGCGGCCCACGGCAGGTCGGTGAAGTAGTTGGTGCCCTCGATGTCCGCGTCGCGAAGACGGCCCCAGATCGAGTCCATGAAGAACTTGGGGTGGTTGGTCTTGCGGCCCCCGGACTGACCGGCGTGCATGAAGAAGCGGTTGGGCCACGTGGGCCCCATCACCGAGCAGTGCCACTGGTCGCACAACGTGTAGTTGTCGGCCAGCGCGTACATGATCTCCATGTCGCGACGCTGAAGGAAGCCCATCACCTCGGGGCCTGCGGTCAGCGTCTCGTGCTTGTTCGCCTCGTGGTGTGCCTTGACGAAGCCGTCGTTCACACCGTCGTTGAACGCATCGTGCATGGGCTCCCACTTGTGTGGGAGGTGGTGAAGCTTCTGAAACGGGTCGAGCTCGAAGATGTCAGCGGTGCCGCCATCGTGGGTCGGGTTGGACTCGTTGCCGAGCAGTCCGTCCACATCATCGCGACCTTCCATCAGGCTCAGGGAGCCATACATGTGGTCGAATGACCGGTTCTCCATCATGAGCACCACGATGTTCTCGACCGGTGCGAGCAACTCGTCGGCCGACATCGCGGGCCCACCGATGCACTCCGCGTGGCGAAGCATCGGGTCGAGGCCCGGGCCACCGCCTTCGTTGCAGCCGAGGCCCGCCGCAGCAAGGGAGCCCATGCCCAGAGCGCCTGATCCACGCAGGATTGCGCGCCGAGTGAGTTCAAACTTCCGTCGTTCTTCGTCGTTCATCGTGATCCCCCCACTCAGGCTTCGCAGCCAGTCAGCTCTTGTCCGGTGATTTCTTTTTCGTAGCAGTCGTCCGAAGCAGGAACGTCAACATCCCCCGCATCGACGCAGCACATGCCCTTGGCGAAGTATCCGTCCGGCGTCCGGCAGATGCCGTTCGCATCCACAGCCGCCCCGGAGCACTCCTCTTCGACCGGGATGACGCACTCCAGCGGAACGTCCTCTTCCCCGCCTTCGATGATGTCGAAGCACGTGTCCATGCAGCAAGCCGCGGGGGCAAACTGGCCCGCGAAGTCGCCCTCTTGGGCACGGCAGTGTCGCCAGCCAGCAGCGTTGGGCTCTGCGTCGAACTGGGCACCACCGCAACGGGCGTTGTCGTTCATCATGCAGCAGACGTGCGGGTGGAACTGGCCGGCGGAGTTGCGGCATGAGCTCTGCGTGTCGGGGTCGTCCCAACCGGCGGCCGGGTCGCACAGCAGCTCGCAGCACATCGTCGGTACAAACAGCTCCCCGGACACCACTTCGCCCGAGTCGGGTTGGTCCTGGACACATCGTTTCTCAGAGCCGGAAGCGCTGTTGAACTTGGCCTGCATCGGGCAGCCCGTGATGAACTCGAACTGCCGAATCTCGTCGATGCAGCACGCGGTCTGCACGAAGCCAGTCGCACCACGACACCGCATCTGGACGTGGCTGTTGTTCTCAAACAACGCCAGTTACCGCTCGTCGCCCGCCTCGAGTGAACAGTCTTCGGGGTCGAGATCGTCGACGTCGTCGGCCTTGCCGCTGTCGTCGCCAACGCTATCCGCGTCGGCCTCCCCGCCTCCATCTCCACCGCAAGCCGCAACCGCAGCTCCCAGCACCAAACATACAGTCCATCGGCGCAACATCTTGTTCTCCCCCGCAAGCAGCATCATCGCGGATGGCCCGGGTACGCGAATATCCTACATGGATCATTCGATTTCTTGCGGGTTCTCCGCCATCGCCCTAAGACACTAGAATTAGAATATTTCTCCGCTTCGCGGTGCCGAGGGGCGACGTCGGAGCGAGAGCAACAGGATGAGAAACAGCGCGGTTCCCACGCGGCCTCCTGGACCGGTCGTGCACCCGCATCCGTCGGCCGAGTCCGCCGCGCCGCCTGCCGAATCGGTGTCTGTCTCGGCGGTCGATCCTCCGGTGACTTCGGATCCCTCGGAGGTCGCAGGCTCCATCGAGGTGCTCTCACCCTCCGAATCACCCGCGGAACCGGAGGTACCGCCTTCGTCGGCCCCGGATTCATCACCCCCGGAGGATGCCTCGCCGGTGCTCCCTTCCGGCATGTCCACAGGAGGCATGTCGAACACGACCGGCAGAGGGTCGAAGTCTATGGCGTCGGTTCGATCGTCGAGCAACGGAATCCGGAGCTCGAAGGGTACGAGCTGAAAGTCCTGGAACCCGATCTCCAACTCCACCCCCGGATACAGGATGAGCTCGATGTCGGACAGAAGCGTGCAGTGCAGACTCGCCAACAGCTCCACCACTTCCGCATCACGGCCGGCTGCGTTGAGAGCCTCGAACTCGGCCAGAATCGATCCGGCGGGCGCACCGTCTGCATCCGTGATGTCGATCCGCTCGCAAGTCAGCTCCATGTCGATGTCGAAGCTGGCGTCCACGAAAAAGTTACCGCTGGCGATGATCGCATCGACGATCGCGTAGTTGAACACCTCGATCGGGGTCGTCTCATCGTCGACCAAGAGCGGTCGGTCATCGTTGCCGGGCAGCAGATAGGGCGTGTAGCTGGCCTCCTGAAAAATCCCGAGGTCGTACGGGCCGATGAACGACGACTCGAACTGCTGACCGAGAAGATCGAACCGGAAACGAGCGTCCAACAACACGCCGATGTCGACGTCGAACACTCCGGCGTCCTCATCACCGACGAAGTGCACCTCGCCGGTGTCCCAGTCAAAGACCGCATCACCTGGCATTTCGATGAGGATGTTGTCGTCGGCGTGGGTCAGGAACCGCACCTGAATGTTGCCGCTAGGGGGCTGCCACCCGGTGTCCACGTCGATGCCCTGCAGGCCGAGTAACTCGAGCTCTCGGACTGGCTCAAAACGGTCGACCTCGAGCGTCTCCGCCGAGGCGAGCGTAGGGGCCAAGAGGACGACTCCGACGAGGATCCAGGCGGCGCGCATCAGCCCACAACTGTATCACTGCGCCCGTCCGGCAGCGCCCACACCCAACCAAGCAACAGGGCGCCCCCCGGAAGTCCGGAGTGCGCCCTCGTTGCGGTCCGTCGATCCCTACTTCTGCTGGATCTTGAACTCGATGCGACGGTTCTTGCTGCGCCCAGCTTTGTTGTCGTTGGTGTCGATCGGCTGGTCGGGGCCGTAGCCCTGGACCGTGATCCGGGACTCGTCGATGCCCTTGCCGACCAGGTAGTTGCGCACCGACTCGGCACGACGCTTGGACAGGTCCATGTTGTACGCGTGCTTGCCGACGTTGTCGGTGTGCCCGGAGATCTCGATCTTGATCTCTTGGAACTTTGTGAGCACATCGGCGGCCTGGTTCAGCTTGGGCCGTGACTTGGGCTTGATCGTGTCCTTGTTGGTGTCGAAGTAGATCCCCTCGATGACACCGGCGAAGGCCTTGACCTCTTCGGGCAGCTCGTCGGGGCAGCCATCCTCGTCCTGGTAGCCGTTCTTGGTCTCCGGGTCGTCCGGGCACTTGTCGACGTCGTTGAGGATGCCGTCCTTGTCGCGATCGTTGTCCGGGCAGCCATCGGGCGCAATGCCGGGAACGGTCGGACACTTGTCGTCCGGATCGAGGAAGCCGTCACCGTCCGTGTCGGGGATCGGGCAGCCTTCGTACTCGGGAACACCGGGTGTCTCGACGCACTTGTCGTCCGGATCCATGATGCCGTCGCCGTCGGTATCGATCGGCCCCGTCTCTGGCGGCGGCGCGGTCTTCTTGCGACCCAGCGTGAGCGACAGCCCCAGCAAGGCTTCGAAGTTGTGGTTCTCCCCTTCGCTGACGCCGCGGCGGGAGCCGATGACGTCGCGAAGATCGAGACGCATCGCCACCCAACGGTTGAAGTAGATCTTCACACCACCGCCGAGGTGAACGGCCGCATCGATGTCGTTGCCCACGGCGCCGTCACCACTGCTCACGCCGAGACCCCCAGCACCTGCGAGCAAGAACGGGGTCACGCTCCAGCGCGGGATCTGGGCGAGGACGTGCCCGCGGATCGTGTAGAGCGTTGCCGCCTGGTCGTCGTTGGTCGAGGCAAACATGCCACCGCCCTCGAGTTCGACTCCGAGGAAGCGAAGCGGGTAGTAGCCGACACGTCCACCGAGTTCGGGGGCGAGCGGCTTGAACTTCTTGAAGCCCAGGTCGGGTGCGGCTGCATCGAAGGCGAACAGCTCGTGGTTGGCACCGGGGAGGAACAAGCCTCCATAGATGCCGAGCTCCCACATGTTTCGCTCGGGCTTCCAGCGATCGATCCACCGAAGCTCGGCGCGGTCACCCGACGCGTCGCCTGCATCGGCATCGGCATTGGCACCGTCTTCGGAGGAGAGGCCCACCGAGGCGGAACCGCCGTCTTCGTCCGGAGCAGCTTGAGCCTCTGGAGCCGCGAGGAAGGTGACGACAGGCGTCAAAAGTGCAAAAATGCGCGCGAACGGTGCCATAGCGGGTTCTGATCGGCCTGTAGGCACTTTCCGTACCAACGCAGGATCGCCGTCAATCGGGGGCCGAGAGGCAGACACGTGGGGCCATGTGGGACGAGACATTGTGCCCCGGCGGGTCAAAATGACCCGGCCGGCGGGCCCCAGCATGCGCGGTCCTACTGGGGTCTACGAACCTCAGTGCGGCTAAGCGTTTGAAAAGGCGGGTTTCGATCGGCCGCAGATCGATCGTGGCACTCGGGCTGCACAGGCGGCGAGGACCATGCGTCAGGCATACATCTCCCTACTTCTGACGTCGTGTTCTCTCCTTGCGGCGGGCTGCGCGGATCCTTGCGCGGACGACGGATTGCTTCAGGACACCTCCAACGAGGGCTGCGCGGCCGATGCCAACGCGTCTCTCGGCGAGTCCGATACCGACGCCACGGCGACGGAGAGCGACACGCTCGAGACCGACAGCAACAGCGACACGATGGAGTCGGAGTCCGACTCCAACGACACAGACGCCGGCGAAGAGTGGTGCACCGACGATGACGGCGACAGCTTCGGAGACCCCGACGACTGCGTGACCGTCCCCGACGGCGAAGATCCTCCCGACGGCACCGTCCCCAACCCCGACGACTGCGCACCGGACAACCCGTTCGCGTTCCCGGGTGCTGCGGAGAACGAAGACCCTCCCGGCGACGAAGCCTGCATGGAGGACGAAGACGAGGATGGCTACGGCGATGGCGATCCTCCAGACGGCGTCGACCCGGGCACCGACTGCGACGACAGCAACGATCAGACCTTCCCCGGCGCCTCCGAGAACGAAGAGCCTCCGCTCAACGAAGCCTGCACGCAGGACGAGGACGAGGACGGCTATGGCGACAACGATCCTCCAGATGGTGGCACCGGCATCACCCCCGGCACCGACTGTGACGACACCACGCCCAACGTCACCGACGAGTGCCTGAGCGTCGACGCTGGCACCTGCGTCACCTACGAGTCCCCCACCGCAGCCGAGCTCACCGCGATGGCATCGGGCGGCACCGGCGAGTACATGTACACATGGTCCCCGGGGGCAACGCTCGACACCGCCGTGGGTGCGACCGTCAACGCCACGCCGACCAACTACGAGACGTACACCGTCACCGTCGACGACGGTGTCGACCAGGCCGAAGATTCGGTCACCGTGGTCTCCGCGGACGTCTTCGGCCTCGAGAGCGCCTGCGAGCTCGTCCAGCTCGACGTGCTCGATGGCGACATCGGCATGCCGGCCTCCATCACCTACCAGCAAGGTGGCGCGCAGGCCTGCGAGGATCTCAACAACGACGCCGGCCTTCACCTGTGTGATGTCGAGTTCGAGGACACCGCCTTCGAAGGCATCCTTCGGGTCGACAACCTCAGCCCCGACATCAACGGCGGCGACAACGACGTCGTCGGCTTCGTGTGGGGTGCTCAGAACGCTTCGAACTTCTACAGCTTCGTTTGGAAGGCCGAGGACCAAGCCGAAAACCTCGGCGTCGACGTCTGCCCCAACGCGCCCAACTTCCTGTGGCCCGGTGGCATGCTGGTCAAGAAGGTTCAGGCTCCCTCCGTTGGTGCCCTGACCTCCGAGGACATCTTCTGCGACATCGACACCCCGAACTCCGAGGTGCTGCTCTCGCCCGCCGAAGCAGCACTGGAAGGGTGGGAGTTCGCGGTCGACTACGACGTGAGCCTGGAGTTCACCTCGATGGGCTCCAACATCACCGTCGCAGGTCCCAGCGGTCAAATCGCCGACATGGCGATCAACGACAACACCTTCCAAAACGGACGCTTCGGCACGCTGACCTTCTCGCAGTCGGGTGCTTGCTCCGGCCCCTGGAACGCAACCTGCCTGTAGAGCTCGGTTGACCACGACGAAGCGGGGCGCCCCACTTGGGACGTCCCGTTTTTCGTTGGTTCATGTCGCTCCACGTTCGAAGTCCCCCGCCGTGCGGCAGCGCGCCGTACCATGGCGCCATGAGCGGCGAACTCTCAGTGGTCACGGACGCGGCGGAGCTCCGCTCGATCCTCGGCAAGCCCACCGAGCGCGCAGCGTCCAAGGAGCGCCACGCGTTGCATGAGATGGACCGACGGTGGATCAGAGCCTCCCCGTTCGTTCTCGTAGCGACTGCAAACGGTCTGGGCGAATGCGAGGTGTCCCCCAAAGGTGACCCGCCGGGTTTCGTACACGTCGTCGACGACACCACGCTGGCGATCCCCGAACGCCCGGGAAACAAACGCGCCGACGGTTTCCACAACGTTCTGTCCAACCCAAACGTGGGTCTGTTGTTCATGGTCCCCGGCCGCACCGACACCCTGCGGATCTCAGGACGCGCTCGCATCGTCTCCGACGCGCCTTACTTCGACGCGATGGTGACCAAGAGCCACCGACCGCGACTCGCCCTCCACGTCGACATCAAGCACCTCTTCTACCACTGCGCCAAGGCGTTCATGCGCTCGTCGCTGTGGGACCCGAGCGCTTGGGCTCCGGAGGCACTACCCTCGCGCGCCAAGATCGTGCGCTCCATCGAGAACCCAGACAAGACCCTCGAAGAGCTCGAGGAGTACTACGGGGAGGCCTACGCGAGAAAGCTCTACACCGAGTAGGGACCGACTGCTCGCAAGGTAGGGGTGCGATCACCAGGGGATCTTGCTTCCATCCCAGGCGAAGAACGACCCGTTGTCCTCGGGGGTTGCTCTTTCGATGATCTCCAGCAGCTGACGCGCGGCCCGCTCGACTGAGAACAGTTTGTGCTCGGGCACGCCGCGCTGAAACGGCTTCGACAACCCGGTGTCGACCGTACCCGGGTGCAGCGCCAGCACGATGAGCTGGCCGAAGCGACGCGTCAGCTCGATCGACAGGTTCTTGGTGAACATGTTCTGCGCAGCCTTGGACGCCCGGTAGCCGTACCAACCGCCGAGCTGGTCGTCCTCGATGCTGCCCACCCGGGCCGAGAGGCTCGCCAGCACCGAGCGCTCGTCGTGCTGCAGCATGCGGGCGAAATGTTTGGCCACCAGGAGCGGCCCGATCGCGTTGACGGCGTAGGTCCGCTGCAGCCACGCCGGGTCGATGTCTTGCACCCGGCGCTCTGGGCCCTTGTCTCCGTCGTGCAGTAGCCCGGCGACGTTGATGACCAGGCCCAGCTTCGGAGAACGCTCGGCGACCAGAGCTGCCGCCGCCTGCACCGTCGCCTCGTCCTCGACGTCAACTGCGACCAGCTCGAGCCGTCCACCGTGCGCTTGTTTCAACGCGTCGAGGACCTCCGAGTCCCGAGGGGTTCGGCTGGCCGCAAACACCCGGTGTCCGCGCTCAAGCAGCAGCCGCGTCAGACCAGCGCCGATTCCTCGGCTGGCTCCTTGAACGAAGGCGGGCATCCGCTCCATGGCCGAGGGCCTAGCAGGCGCGACCGAATCAGCACGTCGTCACGCGGAGAAGCGATACGCAGGCTGTCGTCGCGCTGTGCCACGAGGGCAAGGGTGCGCTCGGTGAGGAGATGGGGAGGTGGGCCCTTCGGGACGTCCCGCTTGTCGTTGGTTGGTGGACGGAACCTCTCTTCGCTGGGGAGTGTCAGTGCCCCTGTGCGGTGGGTTCTTCATCTCGCGCTGTCGATGATGCTTGGCGGTGGTTGCACCAGCGCACCGCCCCGCGAGGCCCAACCGCCCGCGGGCCAGCTGCAAGGACAGCCGGACGCTGCGGGCCCACCGCTCGACAGACGGGCCTTCGAGGAACGTGAAGACCGAGATGCGATTCTCAAGCTGTACGCACTCGCCGGGTTTCCGTCCGTGACGGGCCTCCAGCTTCAACAACGCAGTGTGTCGGTGGGAGGAGGAACGCTGTGCACCATCGGCTTCACAATGCTCCAGGAAGATCACCAAGTCTTCTTGGACATCGATCTCGGCACCTCACACGGCGAACACCCCATCCACAACGTCCCGCTCGCCTACCGGAACATGGCTGCAAACCACCCCGGGATTCGGGTCGCGCGGGGCCATCGCCGCCGAACGGTTCGGGACCACGCGGGTCCCACCGGGGGGTCGATGCGCCCACTTCCCGCGACAGTCCTTCTCCAGGGCGGGTTGGAAGATCCCGAGTCGGACTCGTGTCTGCAAAGCCCGCGTTCCACCCATCTGCGCTCCCTGACGCTGGCGGTCTGGGCCCAACAGCAGGGACTTCCTGCGCGGCCTCTCCGACCGGGCTCGGTGCAGGACTATCGCACTGCGCTGTGTAGGACCCTCAAAGATGAGATCAGCACAGGGCTCGGGCAATGGCAGTCGCGCTCAGAGCTCGAGCGACTTCTGCATCGTGCCGAAGCCACCTGCACGGCCTCGGATCGAATCCAGGTGCAGGCGCAACTCGCCGGTCTGCATCCACACGGTGTGCTGGAGTCCGAGCTCGCAGACTGGGCTCCGTATTTCACACCGGAGCGGTTCCGGAATGTCCACTGGCGCGTCAGCGATCCTCGTCCTCGCATCCTTGCGCAAGGTGACTTGCGAATCCCAGAGTTGCTCGAGCTCGCCGACAGCCCTGTGATCGGCCGGAGCCATATGACCGTCGGAGAGCTCGCCCGGCAGCTGCTCAACGACCACGCACTCCGAGCGCTCGAGGACAGCGCGGCGGCCCGGGCGTGGTGGGACGAAGCGAAGTCGCAAACCGCCGACGAGCGGCTCCAACACGCGTTGTGGCATCCAGATGCGCTGATTGACCGAGTGGCGAGCCGGTTGGTCGCTCGCTACGGGTGGGGCGTGGTCGACCGGAGGTGGCCGCTCGGGTTTGGCCCATCTTTGGCATCACACCTCCTCTCGTCCACAACACCCGGGACCCGGGGACAACGCCGTCACCTGACACGACGGCTATTTCGCGGCAAACCGGTCCCGGCTGCGGTCTTCGAGCTGGATCAGCAGCTTGCCCTGAATCTTCTTGCTCGGCGTCACGACCCCGAAGAGGAGATTCGGTTCGCGCGCGTCATCATCGAGGCCCGACACCCCGCGGGCCTACGACAGCTGGCATCTCAGATTTCAGATCCAACCATCTCATTCGATTCGTGGGTCACACGGTCCCTGTGCGATGTTCCGGACTGCCCCCAGCAACTAAGGGCGGCGCTCCTCGCCCGACTGCGGCACGACCTCGCGTCTGTGCCCGCTGACGGCTGGGACAGGGGCGAACTCTTCAGTACGCTCGGGAAGTTGCTTGGCGTCCCCGCGGACGTGTTCAAGAACGACCACCCGGTGATCGACCGGCGGAACCAGGTCGACGCAGCACTGCGACGAGCGGGACTCGATCCGCTTCAGACGCCACTGCGACGGACCCCCATCGGGGAGAGAAACGCGCTCGCAGGATTCCGCGCCACCGGACCGCCCTCACCCGCGCTAAAGAGCGCCGCGGCGTGGCTGGGAGAGCGACTCGGAAGACCGATCGAAAACCCCTACCTCTTCATGTGGGAGTTTTGGGCCGCGATGGCGACCGAGCACGAAGTGGCGTGGCAGCTGCGCATCGCACGGTCTCGCAAGGAGGGCCTCATCGTGGATGTCTCGGACCAACCAGAGGAAGCACATGGGATCGCACTCAGGGACGGCAAGAGCTTCGCGCACCGTCCCGAGCCCTGGACCAAGCCGCTCAGCATCCACCAGCTCACGGACAGCTTCGGGCTGGATTGGTCAGCACCGCAGGCCGAGCCGTGGATCGAACTGACCTTTGTCTTCTCGCTGCCTCTGCGCGCTCGGATCACTCGCACACCGTCGGATGGGTGATCCACCGGTCGGTCCCGACGCCCTCGGCATCACAGCCGTCGGTGAGTACGATGTCCAGGAGTCCATCCCCATCCAGGTCCATCGTGGTGTAGCGAAGCTGCTCCTTGTTTGTGCAGCCCCAGTTGTCGCCGACCAGCTGCATCGGGTCCGACACGTCCAGCGGTAGCGCGCTCAAATCAGGAAGCGTCCACGTCGTCGCCGCACCAAACCCACCATCTTCGCCGGGGTGCACGATCCATCGTTCCGTCCCAACTCCGTCCGCGTCGCAGCCGTCGGTGATCACGAAGTCCACCCGTCCGTCGCCCGTCAGCTCCATCAGCGTGTAGCGAAGCTGCTCCTCGTTGGTGCAGCCCCAGTTGTCACCGACCAGCTGCATCGGGTCTGAGACATCCAGCGGCAGCGCGCTCAGGTCCGGCAATGCCCATGTTGTCGCCGCGCCAAACCCATCGTCTTCACCCGGGTGCACGATCCATCGCTCCGTGCCCACGCCGTTCGCGTCGCACCCGTCGGTGAGCACCACGTCCAGCTGCCCATCCCCGGTCAGGTCCATCGTTGTGTAGCGGAGCTGTTCCTTGTTCGTGCAGCCCCAGTTGTCCCCGACCAACTGCATCGGGTCCGACACGTCCAGCGGCAGTGCGCTCAGGTCCGGCAATGCCCAAACCGACGCATCCGGGTCGAAGCCGATGCCCTCGCATGATGGCTCCTCACCGGTCTCTCCGGTCGTCTCTGTCTCGCCCGTGGTCTCGCCGGGACCCGTCGTGGGGTCGGTCGATCCGGGTCCCGTCGTGGATGCGCTGGTCTCGTTCGAGTCGGACGAAGCGACGCCGGTTGAGCCCGTGCTTTCCTCCGCGCTCGAGCCGTCTGTGTCCTCGGCGGCGGTGTCATCGCCGCCACAGGCCCCAAGGACGATCAGGATCGAGGCAATCGAAGCTAGGCGAATCATGACCCCACTGACGGCGAACTGCCCTCCTGGTTGCGCCGCCTATTCTCCCTCTTGAAGCCGTTGTATCGGCGCGCCAGGGGCATTTAGCGCGTGAATGCCCCGTTATTCGCGGCTTCCTTGGTGACGCAAAGCCAGGATCGTGATCGGGTAGCAACACCCTCCTCACTCCCGTACTTCGTGGATTGGCGCATAAACACCATAGATCACAGTTTTTTTAATTGTTTTGACACCAATCTGCTGGCTGATACTTCTAAATCAAGGCTCAGGCCCGGATATTAACTACAGTGAATCACTGAGTAATATCGCCGCTCCCAACAATCCACGGTGCATGATGCTGAATTCGATGCGGACCCAAGACGTGCTGCCCACCAACCTCCAGGACCCCCTCGAGATCCTGCGTTGGGCGGGACGCGGGTTCCCGCAGGGCCTGGTCCTCGCCAGCGCCCTGGGACCGCAGTCGATCGTCGCGCTCGACCTCGCTGTCAAGGCGGGACTCGACCTCGACGTGGTCCTGCTCGATACGGGCCTGCTCTTCGATGAAACGTTGGAGTTGGCCACCCGGCTCGAAACACGACTTGGGGTGAGCATCCAGCGACTCAAGCCCGCACTCACGCTCGACGAGCAGGCCGAGGCGCTCGGAGAGGACCTCTGGGAAACCGACCCGGCCCAGTGCTGCGAGATCCGCAAGGTCAAGCCGCTGGCCAATCGGCTGGCCGATGCGAGCGCATGGATCACAGGTCTGCGTCGCACCGGTTCGCTCGTCCGCGCAGAGGTCGAAAGCGTCGAGTGGGACGCGGTTCACGGGCTGGTCAAGATCAACCCCCTGGCGTGGTGGCCTCGAGCCCGCGTGTTCGAGCACCTGCACAGCCACAACCTCCCCTACAACCCGCTGCTCGACGATGGATATGCCAGCGTGGGTTGCCGTCCCTGTACCTCTCGAGTCCGCCCCGGCGAGGACGAACGCGCTGGTCGATGGCGCGGACGTGGAAAGACCGAATGCGGCATCCACCATCGGCTCGCTGCGGCGCAGCCTCAGGAGGAAGCGGCGCAATGAGCAACATCTCCGACGAAGCGCGGATGATGATCGCGGTTCGGCCCCAAGGTGCCGCACTCGTGATCGGTCGCGGTCGCGAACTTCTGGCGCGTGTCCGCTACCTGGCTCGCAGCAAGACGCCGATGCGCGTGTGGACGGACGCCGAGCACCTGGCCAAGATTCGAGAGATCCCGGAACTGCTCGAGTTCGTCGGTCCTCTCCACCAATCGGCCGACGCTTCCAGCCTGCGCGACTCTGGGAGCCAGTTCCACCTCGAACTCGGCACACCTGAGCCGTTCGACATCGAGGCGTTCTCGCTGGTGTTTCTGTGTGACCTCAGCGAAACGCTGGCTGTCCGCTGGTACGATCACGCCCACGCCCACGGCAAGCTGGTGAACGACGCCGACGTCCCACACAGGTGTGACTTCGATGTCCCCGCGCTGCACTGCGACGGGCCTGTACGCGTCGCGATCTCGACCGCAGGCCAAGGGCCCGGCATGGCCGGTCGGCTCCGCAAGGAGATCGCGCTCGCACTCCCCCGCAACACCGGCGAAGCGGTTCGGCGCTTCGGCGCGCTGCGGACCTGGAACAAGACGCCGTGGGGCCGCCCGCGTCTGCGGCGTCTCGCGAAACAGGCCTCGATCTCCGAGCTCGCCAACCTCGACACCGGCGATGAACTCCGCGCCCGCCGGGTCCTATCCCAAGCGGACAAGGGCGGACGTGTCGTGCTGATCGGTGCCGGCCCCGGCGACCCCGAGATGCTCACCCTTGGAGCCCTGCGATGGCTCTCACGAGCCGACCTCATCGTCGCCGATCGGCTTGTCGCCAAGGCCATGATGGACGGGCTCGCAGACCTCACGAGCGCCGAGTGGAAGGTCGTCAACAAGCCACGCGGAGGCGCGACCGCCGGTCAGCGAGAGCTCGAAGAATGGACCGCTGAGGCCGCCCTGCAGGGCAAGGTCGTCGTCCGCCTCAAGAGCGGAGATTGCGGTTTCTTCGCCCGGACCGGGGAGGAGCTTCAGTGCTACCGCGCCCAAGGCATCGAGGTCGAGGTCGTTCCAGGCGTGAGCGCGATTCATGCATCGTCTGCAGCAGCCCAGATCCCGCTGACCTGGCGTGGATTCGCCGACCGCGTTCACGTGGTGACCGCCGTGGGACGCGACGACAGTGAGCCCACCGCGCCCGCGTACGATCCGCAGACAACGCTCGTGGTGTTGATGGGTATCAAGGTCCTGCCTCAGCTCGTGCAACGGCTCATTGCGTCGGGACACCCACCGGACATTTCGGCGGCAGTGGTGGAGAAGGCTTCATCCGCCCAGGAGCGAGTCTTCACGGCCACGCTCCGGGAGCTGCCGAACATCGTGCAAAGACACGGCGTCACAGCCCCCGCAACGATTGTCATTGGCCACGTCGTCGCCGAGGCCACTCGAACCCCGGTCGCGGCAACGGCCACGTCCGCAACTTCCAAAGCCCCAGCGCTCGCGTAGCCGCCCGCGCCGTCGCGGCACCAGGCATACTGGGGCAGGATGGGTGCGACGGACGAGACGCTTCCGCAGGTCGAGACGGCGACCGGGCCGCGTCTCGGCCCCGGGCAGCTGTTCGGTCGTTACCTGATCGTGCAACGCGTGGGTGCCGGCGGTGTCGGCGAGGTCTACTCCGCCTACGACCCCGCGCTCGACCGACGCGTCGCGCTCAAGGTGTTGCGGAGCAGCCCAGACGAAGACGCGACCACGGCCTCCGATCGCCAGGCCAGCCTCGTCCGCGAGGCGAAGGCACTCGCCAGCCTTTCCCACCCCAACGTGGTCACCGTTCACGATGTGGGACGCGAGCTGGAGCGTACGTACATCGCCATGGAGCTCGTCGAAGGACGGGACCTCAAAGAGTGGATCCTCGAGAAGCCGAGCCGGCCGTGGAAAGAAACACTCGAGATGTTCATCGACGCGGGCAAGGGTCTGCACGCCGCCCACGTCAAAGGCATCCTCCACCGCGACTTCAAGCCCGCCAACGTCCTCGTAGGACACGACGAGTGGGTCCGCGTCTCGGACTTTGGCCTCGCCCGGCTGCTCTCTCCCACCGAGGTCACGGCCAGCGATACCCATACCGAAGAGCAGTCGATCGATGCGTCCGTCAGCATCGAAGGCCGCATGGTCGGGACCCCGTACTACATGGCGCCCGAGCAGATCGACGGTGAGACGACGGTCTGCAGTGACGTCTACGCGTTCTGCCTGGCGCTTCACGACGCCCTGTATGGCGTCCGAGGTTTCGAAGGCGCGACGCTGATGGAGCTGGCGGTCCGCAAGGCACAGGGCCCGCCCCCGACCCCAAGCGACACGCGAGGAGTGCCCTCCGCCATCCGCTCTGCGCTCGAACGCGGACTCCAGCCCGCGCCTGAAGCACGGTGGCCGTCGATGGCCCCACTGCTGCGCGCCCTCGAACGCGCCCTCAAGCCCCGCTCGAGAACGACCCTTCCGTGGTTGCTGGGCATTGGTGGCGTTGTACTCACGGCGGCTGCGATGGCCCCCGGGGACACCAACGCTTGCTCAGGCGCGAGCGCAGCCCTGAGCCCGGTCTGGAACGAGCCTCAAGCAGCATCCGTCACCGCAGGCATCGAGGCGACCGAGTCTCCACTCGCCGAGCGAGCATCTCGCCATGCAACTGCCGAGCTCGAGCAGTATGCGGAGGCGTGGGAGACTGCCCATACGCGTGTTTGCGAGGCCACCCAACGAGGGGAGCAATCCAGCACCCTGCTCGACCAGCGAATGACGTGTCTGCAACGACAGCTCCTGGACTTCGGCGCGGCGACCGAAGTCCTTTCGAGCGCCGATGCGACCGTCGTCGAACGAACGTCACAGATCCTCGAAGCTCTGCCTCGACCGGTGCGGTGCGAGACGCTCTCCGCCGACCCCGAAGCGCGAGAGACGTCCCCCGAAGCAGATGCCGCCCGGGCCGAGCTCGCCCAGATCAACGCCCGCGTCGCAGCAGGGCTCTATCCGGCGGCAGACGAACGCTCCGCAGCGCTCTTCGATGCCACCGCAACGCTCGATGCGCCTCGACTTCGCGCGGACGTCCTGTACACCCGGGGGGACGTGCTCCTGAAGATGGGGAAGATCGAGGACTCGGTCGCCATGCTCGAGCAAGCCGCGTTCTCGGCCCTGGAGTCTGGATACGCGCTCGGCCAGATGCGCGCCAGCACGTTGCTGGTGACCGCAGAGGGCCGACGTGCCGCCCGCCCCGAGGCCGGCCTTCGATGGGCCCGGTTCGCCGAGGCCGCGTTGCTCAGCGCCGGCGAAGGCCCCCTTGCACGCTCGAAGATCGCCTCGAATCTCGCGTCCGTGTACTCGGAGAAGGGGGACCACGATGCAGCGCAGAGCCAGCTCCGCCTCGCGCTCGAGCTGCTCGAGGGCACCAGCGCCTCCCCGCAGCGCCGTGCCGGTTTGCTCGACAACCTCGGGATCACAGCGCGTGTCCTGGGTCGGTTCGACGAAGCCGTCGCGCTCCACGAAGAAGCCCTCGCGCTATGCGAAGCCGTGCTGGGCCCTCAGCACCCTTTGCTCGCGCGCTCCTTGACGAACACCGCCGCCGCGTACATCGAGTTGGCCGACTTCGAAAAGGCTGACGCCCGCTACGCGCGAGCGCTGAAGATCCGCGAACACGTCCTGGGCCCCAACCACCTCGACGTCGCCACAACGGTGATGAACATCGGCGTGTCCTACTACCGCCGCGGTCGACTGAAGACCGCCCTGCCCTACTTCGAACGCTCTTTGAAGATTCGACAGGCCGCCCTCCCCGAGGGACACCCGCGGGTGCTGCGGTCCATGGGAAACCTCGCCCAGCTGTACTCCGAGGCCGGCGACCACGACGCTGCCGGGGCGCTCTTCGAGGACGTGCTGCGACAGCTGGAGGCGCGCCCAGACCACGACCCTGCGACCCGGGCCACGAACCTGGCCAACCTCGCGGGCCTGCGAGTGGCCCAAGGGCGATTGGACGATGCCGTCGCACTGTACGAGTCCTCGCTCGAGATCGACGAAGCCCAGCTCGGTCCCGATCACCCCAACGTTGCGATGACCTTGAGCAACCTCGGGAATGTCTTCGAAGGTCTCGAGCGCTTTGACGAAGCCCTGGCCGCGCAGCAGCGTGCGCTGAAGATCCGCGAGGCAAAACTCGGCCCGGAGCATCCCGATCTGATCTGGACGCTGGCTGGCCTCAGTGGCGTGCATCAGGCCTCCGGAGAGCCGAGGCTGGCCGTCCCACTGCTCGAGCGGGCCCTGCTCATCGCGGAGAAGAACGACCCCGATCCCACGTTGGTGGCGGGGGTCAAGTTCGAGCTCGCCCAAGCCCTCGATGCGACCGATGGTGACCGAGCCCGAGCACTCGCTCTGGGAGAGGACGCCCTCGCGGTCTACCGAACCACGAAAGGCCGGGAGGACGACCTCGCGAACATCGAAGCCTTCGTCACGGACCTGAAGAACTAGCGGCAGTCGACTTCGGAAACCGCCGAGCTCCGAGACCGGCTCCCCATGTTGCGACGTCGAACGTGATGCGCTGCCCGACGGCGTAGTCCTTCCAGCGCTCGACGGTCATTGTGCTCTGCGGTCCGTCCGGAGCGATCGCCGCTTGCTCCGCGGCGTCCAGCGCCGACCAATACACCTTGTGAACCCGAACTCGGAACTCTCCTGGTTCGTGGTCTGCTTCGTGCGGCGAGCCCGAGATGCCTTCGTGCGCGACCCGAACCTCGACGTTGTAGGTGTAGCGGCCCTGCGCCTTGTTGATGTTCTGGAAGTGGATCGTATCGATGGTTCCTTCCAGCGACATGGACTCGGCATCCGGGCTCCCGAAGACCGGCACGACCGCGGCCATCGAGCTCGATCCGCACCCAACCAGGCTCGCCATCAGCACGAGCAGCCGCTTCATCGCGCCGACCCCGTCCGAGACACGATCGAAACGAGGACCCGAGGCCTCAGCATCCCCAGCCGGTCTGCGTGCTTCGGGGTCGTCACGAGGCGTTCCACCCCACCCAGACTAGCAAACACCCAGCGGTCTTCCCTCCGGAAACTCCAAGGCGTAAGGATGGGCCCAATGGCCAAGGACCCGCTCATCCAGATGCTGGCCGATCCAGAGCGCACCCCGATCCGCGGAGCGCTTCCCGTCGTCACGATCCGGCCGGACGACGACCCGGACTACATCGACGCCGTACGACGGGTCGAGTCTGAGCGCATCGACCTGCAGCGCCGAGGTCGCGACCACGGCACCCTCGTCGAACTCCTGCGCCCCGACCTCTCGCCCAAACTCGACACCGCCCAGATGCAGGCGTGCTGGAAGCAGGCAGACCCCTTCGTTGTCCGAGATGCCGCTCCCAAGGCGGACGACGCCACGGCCATGCTCCCCGAGGGCTGGGCTGCTGGCCACGACGAACCCGGACGGTGGCAGCACTGGATTGCCGACGCTGCTGCCGAAGAGGTGTCGCCTGCCGATGTACTTCTCGACGCGGAGCGTGACATCGGAAAGGCTGTGTGCACGAGTCGCAAGGCGTGGGCAAAACTGGGCAAGCTCTCCACCGCCGAGGGCGACGCATCACGCCGCTTGGCGTTCGGCGTCGGCGAGGAAGTTCGCGACGACGACCACCCCTCTCGCGAGCGACACACCGCGGTCTGGGACTGGGCGTGCTCTCTGCTACCCGCCCTGGGCGCGAGCTGGCCCGACTCCCTTCGCAAACGACTCGGGGGCGCCTCGGGCATGCCCCTGAACCCCAGCAACCCAATCGTGTACTGGAACCGCCCCAACGGCGGCGCGCTGTTCCATCACGACGCGTTGCCCGGATACCTCCCCAGCGATGTTGAGAGCGCGGAGCCACCGGTCAGCGGGCAGCGCGGCGTGATCTACGTCCAAGGCGCGGGCACCACCGTCTGGCTCAGCCTCTCCATCGCCGCGCTGGCGCAACGCAGCTGCGAGTTCATGCGCGACGTCGTCGACGGCGGCGCGCCATGGCTCTTCGACAGCTGGGTCAAGGAGGGCGTGTGGCAGCCGCTGTTCTTCGCCACCCTCGAGCTCGAGCCCTGCCTTCGGGCGTTGGCGCGCTCAGACGCAGGACCGCTTCGGCCCCTGGTGCACGGATGCCTGGAGTTCACGGGCTTCTTGATCGACTCGGGGCACGCTGCCGTGCTGCGTGCCGGCGACGCGATCGCACTTCCCAACCACGGACTCGACCGCACCGCGATGCACTCGGTCTACTGCGGGAGCAAGGGCCCCAACGTCGGGTTCTCGATCGGCCTTCGCTAGCAGGGTTCACCGCCGCTACCAGCGGTCACCAGTCGCAGCCCCAGCGCTCGTACTCGGGCTTGTGCAGAGCCCACGCGTCCTTCTCCGGCACGTATCTCCACACGTTGGTCGCCGTGTCCGACACGCCCTCGGACTTCGAGACGTAGACGATCTTCACGTCCCGGTGCCCGTCGCCATCGACATCCTCGTGGGTGACCTTCGCCTTCGTTGCTTCCTCTGGGTACGCATCCATCAGATGCCGCAGCTCTGTCGACAGCGCCGGCTCGAGCGTGGGGTTAAGGTCGAAGATCTTCATCTCGGTGATCGTGTTCGGGCCCCCACCGGGGCACATCTCCGGAACCCGGACACGCACGAGGATCTCCGGCTCGCCGTCGTCGTCGTAGTCATCCGAGCGAGCGGTGACCGCAAATGGTGGGGGCCCGTCATCGAGCCACGGTGTGCTCGCACCGGTGACCGCCTCGTGGCTCTGGGCGGCCCAGACTCCGTCGGTTTGTGCCAGCACAACCAACTCGACGCTCGCCTCGGAGACGCCCGTGAAGTTGCGCCAGACCACGGCCGCGCGCCCATCCGAGAGCGGGACGATCGGTGCGAGCAGGGCCAGCTTCCCCTTCAGGACCGCCTTCGACGCCTTCAACGCCTGGGTCTTGGTCGGAGACCCCTTGGTGGGTGCCGCAGTCTCGCCTTGCTCGGCGGGAGGCGGCGCCTCGGGCTCACGAGTCGCGTCGACCGGTTCCACCTCGGCGTTCGGCACCGCATCGGCTTCGGGCACCAGGATGGGATCCTCCGGCAGCGGGTCCGCGGTGGGAGCGACCGCCCCCGAGCAGGCCGTCAACATCGCTCCGCACGTCCACAGACCTACCCGCATGCCCAAGGCTACCTCAGGCGGGCGGGACGAACACGCTTCCGTCGGGCATGCCTTCGGAAAACCACTGGTTGAGCAGCGCCTCGCGTTCTTCGGGGAACGAGCAGCTCCCCGGAGGCATGCCTCCATCGTCGATCGCATCCTGCAGCCGCTGCCCAAACGTTCCATCTCCCGCCGGCCGATGCATGTCGGCGTACTCGAGGAACAGCGTCCCACCCGGGGCGAGCAGTCCGGTGTGTTCCAGGTTCTGCGCGTTGCTCTCGAGGGTGTGGCACCCGCACGAGTTCTCGAGCGCGTCCGCAATCGATGGAGGAAACACCCCCGGCATGTCCCCTCGGGGCAGAGGGTCGAACAACACGCCGTGCGACGTCACCTCCACGCTGCACGGCGGCCCGTCGGGAACCGGACTTCCGGACGAAGAGCTCTCTTCGGCAACGGGCCCGGTCGGGTTCGTGGTCGTGGAGCCGGTCTGGGGGAGCGCATCGGAGGAGCTGCTCGAGCCCACGGCCGTCGTTTCCGTCGCGCCGGACTGGGTCGTGGAGCCGTCCGAATCCGGCGCCCCGCCCTCGTCGCCGGTCATCCCACATCCCACGAGCATCAACCCCACCCCCCACAACATCCCCCGCATGCCCACGAGCCTACCGTGGCGGGCCTCAAATCGCGCGGGGACGGCAGCCCCCGAGCCTGCAGACTCGAGTCCACAGGGCCGCGCCTGGCTCGGGTAGGGTCCGCCCCGTGGCCTCTTCCACCCCGCTGCGGCGCTTGTTCTCCTACGCCCGCCATCGACGTCCCGCGATTGCCGTCGCCACAACCTACAGCGTCCTCAACAAGCTCTTCGACCTCGCCCCGCCGATGCTCATCGGGGCCGCCGTCGACGTCGTCGTGCAGCAGGAGGACTCCTTCCTCGCAGGGTTCGGTGTCGAGTCGGTGGACACCCAGATCCTCCTGCTCGCCGTCGTCACATTCCTGATCTGGGGGCTCGAGTCCATCTTCGAGTACGCCTACGCGCTCGCGTGGCGCAACCTCGCGCAGACGCTACAACACGAGCTTCGCCAAGACGCCTACGAGCACGTCCAGCGCCTCGAGCTCGCATACTTCGAGGACCGCTCGACGGGCGGCCTGATGACGGTACTCGGTGACGACGTCAACCAACTCGAGCGTTTTCTCGACGACGGGGCGAACCAGATCATCCAGCTTGTCACCACCGTCCTCGCCGTGGGGGCCCTGTTCATTGCCGCAGTCCCTTCGATCGCCCCGCTCGCCATCGCGCCGACTCCCCTGGTGATCGCGGGTTCGCTGTGGTTTCAAAAACGACTCGCGCCTCGATACGCTGAAGTCAGAGCCCGCACATCGGACCTTGCAGCTGGCCTCGCGAACAAGCTGACCGGCATCGCCACCATCAAGGCGTTTGTCGCGGAGGAAGCCGAGGCAGAACAGCTCGAACGAGACAGCAAAGCGTACCTCGATGCGAATGCAGCTGCGATTCGCCTGAGCTCGGCGTTCGTCCCGCTGATCCGCATGGGGATCGTCCTCGGCTTCACCGCCACACTTGTCCTGGGAGCAAGGATGGCGACGGACGGAACGCTCAACGTCGGACTGTACAGCGTGCTGGTGTTCATGACCCAGCGCTTGCTGTGGCCGCTCACCCGCCTCGGCAACATCTTGGACCAATACCAGCGGGCCATGGCGTCGACGCGGCGGGTGCTCGACTTGCTCGACACTCCGCTCGGCATCGAGGACGGCGAGACTCGGCTCAATCGCTCCGAAATCACGGGCGCGGTGGAGTTTCGGAAGGTCGGGTTCTCCTACGCCGAGGGGCCACCGGTGCTCGAGGATATTGACATCCGGATCGCGCCGGGCTCGAGCGTCGCCTTCGTCGGCCCAACAGGGTCTGGCAAGTCGACGTTGATCAAGCTCCTGCTGCGCTTCTACGACCCAAGCGCAGGATCGGTTTGTCTCGAAGGACAAGACGTACGTTCGTTGGCACTGTCGGACCTCCGACGTGCCATCGGACTCGTCAGTCAGGACGTGTTCCTGTTCCACGGGACGGTCCGCGAGAACATCGCCTACGGAGCTCCCGACGCATCGCCGGAAGATGTCGAACGCGCGGCGAAGCTGGCCGAGGCGCACGACTTCATCCTTCGACTGGCGGATGGGTACGAGACCTTGGTTGGCGAACGCGGGCAGAAGCTGTCCGGCGGGCAGCGTCAGCGCATCTCACTCGCTCGGGCGATCCTCGTGGACCCACCGATCCTGGTCCTGGATGAAGCGACGTCTGCCGTCGACAACGAGACCGAGGCTGCGATCCAGCGCTCGCTGCAACAGGTCGCCCTCGACCGGACCACGATGATCATCGCGCACCGCCTGTCGACGATCCGCAACGCCGACTGCACCTACGTCGTTGAAGGCGGTCGAATCACGGAGCGTGGGACCCACGACGAGCTCCTCGGACTCGGGGGCACCTATGCCGCGCTATGGTCGGTGCAAACCGGCGAAAGATCGCAGCATGCCTCCTAGGGTCACCCTGCCCCTTCGGGGCTAGACGCGCGCAACACGCAAATCCCTTGACAGGGGAGTTTTCGGAGCTATAGTAAGGAGGACTCGCGCGGAGTTCTGCTTCGCGGGCGCTGTTTTCTGCGCTCGCGATGGCAACGGCCGCGACGAAACCAGGCGACTCGGCCTGGCAACAGCTGAAAAACCGCGATCCAACGCCCTGTCGCGTTTAGGAGCGTGAATCAAACAACCCCAACCCAGGAGCACTCATGAGCGAAGCCATGCAAGCGTCGACGTCTAACCCCGCCCAACCCGCGATCACCCCGCTGGTTCGACACACCAAGAAGCAAGAGTGGGGGAGAGCGTTGCTGCTGTGGCGTCGCGAAGAGAAGCGGGCGTATCAGTTCGAAGACGGAAGCATGCGCGTGTTTGCTGAGCGCTTCTGCAGCATGCTTCAGCCCGCACTCCACCCGGACCCCGTACTCCGAGCCCGCCTTCAGGAGCAGGCCGTCGCCGGCGGACACGTTGGAGTCGCGGCCGGCGGATCCAAAGGCAAGGCCTCCCGCGGACCCATGCCGACAGTCGCCGACCAAGTCTCGGTGTTCGGGACCCTGTTCGAGGGCGGGTTTGCTGGCACGGCCTGGCGCAGTGCTTGTCGGGCCTCGGGCACGAAGAAGGTGCTCAAGCGACACGTCGACCCGGCCGTCGAACGGGCGCAGGTCGAGCTTTCCGCAGACGCGCTCCGGGCCCACGTGGACTCAGGCAACCCGCGGGCCATCATCGACACGATCATGAGCATCGTCGGCAGCACCTCGCTCGCAACGAAGACCCAACTCGCGGCGATCGGCGCCCTCGAGGTGGATGCAGCGCTGGGCACGGCGTTTGTCGACTTCCTCCACGACGTTGGCGGAGCCGCTCGCGGACCCCTCGACCGACTGCGTATCGAGCTCGCGCGCCTTGGCCTCAAGAAGGTGCCATGGACGGTCCTCACCGCCGCGAAGGCCCTGCTACACCCGGAAACCCACCTGTTCGTGCGTCCCACGGCGGTGCGAGAGCAAGCCAAGCTGCTCATGCCCGGCTTCAAGCTGAGCACGGTCCCAACGCCGGACTCCTATGCGCGCTGTCTCGAGATGGCCGTGGGCATTCGTAACGAGCTTCGCAGCGCCGGCCTTGCGCCGCGGGACCTCCTCGACGTCGCCGAGTTCATGCGGGTCACGCTTTCGAAGAGCCAACGTGACGAGTTGCTTGGAGCGATGGCCGAACGCAGCCGGCCCAAGACCGTCGCACCGGTTCATTGATTGACGGCGGCGGCCGGTCCGCGAAAGACTGCGACCATGCCCTGGCGCCGACCCATCTCCGTCGCGTTCGCCTCGCTCATCACCAGCCTCGGCTGTGACGGGCAACGAAAGCCCGACGAGCCGGTGGAGGATGGCTGGGCCATGGCCCGCAGCGCGCTCCTGGATGGGAGCAGCTGTTACGGCGAGACGCCTCTGTTGTGCCTGGACGACCAGGACTTTGTCGATGGAGCGATCGAGGCCGCGCTCGAGCACCGCTGGAAGGGCGAGATGCCGAAGACCCGCAAAGATGTGGAGCGGGTGATCTCCAGTGCGCGAACGAAGTACAAGGCGTCGCTTCAGTCTGCCCCTGGCCTGAAGAAGCTCGAGCGCCTCGCCCAGGAGCGCTACGACAACCCCGCCGTGGACCTCGAGACCGTGCCGGGTGTGGCAGCGCTCGACCTCGGAGCGCTCCCCGGCGAGCTGCGCTCCAACCGGCGCGGCGCGGCCGTCGTCCTGAGTGACACCGAGTGGGTAGAGACGTTTGACTGGAAGCCGTCCGAAGCCGGGAAACAGCTCGCGAAGTACGCGGACAAGTATCCCGACGCCGAGGAGATTCGGCTCGAGGTGCGCTACCCCTCATCTTCTGCTCGGCACTACGTGTACCGCTATGTTCGAAAGAGCAACGTCGTGGTTCACGCCGAGCTGGAGATCGGGCGTGGCTCCCCGTCGCAATACGTCTCCAATCCCGTCGAGGGGGGTCTGGACACCCTTCGCTCCGGTGCACTGAACCTGGGCAAGGCGGCCGGAAAAGTCTGCTATCCGGCGCGTCACCCCGGCGACACGGACTGTCGGATCTTGGATCGATACGGAGCGGCTCAGAAGAAGGCGAAGGACGAAGCCCGCCGTCGCTGAAGATCAGCCGGCCTGTCGCAGCTCGAGAGGCTTCGGCACACGGACGACAATCTGCGTCCCCTCGTTGGGAGTCGAAGACACCGAGATGCTCCCCCGCCCCGCCCGAGCAGCCCGCCGCATCGCAGCCATCCCGACGCCGCGTCCGGAGGTCTCGGTCGTTCGTTCGGCTGATGACAGCCCGTCGTGAAAGATCAGCTCGAGCTGGTCCGACCGCGACATGGTGGCCAACTCCGACGGATCGACGACGTTCATCGCGAGAGCCTTCTGCACGATTCGACCGATGTCGATCCCACGACCATCATCCGCGACCGTCACAGTGTAGGCGTCGGCCAGGCTCGACACGGCGATACGCAGTTTTCCCTGCGACGGCTTGCCTCCCCGGTCGGCCGAATGCTCGATGCCATGGTCCACAGCGTTGCGAACGAGATGGGTGAGGTTCCGGAAGACGGGGGCCATGATGTCGGGGTCAACACTGGTGGACATCCCCTCCAGCTCGAGGTGAATCGACTTGTCGAGCCGCTCGGCCAGCCCGTCAACAAACATGTCCATCGGGCCGATGAGCTCTGATGCTGGGCACTGGCTGATCGTCGTCGCCCATCGTCTCAGCTGAGCTCCGTGGTCCTGGTCTCGGACCGAGTCCACCAAATGGTGCAGCTCTCGCACCTTGCTTCGCGCGACGGAGCACGTGGGGTCGAGCGTGGGTTCGTATGTCAGGCCAACGACATCTCCGGACTCCCTGAGGAACCGCTCCATCTCCGCATGCAAGAGCTTCACATGCGCCGGCGTGATGATGTCCTCATCCTCGACCCGATGGGCCGTGGCTGCCACATCAGACAGTCCCCACGACGCCGCGTTGCCCTTGACGGTGTGGACAAGACGCCGAACGACGGTTTGGTCGCTCAGAGCCTCGGCCTCCTCGAGGAGTTCCCGCGTATCCACGACAAAGCGTGAGAACGCGGCGCGCTGGCCGAGAATCGACACGAGCGTTCGGTTGCGTTGTGCGTCTCGCTGCGCCTCTTCCAGCGCCGTGATGTCGGAGACGGAGAGCAGCAGGGATTCAACGTCCCCGTGCTCGTCCCGAACAACGCTCGCTTCCACGCTCAGGATCCGACCGCGCACCGGGAACCTGGACGGGAGCTGGTCGAGCGAAACCTCTTCCGGAAGCAGGTCCTCGAAGACCTGATCCACCAGCAGTGCAATGCCGCACTCCATGCGCTCGTCCGCGTCGACGAGTTCACTGAGGAGCGTTCCGGCTGAGGGTTCCCGGCCGAACAAGTCGCTGCAGGACCGCGTAAACCCAGGCAACACTTCGAGCTCCCGACCGACGAGGAGGAAGCCAAAGGCCACGTTGTCGAGGATGGTGCGAATCGCTCGGGTCCGCTGGGCAACTTGTCCTTCGAGCAACTCGGCGTTGCGCGCGAGCTCTTGCTGACGTACCTCCATCAGAGCCCGGCGCCGTTGGTTTGCCTCCTCGCGCTGCTTCGCACGGGTCAGCTGCCTCGACAGAACGGACTGCGACCCTCTGTCATGGAGGTCGACAACCTTCCGCTTGAGGAGCTCGGCGGTTCTCTCGGACGCGCGAGCGCGCCGCTCCCAGTTGATGTTCTCGAGGTCGTTCATGCCGCACTCCGCTCGCTCGAGAACGCGACAGCGACGAGCGTCTGGTTGATGTGTAGTCCGTTGAGCTGCTCGCCGTACGTATCGAACCCAATCGACGCTCGGGAGACCGAAGAGACGACAGCTCCTAGTGCGTCCCAGGACTCCCGCTCCGTAGCCTCTAGCGCCCGCAGCACACAGTTGAACCCCAACAGGAAGTCAACGGGCTCAGGTTCTCGAAGGGTGTCGAGATCAGACTCCAGCGCCTCCTCCATCTCATGGTGCGAGCCGACCTGCAGGACCATCCCCTCTTCAATCGCGCAATAGAACGTGATCGAGAGATCGTCGTTGATCGTCTGAATGCTACGGACGTAGTTCTCACCTTCGCATCGGAACATGATGGGGTGCGAGAACGAGGCGCTCGTACCGAGTTCGTCTGGAGCTAGCCCCAGTGCCCTGGCGTATGCCTCCGCAGCCGGATATCCGTCAAACTCGTAGACCCGACGTGCAGCAGGTTCCGCTCGCGTCACCGCAAGCATGGCGGGCTTCGTGGTGAAGTGCTGGTGCTTCAACACGCGGAACTTGGTGCCCCGGCTTCGTGCCAGAACGACGGTTGCCCGGTCCTCTGCGGCCGTGCCGTTGTGGATGACCGTGGTCCGCTCAAATGCGAGATCGTCTCCTGCGGATCCTCCTGCCAGAGCAACCCCGGCCAGCCCCTCCGCGAGGGCAGATGAGACCCGTTCCTCGACCCGACAGAGCCCATCGACGAACAGCAAAGCGACAAACTCGTCGGGGTCGATCGTCTCGGGGTCCACGCCGTGGCGCTCGAAGAGTGTGCGGGCGAGCGCATCACCGCGCGCGTCGTCGAAGCTGGCGAGCCCTTCAACGGACTCGACCACCCAGTCCACTCCCGTTTCGCACAACCCGGCGACGACCAGCGAGTTTCGCTGATGGCGTCCACCGAGGTGCTCTCCGGCCGTCGAGCAGCCCACGGTCGGGACGCCGGGGAATCGCTCCTCGAGGGCCCCCGCGACGGCGTCTCCATCGTGCTGTGAGCTGCAGAAGACGAAGATCATCTCCGGCGTTTCTGTCCACTCGCCGGTGGCTTCTTCGACTGCCGCGGCCCCTTCGGTCCGCAACGATGAACCTTCCAGAGTTCGCATACCCAGACCTCATCGGCGCAACGGGCCCGAAGTTGACCTGGTTTGTCGAGATCGGTGGTCGCGGTCCAGTCCGGGCCGCTCACTGCGTGAACGCGCCGGCATCGAGCGCGAACCCGCGATGGTCGTGAAAGTCGGGCTCGGGCCTTGGATGGTGCAACGCCCAGTACGAACACCCATCGTCGGGGGCGCGTGCGACAGCCGAGAGGCCCGCGCTGGCGGCATCTTCGATTCCCCGCAGCAGTGGCCCGGTGGCGACGAGTTGGAGGGTGTCGGTCTGGTGGATGACCGAGACCCTCACGCCCTCGTCAAAGGACGCCGAAGTCCGCACGCGGTAGCCCGAAAACTCAAACCGCGTCGCTTGCCCAGTGGGCGAGAAGTTCCACTCGACGTAGCGACCGCTCGCGCTCGCCACGAACAGCTCCACGCACGTGTGCTCCCATAGTTTGTCTGGATCCAACGGCCTGCTGGGTAGCGCGAGATGTTCGAGCGCTCCGGCGAGCTCGAACGCGACACAAACCTCCTCGTGGTTCCGCGCCAGGCCGGCGCGAACCGAGGTGATCGTTGGGCCGCGATGAGCCGGATGGCGCACGAGCGTTCTTCGGAATCGCGGGAGCGGCACGGCGTCCATCAGCCCACACGCATGGGGGTCACGGCAAGCTCGCGCTCCAGCCCAGCGGCGCCAGCCCCCACGCAGCCACAACAATACAGAGCAGGAGCACGCAGACATGGACCGGAAGGGACCGGCCCGGAGGATCATCCGTGGCCGCTGTCCCCGCCCGTCGCCATGGCACACAGAACAACATCAGCAGAAGGGACGCGCCCACATACGGCATCGTGTTGAGCAAGGTGATGGCGGCGTGCAGGCCGAGGAGAAGCGCGCCCCAGAGCAACCGAAGACGGGGACCGAAGAGCAGGAGAAACGCTCCGCCTTCGATCACCAGCGTCGCCACCGAAACCACAACCGCGAGCTCGACGTTCTCGATGACCGCGTCTCGTAGAGTGGCGAGCCACGTCCAGTCCGCCAGCGGTTGTTGCTGCAGCACCAGCGCCCGAACCTGCGCTCCATCAGCCCAAGCAGGACCGGTGGAGATCAGTTTGCTGAGCGCCGAGCCGGCGTAGGCCGCGGCGAGGCAACCCAATGCGCCCGCTTCTGCCAGGCGTTCCCGGAACTCACGGCTGGCCGAACCGCGTACGCTGGCAGCCCAGATCTGCCCGAGCGTCCAGCCGAACAGCACCGCCCCGGGAAAGAACGCGTTGCGCGACGGGGACCCAAAAATCTGGGTCTGCCACTCACTGAGAACCGCCGCCCAACCCAGAGCCCACAGCCCAGCCGCGATAGGCCGTTGGTCCCGCGCCACGCCAAGCAAGCCGACGCACAGGAGCATGAGCAACACCCAAGGGGCTCCGGGGACATCGGACAGCCAGCGCGAGAGCGCGCCCGTCGGCGGGTAGTGCTGAGGATCTTGCGACTGCCCGTTGACCTGGACGGCCTCGGTCAATTGAGAAAGCCCGACGATGACCACGAGCCCGAGTCGCAAGGGCGCTCGAGATCCGCCATCCCATGCCGAGCCCCAGAGCTTCATCGGCGCCTCGCTCGGCACCGTGCCACGACACAGTCCTCGGCGTCTGTCGCGGGTTCGTCCAATCGATACGCCCGGGAGACGAGCGTGACTGGCACGTCCCCCTGCCCCGCGTTGCGCTGGAGATACTGCCTCTGGTCGCGCTCGACGTAGTCCAACAGACGGTGCTCCGGTCCGCACGTAGCCTCGACCGACTCCGCCTCCCATGTGCACGACCAGTCCTCAAACGCATCGACCTCGTCCGCACGGCCGTCTGCATCGAGCACGAGCATCCTCGCCACCACCGCCGGAGCGTGGCCTTGATACATGTCAAAAACCGACAGTGGAAACAGGTTCCTCGGTCCTCGGGCGGCCACCACGTAAGTGACGAACACCGCGAGCGCCACCACCCACGCCAGCGGCGGGCGCGACCGATCGGGCTCAGGCAACTGCGTCACCGTCTGCACGCTACAGCACGTTCGTGCGGAGCTTTCGGCGACCGATACCCAACAAGTGCAACAAACCCGGCCGCACCGTGTCGGTAGTCGGGATGGGAGAGTTGGAGAACACCGAGTTGCCGTGGGGACCCGGGAAAACCGCGCTGTTTCGATGGTTTGTGATCTTCTCGCTTGCGTTCATCGCGCCCTTGGAGCCGCTCACGAACCTGGTCATCCCGTGGATCGGGCAGACGCTTCTCGGTATCGAGTCCGAGATCGGACTCGAGATGACCGGAAGCGGGGACACCACGGCGTCCTACATTCGACTGCTGCTCCACGCGGTCGCGGCCGGCATTGGCACGCTCGCCTGGACCCTCATCGCTGGCTCTCGTGCCCGATATCGCAGAGGCCTGCACTGGTTCACGTTCGCCCTCCGGCTCGCAGTCGCGATGTCCATGCTCCTCTACGGACTGGCCAAGATCGGCGAGGGACAGTTCGCCAGCCCGACGGACATGCGAATGCTTCAGTCCTACGGCGATTCCTCCCCGATGGGATTGCTGTGGACCTTCATGGGACACAGCAAGGTGTACAGCTCGTTTACCGGGATGGCAGAGATCCTCGGCGCGTTACTGCTGCTCTCACGCCGCACGACTACGCTTGGGGCGCTGGTCGTGGTGGGTGTGATGTCCAACGTGGTCATGCTCAACTTCTGCTACGACGTCCCCGTCAAGCTGTACTCGAGCCGCCTACTGGTGTGGGGGTTGTTCCTCGCCGCGTTGGACCGCCACCGGCTCTACGCGTTCTTTGCGAACGCCGGAGGGACCCAACCTCGGGTGCTGCCCCCGCTGTACGCGAAGCGCCGGGCCCATATTGCAGGCATCGTCGCGAAGGTGCTCACCGTGATGTTTGTCGGAGGCGCCGTCCTTGTCGGCCCGGTGCTCATGCGACCCGAACCACCGGCAGCCACGGCGGAGTTCGTGGGCACCTACGCCGTCGTCACGGTTCAGCGCGATGATCAAGAGGTCCCGCCTCTGGTCACCGACGACGAGCGTTGGCACCGGGTGGTGCTCAGCGAACACGGCGTCTTCACGGTGTTCGGTACCAACGGTGCCCGTTCGTTCTACGGGGCGGAGTTCAACCCCGAAGCCGGCACGGTCGAGCTCAGCCGGCGCGTCCCTGATCAAGAGGAACGGGAGGTCCGATCATGGGGGTACGCCTTCGATGCGGACACCCGAACACTCGTCCTGTACGAGGGTCGGGACCGCATCGAGATGAAGAGCTTCGAGCCCGAGTTCCTGCTCCGCGACCGCGGATTCCACTGGATTCAAGAACACCCGTACAACCGGTGACGCTCTCGCCGGCCGCGTCTGGTAGCGTGAGCGCCCAAGCGTGGGCAAGGCCAAGCGAGCACTCTCGATCCGCAGCATTCGCAGTGCCGCGAAGAAGTCCAAGAACGCAGAGCCCGGGCTCGATGCGATGTGGACCACGGTCGGGTGGCTCATCCCCGCCCAAGTCGTCGGACTTCTCGTCGCCGACGTCGGATTCTGGCTGAGCCTGATCACCGCCCTCGGCATCGCCGTTGGACTTGCAGTTGTCACCCCGATCTCCGCAGGCGTCGTCTCAGCGTTCACCGAGAAGCCAACCGCCGACCGTTTTACGTGGCTCGCGATGATCGCGGTCGCCGGGGCAGCCTGGTACGCGATGGCCGGCCCGGTGATGGCATTCCTTCTCGCCGGCCTCGGCATGCTCGTGTTTGGCATCTATGACCCCCGCTACCGAGCTCGGGAGTCACGGCAGGTCTACGGCGCCGCGCTGCCCCCCGAGCTCGCCGAGGACATCGCCGCGCTTCCCAAGAAGCTTGCCTCCTCGATCCGCGAGCGCATCGATCTCGCGCTCGCGTCGGTTGAGAGCCTTCACTCGCTTCAATCCGAGTTGCCCGAGGGCGACGCGTTGTGGACCGATGCGATGGCGTGCCTGCGACGCATCGTCGAACGGTCCAAGACCGTGGTTCGCCTCCGAGCGCTTCCGCAGCGCAGTCCAGACATCGACCGCGCCCACCAGACGATCGAAGACGAGCTCGACGACCTCGCGGCTCAACTCTCGGCTGCTGTGGACGCGGCGAGCCGCTTCATCGCGGTCGGCCCGTCCACTGCCCGGGAAGAACTGGCCGAGCGCGCTGAAGCTCTGCACGCGCTGGCCGAGGCGACCCAGGAAGTCGAAGACGTGCTCAGCTGATGACGGCCGACGCCGCGTCGTCATCGCGGGCGACGTCTACTTGGATCCGGGCAGATCCTTGCACTCGCCCTTCTTGAGCACGCCGGTCCCGGCTGCAGCGGCAGCGCAGGCGTTCGAGTACTCCTTCTGATCGCAGCCGCAGACAGGGTCGTACTCCTGCGTGCACACCTCAGGCTTCTTCTTGCACACCGCCGTCGCGTCGGCCCAGCCGCACATCCCACTGGGCTCGTACGCGCAGTATTCATCGGAAGCGCAGGGATTCCCCGCTCGAGCCCCGCAAACCGTCCCCTCGCTCGGCGGCTCCGGCTCCGGCTCCGGTGCCGGCTCGGGTGCTGGCTCGGGTGCTGGTTCCGGCGCGGGCTCAGGCGTGTTGACCGGGTTGGGGCTGGCGTCGTTCCCGGCGGTGCTGGGCGTGTTCGAGCACGCCAACGACAGCGAGACGGAAAACAGGAGGACCCACGGGCTGGACGCTCGAAGAGGACGCATGCGCGCACGGTACCAACCTCCAGGACCTCCTGGCGCCTATAGTCCCCGAGCCATGGCTTTCGCCGAGCTCAGGTCTCCTCTGCCGCCGATCTCGTTCGTCATCTTCGACTGGGACGGCACGCTGTCCGACTCCAAGACGAACATCGTCGCGTGCTTGCGGAGCACACTCGCCGCGCTGGACGTCCCGGCGGGCGACGACGTCGAACTCGCCAGCGTCATCGGGCTCTCGCTCGACGACGTGGGCCGAGCACTGATCCCGCACGCCGATGACTCCGCGGCCAAAGCGTTCAGCGCCCAGTATCGCAAGCAGTGGTACGCCGCCGGGCCTCCGTCGACCAAACTGTTCCCCGGGGTTCGGGAAACCCTGGTGACACTCCGAGACCGGGGACTCCCGCTCGCGGTCGCCACCGGGAAGAACCGTGCCGGCCTCGACCGGGAACTTGGTGCGAATGAGCTCGGCGAGCATTTCGTTGCGACACGCACTGCGGACGAAACGAGGTCGAAGCCCGATCCGCAGATGCTGCACGAGCTCCTCGACGAGGTCGGAGTCCCGGCGGAGCAGACGGTCTTGATCGGCGACAGTCACTGGGACCTGCAGATGGCCAATGCTGCGGGCGTTCGCGCAGTCGCGGTGAGCTACGGAGCGCAACCGATCGAGCGGTTGTTGGAGTACTCGCCGTGGTCACAGATCGACGAGATCACCGAGCTGCTCGAGCGCATCTGAGCACAAACATCGGCACTCGAACGACCCTCGTACCGACCCGCCCGGGAGGCTACAGCGCCTGAGGGAGCGCACTAGGGGGCGATATCGGTCCCCCAAACCGTCGGGAACTCAGGATCTGTCCCAGATCTGCACCGGGCACCAACCCGCCGTCGAGTTCTGAACCTTGAAGTCCAGTCGACCCGGCCGATAGAGGTGTCATGAGCGCTGCGTTGCCGTCTCCGAGCTTCGACCGAAACGAGGTCCGTGCCCGTTTCGCGTTGGACTATGTCCGCGACAGGCACCGGCGACTCATCGCAGGTGAAGAAGTCATCGTCCACTGCCATCACTACAACTCCCGGATCCAGCGGACGGTCGAGGGGGCAGCGGGCATCGATGGAAAGGCCATCTTCCGCACTGCGGCCCGGACTGCGTTCCTCCGCCAGATTACGGCTGGGTTTCGAGACGGCGACGACGAAACTGCTCGCTGGGCCGTCGCCGAAGAACTGTTTGCGGAGCTCGGATACGGGAGCCTCGACCTCGCGGATCCGGCCAGCGACACCGTTCACCAAAGTGCCGGCCACTTCGTCGAAGGATGGGGGGTGGCGTTTGCCGATCAATCGAAACCGGTTTGCACGCTCGCGGAAGGCTTCATCGAGGCGGCATTCATGGCCGTCCGCGGGGAGTCGGTCGAGGTCCGTGAGACGCACTGCATGCACTGCGGCGCCTCCCAATGCAGTTTCAGCATTCGGCGAGGAGTCGAAGCCTGGACGGCGCCGAGTCGTCCTGCGCGCAGAGAGTCCGTCTCGACTTCGGCAGATGCAGAACTCGCCGACTCCAACATCGACGACAACGCCATCATCCAGGCGGTCGTCGGCCTGCCCATCCGCGGCGGCGATGATGGGTTGATTCCAGCGTTCGGCGTGTACCTCGCCAACACACCAGCAGACTTCTACAACCAGGTGGCGATCGAGTTCGTCGAGGCGATGTCCGAGTCTGGACAGCGTGAGACCGCGTGCAGACTGCTCAGCGAAGCCGGTGAGAGCTGCGCGATGAACACGTTTCGGGGGATCATGGACTCGGCGGAGTGGGAAGCCCTCGTCGCGCCCATGTTGCAAGAACCCGCGGACACCTTGTTCGCGCTGGTCGCACTGTCCAACGCGTTCGGCTGGGGCAACTGGCGCATCACCGAACATGAGCCGGGGGAGACGCTGGAGATCGTGTCCTTCAATGGCTACGAGGCACTCGGGTTCCTCGAGAGCCGCGGGCAAGCCACACAGGCCCAATGCTGGATGCTCCAGGGCGTGTCCGCCGGAATGATGGCGTTGGTCTATGGCGAGGGCAGCTTCTCCGAGCGTTTCGGAACCTACCTCACCGAGGAACACGACTGCATCGCCAAGGGCAACACGATGTGCGCCTTTGCCGTCGAGGAGTCGTGACCCGCCGCGAGCGTGTGTACTCCTGCATTCACGCAGACACGTACAAGTACTTTCTTCCACGCGAGATCGTGCTCGATACCTGGAAGCGCTTGGAGAGCAAGTACGGCCGAGCCGTGACCAGTCCGGGATTCGGGGTCGTCGAGATCCGCACCCCGGCTCTTCTGCTGCGATCGACCCGGATGCTCAATCCGATCACGGTCATCCGGCGACGCGCCTGCTCCACGGAGGGCGTCGCGTCCCTTCACCAACTTCTTCGATTTGAAGTCAACGATCACCCCTTGCCGCGCACCCACCCATGACCGACGCCAGCAACAGTCCGACGTCGCCCTTTGCGAGGGTCTCGATGGATGACCGATGGTCGATCGTCGAGGTCGACCCAGCCTTCGAGCCCATCACAGGCATTGCCAGCGAGGGTGTGATCGGCAAGTCGGTCGAATCCATCATCTCCAGGCGAGACCGCCGTGGCTTGCTCGAGTTGGACCGACAGCGCTCGACACACCAAGGCGGGTGGATCGACGTCATGTTGCAGCTGAGCGCGTCGGGCAACGACGCCCTGGTCCGCTTTCGCGCGACGGACAGCGAGAACGGTTGGGTGGGCTGGATTGAAAACGTGCTGTCCAACCCCAACGATGTGTTGCAGCGGCTCAACGCGGAGGCGGGCTGGTGCCGCAACGTGGTCTCGCGCTCAGACGAGGGCATCGTGGTTCTGCGGGCGGACAACACGGTTGCCGAGATCAACCAAAGCGCGCTCGACCTGCTCGCGTTCCGCTCCTCGGATGGCTTGCTGCTCTCCGAAGAGGTCGTCGTGGGATCGAGGTTCTTCGAACACCTGTGTGACGAGCAGTTCGCGGAGTTGCGGACTGGCGCGCGGAAAGCCCAGAAGAAGAAGAAATTCCGGCTCCTCACCGAGGGCGAACACGAAGGCCGATCGCTCGAGATTCGGCTCAGCGCCCTGCACCTTCCGGTCCGAGGACACGTCGGATGCACGCTGTCCATTCGTGACATCACGGTCCAAAAAGAGATCGAGCAAGTCTCGGCCGAACTACGCATCAAGAACGAGGACATTCGCGTCATCCTGAGCAATCTCGTGCAGGGGATCTTCACCGTCGAGGCCGACCGACGCGTGCACCCCGAGTACTCGGAACACCTACCGCTGATCCTGGGGACGGACGAGATTGGTGGGCAGGATGCGATCGAGCTTGTGTTCGCCTCGTCGTCAGTCGGACCCGACGACCGCGCACGGGCGCGTGCGGCCCTCGACCTGACGATCGGAGACTCGACGTTTGGCTTCGAGATCAACCGCGACTGTTTCCCAACTCGATTCGGTCTTGTCCGCGATGGAGAGACACTGCAGGTCGAGGCCAACTGGGTTCCGATCGTCTCCGATGAGGACCTCGTCACACGAGTCATGGTCGTGCTTCGCGACGTGACCGAGCTCAACAAGCTACGAGATGCAGCTGCAGCGGGGCAGCGCGAGTTGGCCATGATCGCGGAACTCCTCGCGACACCCCCGGGAACGCTCGAGGAATACGCAGCAGCTTGCGTCAGCGGGCTGAACCAGACCTTGGCCGCGGCTCGAGGAGAGCCCACCGACCCCGTCGTATTGGCCCGCACGGTCCACACCCTCAAAGGCAACGCGCGCGCGTGCGGGCTCAAGGGGATGTGCGATGCCATTCACGAGCTCGAGGAACACCTCCTACGACCCGACCGGAACAACGACCAGCTGGCGGAAGCAGCCGTGCGGGCCCAGTCGGTCCTCCAGGAATACCGCGCACTGTCAGCCGACAAACTCAAACGGACGGGCTCCGCGACTCACGGCGCCTCTGAAGAGGAACAGGGCGTGCTGCGAGAGGTCTTCTCTCTGGCCGCGCGGACGCCGGAAGCTCTTCCACCATCGCTCCGCGACGTCGCGACCAACGCGGCTTTCGTCACGATTCGCCCTCGACTCGACGCCGTCGCGCAGAGTCTAGCCGAGCACGCGACTCGAGTAGGGAAGACACCACCGCGCTTCCGCTTCCCCACGGAGCTCCTCGTGCACCGAGGACACCTCCACCGGCTGCACGGTGCGTTTGTCCATCTGCTGACCAATGCCGTCGATCACGGCCTCGAGGATCGTGCGACCCGACGCGCAGCCGGAAAACCGTGCGCGGGTCGTATCGACATCACCGCGTCGAGCACCCCCGGAGGCATCGAGATCCTTGTCGAAGACGACGGTGCGGGTCTCGCCCTCGGTCGGATGCGAGCCAAGTCCGGCCAGGCCGAGCTCTCTTTGGAGCAGGCCGTTGAAGCGGTCTTTGCACCCGGCAGCAGCACCGCAGACCGCGTCACGAACAGCTCAGGCCGAGGCATCGGCATGGCGGCCGTCCGAGCGGAGGTAGAGGACCTCGGTGGTTCGATTCACATGGAGTTCGATGGGGTCGACGTGACCGCGGACCGAGTCCCGTTTCGGTTTCGGATAACGCTTCCTGCAGCGGTGGCGAGGGTCTCGAACCCATCGGACTCGCGGTCCGCCGCCGCATGAAGAGCCGAGATCAGTAGCGGTACACGGGCCTTCCAACCTGGAAGGAGAACAAGGCTCCAGAGTCCACGACCGCATCTTCGGGGTCTCGGCCAACAACCGTGGCGTCGACAAATGGAGCGATCCCCAAACGGGTGTTGACCGTGTTGGAGTCGGTCGGCATGAAGTACAGCCAGGCCTCGGCGCGAACGACCACATGCTCTCCGAAGGGCGAATGGATGCGCTCGCTCGTCTGCGCCTCCCCAACCCACGTCGCGGCAACCGCGGGTCCGAACCCGAACCTCCGTCCGGGGGTTGGTGGGTTGAAGTAGTTGAAGATCCGAACTGAGAACGTCGGGGCGGTACTCGGCGCTCCGACGATGCGAGAGTCGATCGCGACCTCTCCCAGCGCAGGAGGCTGCACGTCAGCGACGTCGAGAATGCCCACGTCGCGAGCATCTCTCCATTCTTGGGTGTAGCGAGTGGTCAAGGCCGGCGCCAACACCCACCCGGTGACCTCGCGGTCCGTTCGGTCCGGACGATCGGTGATGACCGCGTCGAGCGTCAGTTGGGCGGCCCCCGCATACCGAGCCCGCTCGACCGGGCTGGACGCATCGAGGGGACGCCATTGATAGCTCTGACCACCCAGCTCTCCCGAACCGATCAATCGGACCTGCCATCCGGTGGGGAGCTCTTCACAGTTCCCGTCGACGCCGAGGCGGTACTCCTGCGCGGCGAGTTGCGCGTGAGCTTCGGCGAGCTGCTCCTCGTCCGCCGCGGCACTGTCCTGCAGCATCTCGACCTCCGACACCGCCGCCTCCAACCGCTGGGCGCGTTCGGCCTCAAACGCGGCGCGTTCGGTCTCGAACTCCGCCTGCCGCCTGACGTTTTCCGCCTCGGCCCACGACGCATGCACGAGAAGGGTCTGGATCATCCGCAACTCGGTCTGCATCGCAGCCCTCTCGGACGGGCTCTGAGCCGCGTCATCCGACGATGAGGCTTCGAGCTGGCGAGCTCGGGACTGCAACTCCTCGCGTGCCGCGGGATCGAGAGCGCCGGGGAGCACGGCGGGCGCCTGCGGACCCGACTCTGCGAGCACACTCTTACGCGTCTGTTGTGCCACGGCGAGTTCCTCCCGCGACTCGCCAAGCGTGGATGCCCGACGCAACAGCACCATGCACGGGTGCGCAACGTCGGCACGGGTGGACTGGTCGGTCCACTCGTACGCCAACGTGAGACCCCCTCTCCATCCGGAACTGAACTCGTCCACGCGGGTGCGATAGCTGCCCGCAGTCTCTTCCGCAGGTGCCTTGAGGAAGATGCTGGTTGTGAATCCCCCCGCGACGCTCACCCCGTTGAGGTCGAGCCCACCTTCAGCCTTCAGCGACGTGGCCTTGCTGGTCTTGGTGCCGCGAAATTTCACATCCGCCGCCCCGAACACGATCCTCGAGCCTGCCTCGCTATCGGCATGTACGGCCGTGGGAGCCAGCACGCACAACACCGCGGCAGCCGAAGGAATACGACGCAAAGCCTTCACGCGATCGTCCGTCCTCGGTCGAAGGCACCGCCTGCGGTGATCGTGTACGTCTTGGAGAGCAGCGACTTTTCGGTGGCGAGGTCGGTGACCTTCACGGAGACCTTCGACCCTGGCGCGCCCTCGGCCCGAAAGTCGATCGACACCGGTTTGTTCCGCGGAGAGGCGGTCGACTCAGCCTTCGTCGACGCGACGTCGATCTTCAGGCGATTGTTGACCCAAGCTTGCAGCCGATCGACGCGGCCACTGTTCGTCTTCATCTCGATCTTCCACTTCATCGCGCGGCTCGCCTCCGGTGCACATCGGGTGTGCACGAATCGGCGCGCTCCGTCACGAAGAAACTCAGCGCTTGCGCGGGTCGACGCCCCGGTTCGCCTCGAGGAACTGGTTCTCCTCGACGGGAGATCGCACCTCGGTGGCGGCGGGCGGGTGCTTGGCCAACCACGCTTTCGGCCGGGTTGGCCGGCGCTCGAAGCCTCCGCCACAGTTCGGGCAAACGTCGTGCAGCACGTCCTGGACACACACCGCACAGAACGTGCATTCGAAGGTGCAGATCATCGCATCGGGGGCGTCGTTGGGCAGCCCCTTACCGCAGTGCTCACAGCTCGGCCTGAGTTCAAGCATCGATTCGGTCCCCATTGAACCGCACGCCTTCGAGCTCGAGCAAGAGCTGTTTGGCCGGCAGCCCACCGCCGTACCCTGTGAGTCTCCGATTCTGGCCGATGACACGGTGGCAAGGCACGATGATGGAGATCGGGTTGGCTCCGTTTGCCGCCCCGACGGCCCGGACGGCTCGGGTGCGCCCGATGCTTTGGGCCAGCGCCCCGTAGCTCGAGAGCTCTCCGAACGAGATCTCGGTGAGCGCGTGCCACACCTCCCGCTGGAACTCGGTGCCTTCGGCGGCAAGCGGAACGTCGAACACCGTCCGCGCCCCCGCGAAGTATTCGGTGAGCTGCAGCTGCGTGTCCCCGAGGATCTGCTCGGCCAGTGCGGACCCATCGCTGTCAGGACGAACCTTGGCCCGCAGTGGTCGGCCATCGGCGTCGGCGAACAACAGGTGCGTCAGCCCTTTTGCATTGGCTGCGAGGAGGAGGGTTCCCACCGGGCTCTTCAGTTCTCGACACGTCGTCATGGTTGTTGCCCCTGGGCTGCTGATGCCTGACGCCACAGCATCATCGCGGCATAGGCTCGCCACGGCTGCCAGCCCTCGGCACGACGGCGTACCTGGGCAGCCGTGGGCAACGTATCCGCCCGACCCCGAACCGCCTTGCGCAGCCCCAGGTCTCCGGCAGGAAACGCATCGGGTTCCGACATCCCCCGCATGGCGATGTATTGCGCCGTCCAATCTCCGATTCCCGGCAGGGCTCGGAGTCGCTGGATTGCGGTGTCGAGGTCGGGCGCCAGATCCAGCACGCCGTCCCCCTCGGCGACCGCTCGTGCCAGCCCGCGGATCGTGTTCGCGCGGGCCTTCGGCATTCCGATCGACGCGACATCGGCGTCCGCGAGGTCCTGCGGATGCGGGAAGAGCTGCGTCGGTCCACCTTCGACAGCCCGCGGCAGTGGCCGACCAAAGCGCGTCACGATGCGTCCGAACAAACGCGTGGCACCAACGACAGTCACCTGTTGGCCGACGATCGCCCGGACCGCGAGCTCGAAGCGGTCCCAACAACCCGGGACACGCGTGCCGGGCATCGCCTGCGCAGCCGGGCGCAGTAACGGGTCCCGGCCGAGCTGCTCGGCGATGGCAGAGGCATCCGTGTCCAGGTCGAACAGTCGCCGCACGCGCCCAGCGATTGCGACGAGGTGGAGCGCGAGATCACCGGGCACGCTCAAGGTCAACGATGCCTTCGCTGCGGGGGTCGGGCCCACTTCAATGACTCCGACATCGCCGGAGAGGTCGACGGAGCGTCGGTACGTGCGGCCAACGACCTGCTCGACATTCGGGGTGAGCCTGGGGGTCATCCAGGCCAACATGTCGGCCCAGTCGAAGGGCTCTCGGACGGGTAGCAGCACCGTGAGCGGGCCACCGACCTCTCGAGTCCCAGGGGCGCGCTTGCGAATCTCGGTTGGGGTGCGATCGAAGCACTTACGGACCGCCGCGTTGAATCGCCGAACATTGCGAAAGCCTGAAGTGAGCGCGACCTGCGACATCGGGAGCTCGGTGTGCTCGATGAGGTGCTTGGCGAAGTGCACACGCCGGGTCGTCGCGATCGCCTGCGGCGAGGCGCCGAGGTGTTCGTGAAACAGGCGGCGCAGGTATCGGTCGCCGACTCCAAGACGATCCGCAAGCGCCTCGACCCCGGCGTCATCGAGGGCCCCGTCTGCGATCAGTCGAAGCGCACGCGACACCGTGGATGAGGTTCCGCGCCAGGCCGGGGTTCCAGGAGCGGTGTCCGGACGACAGCGTCTGCACGCCCGAAAGCCCGCGTCCTCGGCTCCGGCCGCGCAAACGAAGAACACGCAGTTCTCCCGCTTCGGAGTGCGGACTGGGCAGATGGGCCTGCAGTACACGCCGGTGCTGGTCACGCCGGTGAAGAACCGCCCGTCAAACCGCGCATCCCGGGTTCGTAGTGCCCGATAGCAAATGTCGTGACCGAGTTCGATGGGTAAGCGATAGCAGCCACGCGCCCGCGACGTTGGACGTTTTCGGACCTGGTCGTATAAGACGCGCCCCACCCGCTCCGTAGTTGCAACGAAACGAGCTGCCGTACGTCTACCTTGACGTGTTCAGTTCGTTGGACCGTATCGACATGGCGGCGGAGCAGGACGGGCGGAAGGTCTACCTGCAGACCGACCACCGCTCGCCCGAAGAGATGGACGAGACGCCGGAGGTGTCGGTGCTCTTCGCCCTCATCCGGACGCTGCTTCCGCACCGGATGACGGAGGCTGGTCAGCCGCGAGCGGGCGTTCGGTACGCAGCCCTCGGTGGCGCCTCGGAAGCGGTATCCGAGGCCATCGCCTCGACGGGGGCTGAGCTCGAGTCCTCAGCCTCCGGTACGCCCGAGATCGTTCCCTACTCCGGCACGCCTCGGACGCCCACCGAGATCGCGAACGAAGCGCTCACGGGTCTCGCGCACCGGGTCGCGCTTCGCGAGAGCGTGCCAGTGTCGGGCACCGGGCTAGCGGAGTTCGAAGCCCGGCTCCTCGCTCAACAAGAGGACGACCCCGACCTCGGAGAAATCGAGTCGTGGACCGCGGTGATCGAGTTGGCCGCGCTCACCGGTGAGTGCCTGCGGCGCATCGGCGACGGTGGGCAGTGGCAGGTCTCCGACGAGGTCTTTGCCGACAACGAGCAGATCTCCCCCTCCGATCTCGGCATGTTGCCGTTCATCTTCACCGCCACCGGGGGCTTCATGCACAACGCCGCCAACAAGGCGATCCGTGCTCTGTCGGAGCCTGGCCAATCCACGGTTCAGCTGCTCGCCTCGACCCAGCCCGCCGAAGGCGACGATGGCACCACCGTCGTCGTGCTCAAGCCCAGCAGCTGGGGAATGGACGGCATCTACGCCCGGCCGCTGCTCGACAACGTCCCCGACTGTCCGCTGGTCGTCATCGGCCAAGACCACCCCAACAACGTCGCCTACCCCACGACCAGTCAGGAGGAGCCGGAAAAGCATGACGTCTTGATGGCCGAAGCTCTTCGCAACCTGGCTCAGGTCGACGTCGAGATCGAGAAGCTCGACATGGGTATCGAGATGGATCTCTACGTCGTGCACGGCGACTTCTATGCCGCCGAGAAGATCCTCGACGAGGCGTTCATGCACCGCATGCACGCGACGATTGGGCAAGAGCTCCTCGCCGTCGCCATTCCGGTCAAGAGCCGGATGTTCGTCACCGCCGGCGCCCAGGCGCCCGAGAACCTCGCGAGGATCATCGCCCTGGCCCAAGGTGTCTTCGAGCAGGAACCGCACCCCATCACGCCCAAGGTGTTTGGTGTGATGAACGGCAAAGTGTCCGCCATCGTGCAGGCGAGCGGGGGCCCACCGCCGAAGCCCAAGAAGAAGAAGGGGTTCTGGGGCCGGCTCTTTGGCTGACAGACGAGGACACAAAAGAAATCCGGCTGCCCCGTGTCACAGACAGCCGAGCCATCTCGTCCTCGGGGTATGAAGCAACGTCTCGAGTACTACGGGCTCGCCCCTGAACTGTTCGAACCGCTTGTCGCGCTGGAGAACGTCCTGGAGAGGTCCTCCCTTGGCAAGGGCTTGGTCGAGCTGGTCAAGATCCGCGCGTCGCAGATCAACGGCTGCGCCTACTGCCTGGACATGCACTCGCGTGACGCCCGATCCGGCGGCGTCCCCGAGCAGAAGCTCGACGTCCTGGCCGCCTTCGACGAGTCGCCGATCTTCGATGCCCGAGAGCGGGCCGCCCTGGCTTGGACCGAGGCGCTCACCGAAGTGAGCCAGCGGGGCGCTCCGCAGGCCATCTACGCGCAGCTCGAAGAGTTGTTCAGCGATCGCGAGCGCGTAGACCTCACCATGGCGATCTGCGCGATCAACAGCTGGAACCGGATTGCGATAGCGTTTCGCACGTTGCACCCTGTGCGCGCATCTGGATGACGGCTGCCCCCGACACCCTTTCCGACTTGTTCGAGCGCTCACGCGGTCGACTGTTCTCGCTCGCCTATCGCATGACCGCGTCGGTCGCTGACGCGCAGAACGTCGTGCAAGACACCTGGGTGCGCTGGATGGGTGCTTCGCAGGCGCACGTGAACGACCCCCTCGCCTACTGGGTCCGTACGGCCACCCGGTTGTGCCTCGACCTGCAACAGTCCGCTCGTGTGCGCCGAGAGCAGTACGTTGGAGCCTGGCTTCCCGAGCCGCTGGTCAGTCCGGAGCAGACTGGCGACCCCCACACAGCGGTCAGCGATCGACAGGACGTCGACGTCGCACTGATGCTGGCCCTCGAGCGGCTCAGCCCCTCCGAGCGAGCCGCCTTCCTGCTCAAAGACGTGTTCGACCTCGACATGCCCCAGCTCAGCGAGGCCCTCTCCAAGAGCCCCTCCGCATGCCGTCAGCTGTTGTCGCGAGCCCGCAAACACCTCGCCGACGTCCGCCCGCGCTACGTGCCTGACGACGCCCAAACCCTCGTCGAAGAGTTCTGGCGCGCCTCCCGAACCGGCGACGTCGAGGCGCTCACCCGCCTGCTCGTTCTAGGCGTGGAAGTCCGTGCCGACGGCGGGGGTCGAGTTCCCTCCGCGCTCAACGTCCTGGTGGGTCGTGAGCGTGCGGTGAAGTTCTTCGTTGGCCTCGCCCGCAAGTACTCAGCGCGAGGCAGCTTGATCCGCTTTGCCACGGTCCACGGTGCGCCCGGGATCGTCAGCCGCGATGCCAACGGAACCCTCCAAGTGACCTCTTTCGCATTCGATGAGCAAGGCCTGCGCGGGGTGTGGATCGTGCGAAACCCAGAGAAGCTGGGCGGTGTGGAATCGGCGTAGTGAGCATCGTGTTCTCGACTACAGCCGAGGATCGACGGGTTCGCTCTCCAGCGCCAAGACGCCAAAGACACACTCGTGTACCCGCCACAAGGGTTCGCCTGACGCGAGGCGGTAGAGCCCTTCGACGCCCAGCGAGAACTCTCGCAACGCAAGGCTCCGCTTCGCTGAGAGTCCGCGTTTGCGCAACCGATCGAGGTTCTCGGGGGCGGTGTATTCGGGTCCGTAGATGATTCGAAGATACTCGGCGCCCCGACATTTGAGTGCGGGCTGTACGAGGCCGCGCTTGCCGCGAACCAGCCACTGCTCAGGCTTGATGACCATGCCCTCACCGCCGTCCGCGGTCAGTTTTTCCCACCACGCGACGACCGCGTCTCTGGACGCCTGGTCCGCGAGCTCGACAACCTTGTAGGGCGTCGCAACGAGAGTCGGCTCGTGCTCGGCCAGCCTCGCCAAGGTGTCCATGTGCCAGACGTGCGATTGGTCGAAGTACGTCCTCCCCTCCGTCGCGAGCAGGTGAAACGGGGCCAGCTTGACGTCGGTCACGTCGTCGGCCGCCCAGCAATAGCGCCGCCAGGCCGCCGAGTAGTCCTCAACCATGTCGCGACGATCCGAGAAGCGTTCGAGCAGCGCCTCCGACCCTCTGTCTCTCGCCGCGACCAGACTCTGCACCACCTCGTCCAGCGCGGCTTTGGCCGCGCACCCAACCGCCGCGTACTGTGTCCGAAGGAGCGCGGCCGCCTTGAGCGACCAGGGCATGAGTTCCGCGTCGAGACAGACCCAGTCCGTCTGCAGCTCGTCCCACAATCCGGCGCGGTCGAAGGCCGCCGCCACACGTTCGACCAACTGCTCCTCCAGCTCACCGCTCGAGAAGAAGGGCCGACCGGTTCGGGTGTAGATGACGCCCTGTTTACCGTCGCCAACTCGGAACTTGGCCTGTGCCGCCTCGACACTTCGCGCCACGACAAGAACCGCTCGGGAGCCCATGTGCTTCTCCTCGCACACGATCCGGTCCACACCGCTCGAGGCGAAGTAGTCCAGCGCCTCCTGAGGACGCTCCAGCAGAGCGACGTCGCCGGGGGCCGTCGCGGCCGGCGACATCGTCGGCGGCAAGTAGAGCAACCACCGTGGATCCACGGCAAAGCGGCTCATGACCTCCAGGGCCGCGACAGCATTCTCCTCGCGAATCGTCACCCGATGTCGGACTCGAGTTTCGATGGTTCTCTTCCCGGTGACATCTGCGAGGTCGAGAACCTGCGGGGGCCGTTCGTCCGTTCGACCCGTGTTCAAGGGTCGAACCGATTCGTAGTACGTCTCCCGTGCTTGAACCTGAATGAGTTCGCGCTCCGGGTACCGAAGCCCGGTGAGCTTGCCGCCGAAGACGCATCCGGTATCGATACAGATCGTGCCGTTGACCCACTCGGCCTCCGGCACGGGCGTGTGTCCGTAGACGACCATCGCGCGCCCTCGATACTCCTCCGCCCAGTCATACCGAACCGGCAGTCCAAACTCGTCCGTCTCGCCCGACGACTCGCCGTACAAGCAGAACGAGCGGACTCGGCCCGATGCGCGCCCCTGATACTCCTCGCGGATCCCCGCGTGGGCGACAACGAGGCGACCTCCATCCAGGACGTAGTGACTCACGAGTCCGTTGATGAAATCCGCGACCCGCTCGGCGAAGCCTTCGGGCTCACGGTCGAACTGCTCCATGGTCTCCGCAAGCCCGTGGCTGAGCTTCACGTTCCTCCCCCGCAGCTTCCGCAAGAGCTTCACCTCATGGTTGCCCGGAATGCAGATCGCCGCGCCGGTCTCCACCATGGACATCACCAATCGGAGGACGCCCGGAGAATCAGGACCACGATCGACGAGGTCTCCTAGGAAGATTGCTCTACGCCCAGAAGGAGCGACGACGACGGGTTCTTCGCGACTTCCGGAGAGTTGGTACCCGAGATTGCCCAGGAGCGTGCGCAGCTCGTCGTAGCAGCCGTGCACATCGCCGATCAGATCGAAGGGCCCGGTCTCCTCGCGCTTGTCACTCCACAGCGGTCGGCGCGAGATCGTCGCTTGATCGACGTCGTCGACCGAGCCGAGGATATGAACCCGAGAGAATCCCTCCCGCTTCATGCCTCGCAGCCCCCGACGAAGTTGGCTGGCTTGCTGTTTCACCACCCGAATGCCAAAGCTCCGGTCCTCGCGAGCCTCATTCCGCTCTCCGGCGATCTTCGGCGGGACGTTGAGCACGATGGCAACGGCCAAACAGTCGTGCTCCTTGGCCAGCCGGACGAGTCGTTTGCGGTCCTCGGCCCGCACGCTCGTGGCATCGACCACCGTCAGACGCCCGCGAGCGAGACGCTTGCCCACGATGTAGTTCAGCACGTCGAACGCGTCGCTGGTCGCCTGTTGGTCGTTCTCGTCATCCGAGACCAACCCACGGCAGAAGTCGGATGAAACGACCTCGCTCGGCAGGAAGTGCTTCCCGGCAAACGTGGACTTTCCAGCACCCGAGACGCCAACGAGAACGACCAAGCACAGCTCGGGGAGTTCCAAGGACGTACCGGTCATCGCGTGAACACTCCCATCTGCGTTGGCGCACCAACCTCAGGGTCCAGCGGGCCGATCGGCTCGAAGTCGACGGCATACCCGTGTCGGTCCGCGACCCCCTGCGCCCACGACTCGAACTGCCCCCGCGTCCATTCGAACCGATGGTCGCGATGACGCATCTTGCCGGCTGGGAGCGTCTCGAATCGGACGTTGTACTCGACATTGGGGGTCGTCACGACGACGCACTCCGGACGGGCCGCCACGAACAGCGAATCTTCGAAGGCCGCCAGACGAGTTGGGTCGATGTGCTCGATGACCTCGACTGCGCACGCTCCGTCGAATCCGGAGAGCCGCTTGTCACGGTAGGTGAGCGAGCCCTGAAACAGGGCCACACGAGCTTTCTGCCGTTCGCTGAACTCGTCGACGCGCAGCCTGCTCATCGCTCGCTCCAGCGAGGTGACGGACACGTCCATCCCCACGATCCGCTCAAAGTCCTTGTCCCGCACGAGTTCTCTGAGGAGTTTCCCATCCCCGCACCCCACGTCGACGACCCGCCGGACGCCGTTGCGGCGGAGCGCCGACATCACCGCCTCCATCCGTTGCTGATAGAGAGAGAGCTTCTTTTCGAGTTGCTCCTCTTCGCGAATGCTCGTGTCCTCGACAACCTCGGGCTCATCCTCGTCTGAAAGGCGTTCGAGCGCCTCCCGAGCCAAAGAGCGCTGGTGCTTGAGGTATCGCTGCGCGATCTGTTCTCGCTCGGGGTGCGTTGCGAGCCACCCCTCCCCACGCATCAGGAGTTTGTCGATTTCTTCTCGCCCGACCCAGTAGTGTTTGCTGTCGTCGAGCACGGGGATGAGGACCGTCAGGTGGCGGAGGAGTTCCTGGAGTCGCACGGTCGCTCGAAGCCCGACCGTGCAGTAGATGCTCCGTCCCCACTCCCGGAAGTCCGGGTCCAGTTCGTGATGCTCGACATCGACCGAATAGCCCAGCGGCTCGAACAACGCGCGAAGCAGCGCCTCCCCCCCACGAACCGGAAGCACCGCGATGCGAGCCTCCAGCGGGATGGGTTGGGCGGCGAGTTCTGGACGCTCCTTGCACTTGCCCCCGAGTGCCTGCCCAAAGATGCGTCCGAGCGCGACGCTCAAGAGCGACGACGCCACGTACGGTCGGTCGTTGGTGTACTGCGAGAGGGCAAAGGCCACATCACCCCGGGGGCGGCGAACCAGGCCCACCGGATCCACATCGAGCAGGAGTGCTGCGGTGCACCGCTCCTCGCTCGCCGCGGGATAGTAGACGTGGCCCTTCCCAAAGGAGAGCTCGAAGCTTTGGGTGCGGGACGGGTTCTTCCCAAGCAGATAGCCAAGGTCCGTTGCGGGCGAGTGAGTCGTGGTGATCGTCAGGAGCACAGCGGTCTCGGGGCGAATCTTGTCAGGTTTCTTTCCGTCGGTCCTCTCAACCGGCCGACGGGAGGCGGGGGCGAGAGGGGCGAGGGCGTGTCGCGACGCTCTCATCACAGGTCCCGGTGGCCGGGCCGGACGCCGGTCGCTCCCTCGACCGTCCGCGATCGAGGACACCGGCCCGCGCGACCTGTCCTTTCGCCGCCTTCGAACAGGCCAAGTGCAATGCACATCCCGTAGCCTGCCGTCATGCTCCGAAGGATTCGAAAGCTGGGCAGGTCGCCCCTAGGGCTCGGGCTTTTCTTGCTCGCATGCGACAGCTCCGTCGCGAACGTCGACGACGGTGGCACGACCGCAGAAACCGCAACCGACGACTCGGGCGGTCCGGACGCGTCGAGTACGTCAACCACGCAACCCCCCGTCGCGGAGTCGAGCGAGTCGGGACCGCCAGAGTTTCTGTGTACTCCCGGTGAGGTCCGATGCAGCTCCGAGACCACGCTCGAGTCCTGTGATGCTGAGGGGTCGATATGGACCGAGAACGCATGCCCTGCGGGGACATCGTGCATCCCGTGCGAGGACGATTCGTGTGAGCAGGACGCGTGCCTGGGACCCTGCGACCCGGGTGCACCCGACTCGTCGTCCGGGTGTTCGTTTCTTGTCGCGCGCCAGATGGGACTGAGTGAGATCCTGGGCCCGGAGATCGACATCCCGCTGGAGGACTGGCCGCAGGATGGACTGCTGCTGCTCAACCCCAGCGAGACGGCCTCAGCGAACGTCGAGTTGTTTGAGCTGGAGTTCGGCAACACCACGCCGGAGGCCCCCAGCCAGACGGTGATCCTACCCCCCGGAGGCGCGGAGCTGATTCCGGTCGGTGTCCCGCTCCCGCTGGGCGAGATCACGACCCTGCGCATTGGCGCGATGACCTGGGTGAACAGCGATCGCCCGATCGTCGCCTACTCCTACAGCCCGATCGAGCCGTTCGTGGGCAACGACAGCTCGATGTTGCTCCCCGAGACCGCGCTCGGCCTGCACTACGTGGTGCCATCGTTTCCGCCGCACTACTTCCAGTTTCAAGGTGCCGGCACGCCGTCGTACTTCGACGTCCTAGCGACCGAGCCCAAGACCACCGTGCGGTGGCTGGCCCAGTTCGCCGGGACGTTGGGCTCGGGCCTTCCGATCGACCCCGTGTCCGCGGGCGAGTGGTCCGACGACTACGTGGTGGAACGATTCGAGGGCATGCGGGTCATCACCTCGGGACAAGAGGCGGACCCCCACGACTGGGACGTGTCGGGCATGGTCGTCGAAGCCTCGGCACCGATCTATGTCGTCGGAGGAAGTCGATGCAGCGCAGTGCCTGAGCTTGCCGCGCCCAACCGTGGCTGCGACCCGCTCACCGAGGCACTCATCCCGCTCGAAGCCTGGGGCTCCTCCTATGTCGTGCCTCCTCCACCGCCGCGCCTGGACGAGGACCACCACTATCGTGTCTACGGGGGCGACGCCGGCATCACAGTCACAACAGATCCTCCGGGGCTGCCAGCCGACGACTACACCTTCGCCTCCCGAGGAGACTACGTGGACATGATCGTGCCGTTCGGGACGAGCTTCTCCGCGAGTGCGGACGGGCCGATCATGGTGGTGGGCTATCTCGCGTCGCGTGACCTGGCCGGAGGGATCGGCGACCCGGCGATGTACCAACATGTCTCGTTCGAACAGGCAGACACACACTTCTCGATCGGGGCTCCCGCGAAGTGGGACACACAGTATGTCCAGGTCGCACGAGCGAACGGCGCCGCGGTCGTCGAACTGGATGGAGTACCGCTGGCCGACTGGTCTCCCGCCGGCGACGACTACAGGTTCACCATCGCGATCCTAGAGCCGGGCGTGCATGTGCTCGACAGCGCGGATCCCTTCGTCGCGACGCAGTTCGCGTACAACAACAGCACCCAGAACGCCTGTGCGGGCTACGACAGCTCCAGCGACTGCCACACCTCGTACGCACATCCGGTCGGAATGCGGGCCGAGCGGTTGTACGCTCCCTGAGCAGGCGGTGGGTAGGCTGCTAAGGTTGTGCGGTGAAGGTCCGGCATTTCGGTACGGTGTGGCTCCTCCTCCTCGGGGCCTGCACGTCATTCGAGCCAAGCGGCACCGGTAGCTTCGGCACCGGGGACACGCCAACATCCGGCCCCGGAACGACCACCGCGACCAACGGAACCGAGGAAAGTAGCGGCGGCTCGAGTTCGTCGACGGCCTCCTCGGCTGACGCCAGCACCAGCGGCACTTCCTCCGCGGGGACCGACTCCACGGGCAGCACCGGCACCAGCGGTCCGACCTCAGGGACCGCTGGAGCGGCGTGTGGCAACGGCCTTCCCGACGACGACGAAGAGTGCGACGACGGCAACGATGACGAGTTCGACGGTTGCACCTCGCAATGCACCATTCCCGTCTGCGACGACGGCGAACACAACGGAGACGAGACGGACCTCGACTGTGGCGGAAGCTGTCAGGCATGCGCGCTCTGCCAGGCCTGCCTGGACGAATCGGACTGCGAAGGCGAGATGGTGTGCGGCTCCGAGGCCCAGTGCGTGACCCAAGTCGAGATGACCGTCGACTGGGCCAACAACTGCGGCTCCTCAGGCCAGGGGGCAACGATTGAGGGGCTGGCAGCCGGAACCTATCGTGCCACCGCGAGCCAGAGCGCCGGCACGCTCTGGCTTCCGCCCCACAACCCGCCAACCACCGGCTACTTCTTCTTGGCCGAGTGCACCGGCGTGACGTTCGATGAGATGCGTACCCCCGACGGGATCCGCTACATCAACGCCAACACCGCCTTCTCCAACATGATCAGCGAAACCGAGACCTTCGACTATCTCGGTGGCGACCTCACCTGTTGGATCACCGACGCCACCTGTGGCGACAACAACGGCAGCGTCGAGTTCTCACTCGAGAACGTCTGCGAGCGTTAGCAAGTCGGCGTTTGGGCGCGTCGATGGACGGCCCCTAGCGGCGAGTCCCGGGCTCCGCGGGCGCGAGGCCGAGACCGGCTTTCTCCGCCCAAGAGTTGAGCGTGTGCCGGGTAGAGCCCAGCAGCTCCGCGTCCCCAGAGACCGTGCCCAATAGGGCGTCCAACTCGCTGCGAGCCTTCCGGAGCCGGCTCTTGACCGTGCCCACCGGAAGCTCGAGAACCTCGGAGAGCTCTTGGTCCGAGAGTGACTCCCAGTACGCGAGCTCGAGGAGGGTTTGTAGGTCGAGCGGCAACCGCTGGAGGCCGCGCAGGAGCAGGCGTTGTTCCTCCTGCTCCGCCATCGCGTCGGCCGGGGAGCGTTGCTCGACCATCATCACGTGGGTCGACGACGTCAGTGGGTCGAACCCCTTGGTGTGCTCGCGATAGTGGCGATACAGGAGGTTGCGGGCGATGCCGAACAAGTACGCGCGAAAGCTCGCTCGCCCTTCGAAGCGATCCGCCGATTCGAGGCACGCGAGGAACGTCTGCTGCACCAAGTCCTCGGTCGAGTCACGGACCTTGTTGGAGAAGAAGCGATGGACCGATTCGAGGTGGCGCGTCACGAGCGTCTGGCCGGCACTGGCCTCACCGCCTTGCCACGCCTGTAGAAGCTCACCGTCGGAGCTTCCGATCATTGGAGCTCCGGCCCCAGTTTGGCGAGTTCGGTCTCGACCGCCTCCACATCGGCCGCGAACTCATCGCCGGCATCCGCGAGGATCACGAGCGCAGCCTGGTAGCCCGTTCGTGCCTCCGGCCAGTGTTCCCGCCCCCGCGCGTGCAGGATGTCGGCACGGATCCGGTGTCCCCGGGCGAGTTCGCCGCTGGAGGGACCCAGCTTGTCTTCCAAGATCTTCATCGAGAGGTCGGCGTACTGCAGTGCATCCTCGAAGCGTTCGAGGTCGCCGTACAGGATGGCAAGGTTGCCATAGGAGTACGCCAAATCCACACTCCCGGCAGGATAGGTCTTCTCGCGGATCTTCAGAGCGCGCTCCGCAAGCGGAAGAGCCTCCTCGAGACGCTCGAGAGTCCTCAAGACGCTGGCACGATTGTCGAGCAAAGCCGACACGGGGGCCGTGTCTGGCCCATAGCGCTCCTGCGCGAGGACGGTGCCCTCCTCGAAGGTCTCGAGGGCGCCTTCATAGTCTTCCCGCATGTACTGCGCCATGCCCCGGTAGGCGACCATGGTGGCCCGGACCTCCGAGTCTGAGCGACCGGCGTCGATCTCCGCCTGCTCGGCGGCGCGGGCCAACCGCTCTTGCTCCTCGAACCGACCCTCGCGCTGGGCGAGGTTGATCAGGCCCTGCGTGTAGACCCCCTTCGTGAGCGGATCGACACCGGCCCTCCCATAGGCTGCCTTTGCGTGCTCCGCCCACCGATAGCCGCCCTCGACGTCGTCGAACTTGGAGCCGACGAGGAACGCGAGGTTCGATGCTGCTGCGCCCGCCGCCTTCGGCAAGGATGCGTTCCGCGCCGCGAAGTAGGCCTCCTCGTAGACCGCGCGCGCCTCGTCAAGCTCGGACGCGAGCATCAGGGCTCGGGCACGAAGCGAGGCCGCCTCGACGATCATCGGGTCGAAGCCGGTATCCCGAGCGGCGACGATCACCTCTTCGGAGTAGCGCAGGCTCTCGTCGATCTTCGCCGCGGAGGACAACGCCCGGAGCTTCGACAGCATGGGTTGTACCGCGGCGACACTCGCGAGCGCCGCGACAGGCGGCGCCGAACGTTCGTCGGAAGGAGCGGCACAGTCGGCGGGGTCACCAAGATCCAGCACGGCCTGGACTGCCGCGTCGTGGTCGGACCAGCCTTGTTGGCCATGGAGTTCGAGCAACGCCGCGGCGTCCGAGCGCCGCGCGTCGAAACACAGACGGATGTCGGTGTTCAGCGGCGCTCCTGCCAGACAGGCTTCGTGCTCCGCCAGCTTCCACGCCTCCGCATAGTCACGACCTGCGACCCGCACGTTCTCGTTGGCGCCCGCGCGGTCCAGCGCAGTCACCCAGACCGAAGGGTCTGTCGTGCACGTGTCTTCCGACGACGATCCTCCCCACAACGCAACCCCCAGCCCAAGGGTGCCCAACGCGGCGACGGCGAGCGTCCAGCTGGAGCGAGGCCGAAGCGCGCGCTCGAGCGCATCGGCAAAGGCGTCCATGCTGCCGTAGCGACGATGAGGATCCTTGCTGAGGCCGCGAGCCAGCGTGCGGCGCAGGGCCCGACCTCCTGGGAGCGCAGCCGGTAGCTCGATCCCGCGTCGATGTCGGTCGCGAATCTCGTCGAGGCTCGAGCCCCGTACAGCGCGGCTCCCCGTCAGCCCTTCGAACAGGACCGCAGCGAGCGAGAACTGATCGGAGGCCGGACTCACCCGGCCCTCGAACCCCTCCGGGGCCAGGTAAGCCGGCGTCCCCACGCCCGCCCGGGTTTGGGCACTCTCCCCCACGCTCGAAGAGTCCCCCTCCGTCGTCGGCGACATCTGCGTCTTCGCCAACCCGAAGTCGACGACGCGCAGCCTGCCATCGGTCGCGAGCAGCAGGTTGGCCGGCTTCACATCGCGGTGCACCACGCCAGCGGCATGGGCGGCCGCCAACCCGCGCGCCGCCTGAATGACGAGCTCGACCACGCGTCTCCAGGGCCTCGCCCTCGCCCGCAGCCAGACGTCGAGCGACTCGCCCTCGACGAGCTCCATCACCGTGTACGGCGCGCCCGACTTGGGGTCGAGACCGACCTCGAACACCTGCACCACATTGGGGTGCGAGAGCGTTGCCAGCGTGCGGGCCTCCTCGAGGACGCTGGCCGTCGCCTCGGGTCCGACCGAGCGCAGCTGTTTGATCGCGACCGGGCGGTCCAGCTCGAGATCGTGGGCAGCGACCACGACTCCGTACGAACCCGAGCCCAAGACCTTGCCGCGACGATAGCGTCCGACCAACGGCGCGTCCGCAACAACCATCGCAAGCACCCGGGACGCGATCGCATCCGCCTCGGCGCCCAGACGAGGACGCGCGGCGGACAGAGGATCGGGGGTACCGGACATGCGACCGTTCGATTCTACCCGGACAGTCGGAAAAATGATGTCCGCCCGGTCATTCTCGCGAGGCAGCCGCCCCGCGAGTGCGGGACTGCTACGCCGGGCCCGTGTTCCAAAGCGCGGTGTTGCCCCGATACACAACCAGGTTGCCGTCGTCTTGCAGGGTCAGGTGTGCTCCGGCGTTGCCGTGCGTGCCGATGTGCCAAATCGCGCTGCCATCGGTGCCGTACAGCACCAGGTTCCCGTCCTCCTGCATCACCAATCCCGAGGGGGACGTGCCGTGTGTTCCGGAGGTCCAAAGCGCCACGTAGTCGACGACACGAAGCACCATGTTGCCGTCGGTCTGCAGCTGCATCTGGAATCGCCCGTCGCACGAGTACATGATCTCTCCGGGTGCGAGGACCTCACCGGGGACGAGCATCCCGCATCCGGGCACCGGTGGTGGCGGGGGTGGGGGCGGCGGCGCATCGCCAGCCGGAGCCGGCGGAGCGGCGTCCCCCGCGGTCCGTTGCCAAGTCCCCATGAACGGGTACGGGTCGACCGCATCGCTGTTGCCCGGCGCCGCCTCGAAGTGAAGGTGCTCGACCGAGGTCCCGGTCGATCCCATCAGCGCGATGACCTGACCCTTCTGGACCCGCGTGACGCCCTCATCGGCCTTTCGAAACGGGGTCGATTCGATGTGGCCGTAGTAGTAGCGCCAACCGCTGTCGCCGCGAATCGAGATGCTGTTTCCGGAGAACCCGGGGCTCTCCGCTGCCGTTCTCACGACCCGGATCGTCGCGTTCTCGACCGCCACCAGTGGGGCGTGGTTCTGTGCCGCGAAGCAGTCGAGACCCTCGTGCGTCCGCCCGTTGGGCCGAGGATCCCCAAACCCGTTGGAGCACGACTCGCCCAGCACATAACCCACGACCGGGAACGCGTTGTCGGCGGGCGGTGGAGCGTTGTTCTCACTGTGACCGGGCTCGTCTCCTGGGAAGGGGCCCTCCCCAGGAAACGTCTCCGGCTCATGCGGCTCTTCGGTCCCCGGCAAGTTGTCGTCTCCCTCCCAACTCTGGTCATCGAGCGCCTCGCCAGAGCCCTCTCCCTCGGCGCAGCCCGACAGCCCGCAAGCGACCGAGACCGCAATGAACGCCATTTTCCAGCTCCCGAACATGTGTTTCCCCGTGCTTTCGTTCTTCATCGTTCTTCCCATCCGCGGCAGCGACTCAACGCCCGTCCATTGGAGAGGTGGGGAAACCCGGGGCTGAGTTTAAAGAACGTGGGATTTGTCGAGCGGGGTGAGGATTGTGTGAGCTGGGTTGGGTTTTGGGCAGAACCCCCGACTCAGTTCGAGACCCGCTTGGGTTTGGCGAGAAGCGCGAGGACACCGGCGACCACCAGCAAGAACGTGCCAGCGAGGGCTTTCATGGTGAACATCGCGGGGAGAAGCGCGATCGCCAGCATCAATCCGCCGCCCAGCTTGCCCCGGCCCCGCAACGCCAAGACGCCACCGACGATCCCCACGAGCGCTCCCGCGACGAGAAACCAGCTCGCGGTCATCAACGAGCCGACCTCGCCCAGGTCGGCGCCGGCGCTCTGGGCAGCAGCGACGAGGTCCGCGTGACGGTTGGCATCTCCTTGCCACTTCATGCCGAGCAGCAGGGACCAGAGGCCACCAAGGATTCCTGTGATGAGAGCGGCGATGCGCATGCGTCCTCGGACGTGTGACGCGGATTTCGTCGCAGGCCCGGACGTCGTTTTCTTGCGATTCCCTCAGACGGGGTCTTTGGACTGGAGCAAGCGCTCCAGGCTGACGTCGAGCGTCTGCACCTGTCTCATCACGCTGTCCAGCTCGCTCTGGTCGACTCCCAAACGCTCGCCCAGCTTCGTCCGCGTCTGTTGCAGCAACCGGTGGCGGGCCTTCTCCAGGCGCCGCGCAGCCGTGGATCGGTGCACGCCCTCCAGCGCGCCGAGCTGATCGACGTTGAGCCCCTCGAGTCGACGCCGCAGTAGGTTCCGCTCCGCAGGCTCCAACGCCGCGGTGGCGTCGGCGAAGGCGGCCTTGAAGTCGCCACGATGGCGCTCTTTGAGGAAGTTGAACTCGAAGTCGCTCTGGGCGAGCAGCGCCATGTCGAGCCGGACCTCGGGCGGGGCAGCGTGCTCGCGGCGACGCAGATCCACGAACGTGCGGGCTGCGGTGACGCGAAGCCAGTTCTGCAGAAAACCGACTCCAGCGTAGGAAGCCACCTTCGGGGGCGACGATTCGGATCCGACGAAGAGCTTGTCTCGCAGCGCCTGCAGCAGCTCGTCGCGTTGCTCCGCGCTGCGGCCGAAGCGCGTCAGAGCGCGGCGGATGTCATCGTGAAACTGCCGTTCGAACGCCTCGATGCCGGCGACCCGTCCTTGGACGCATGCGAACGCCAGCCACAGGTCACCGGGGCGAACCTGCTCGAACCACGTCGCCGGTGTGTCGCCGCGCCCTGCAAGGGCACCCGCATGCGCAACGAACTCAGCCTCGTCCAGGTCGATGCCCGGCCACGATCGGCGAGCGGTCTGTACGATGTCCCGCAACCGAGACTCGAGCTCGATGTGCTCGAGGTCTTCCGCTCCACCGGGCCCCATCGCCTCCAGAAACGCCGCCGACAGACCCCCTTGCACTGCTGCCAGTGTACGCTCGTAGGCCCCCTGCGGCACGAGCGTCGAGGATCACGGGGCCAAGAACGCCTCGACCCGCGCTGCTTCGTCCTCCTGGCCCGCGGCGGCGAAGGCCGAACCGGCCTCCTGCGCAAGCCTGCGTGCTTCGGGCGAGGGTCCGAGCGCCCGGGCCAGGCCAAATCGCGCCGTCGCGAGATCAGCGGGAGGAAACTCTTGCCCGTCCGCAATCTCGAGCGCGCGGCGAAACGATCTGCGAGCTGCCGCGGGCCTTTGTGCACCCAGCTGGCTCAGGCCCAGGTTGATCAACGCGCTCGCGACGAAGGGGTGCTCGGGCCCGAGCCGGTCCTCCAGGCCCCTCGCGCCTCGCTGTGCGTAGGTCACGGCTTCGTCGTAGCGCTCGACCGAGCCCAAGGCGCCAGCCACGTTGACGTAGGCGACGGCGGTGTTGAGGGGGTCGTGACCACTGCGGCTCGCGGATTTTGCAACGCGCTCAAACGTCTCGACCGCCTCGTCGAGCCTCCCCGCTGAAAGCTGGGTCGACCCGAGATTGGAGAGCGCCGCGCGGTACGAAGGATGATCGAAGCCCTGGTGCGCGAAGATCTCGAGCGCCCGTTCGTGAAACGACAGTGCCTCCTCGAAGCGTCCCAGCGCGCTGAGGGCATTGCCGACGTTGTCGAACTCGGTCGCGACCTGCGGGTGTCCGGTCCCGCGGGCACGGGCTGCGAGTTCGGCCGCGCGGCGGTGCAGGCGGAGCGCCTCCTCATAGTGTCCGCGGGACTGGTGAAGGCTGGCCATTTCCGCGGTCGCGGCGGCTTCATCGATGTTGTCGGTCTCGCCCTCAGGCTCCGCCGCGAGTGACATCGCTCGAGTGAGCTCTACGCTTGCTTTGTCGAAGTCGCCCGCGACGTTGTACGCCGCGCCGAGGTTGGTGTGCAGCCTGGACTCCCACGAGCGTCCCAACCTGGCCTGCTCGATCGCAACATCGGCGTGGAGAGCCCACGTCGCTGCCTCCGCGGATCGACCCAGCCGTCCCCCCAAAACCGACACGAGCATCGTGGACGCCTTCGCAGCCGTGGTGTGATGTCCGAGCCGCTGGGCATCCAATGCCGCCGCAGTCAGCACCTCCGCTGCGGCCTCGTACTCTCCCACCGAATCGAGCAGCACCCCTTCCATGTAGTCGGCTTCGTCGCGCACGGGTGCGCCGCCCAGCTCCTCGGCGAGCGCCACGGCGGAGCGCGCCTCCGCCAGCCCGTCGGCATACTGCCCCGCACTGTGTAGAGCGCGGGCACGGGTGACCTTGTCGCGCACGCGGCCGAGAAGTTGCACCTGATGTGGCTCGGCCGTCCACGCCGACTCCTGCAGCGCCACCACATCTTCACAGCGGTCCAAGGGCGAGAGCTCACGGGCAGCGGAGACGGCTCGACTCGCGGTGCTGCGGTCTGCCGCAGCGAGGATGTCGACCAGCGCTCGCAGCTCCGCGCGCCGGGTCTGCAGACACCCGATCTTTTGGTCGAGCAACGCTTCCGATTGCTCACCCCGCTGGCTCGCGAGACACGCCCGCTGGTGCGTCTCCACCCAAGCCTGGCTGTACATATCGAGAAGCACCTGGGTCCGCGCGGCCGTGTCGGGGCCATGCGTGGCCCCACTCTCCGCGAGCGCGTTGCCGACCTGCGAGCGCCGCTGGCCGTCCCACACGCCCTCGAGATGACGGCCAGCATCTTCACAGGGCGCGTCGTCCGGCGGACGCGAGAGGAACACAGCCGCCGCGAGCCCGGCGGACCCCAAGGGCGCCAGGATGAGCAACGCGCGGAGGCCTCGCCGGGGTGGAGCGCTTGCGGCCTCCAACGCCTCGAGCAAGGCGGCCATCGAAGGCCATCGGTCCACCGGGTCCAAACTCAGACCCCGCAGCAGCGCACCAACGACCCCACGGGGGACCCTGGGAGCGCTCGGCGGCCAGCGGGGCGCCGGGGTACGGGCTCGACCTCCACCCCACGGGTGCTCGGAGCAAAGCGCCTGCCAGGTGGTGACGCAAAACGAGAACTGATCCGATCGTTCGTCTACGACGGCCTTTGAGGACTGTTCGGGGGCCATGTACGCGGGCGTGCCGACGGCCCAACCGGTCTGCGTGAGCCCTTCGCTCGGCGGCTCCGAGTCGTCCACGCGGTCCCCGACGTCGACCGTCGTTTCGGTCTCCGCCCTGGCCAGCACCAACCCGAAGTCTGTGACCCGCGCCCGTCCGTCCGCGTCGCAGAGCACGTTGGCCGGCTTGAAGTCGCGATGGATGAGCCCGGCTTCATGCGCGGCCTGCAGGCCCCGCCCCGCACCGATGCAGGCGCGCAGAATCTCGCGCCAGCCGCGACGGTCCGCCCACGTGCCAAGGGTCCCCCCCTCGATGAGCTCCATCGCGACGAACCGGCCCCCGTCGAACGAGCCGACCTCGTGCACGGGGACGACGTTGGGGTGAGACAGCCGCGCCATCGCGCGGGCCTCTCGCAGGAGCCGCTCCTGGGCTCGGTCGCTGCCCACGTGCAGCACCTTGACCGCCACTGTGCGGTCGAGGTCCGGGTCGAACGCGACGTAGACCCTGTCTCTTATACACATCTCCGAGCCCACGAGACCTCTCTACATCTCG
>CAJXVA010000005.1 GCA_913061055.1 uncultured Pseudomonadota bacterium
GGCAGCGTCAGATGTGTATAAGAGACAGAGCGTGCGCACCGCCAGCTCGAGCCGACCGTCCCCGTCGAGGTCGGCCAGCTGCGCGCCCTGGCCCAGCTTGGCCGTGGTCGGCTGCTCACCCACCAGCGTCAGCGGGCCGAACCGCGCGTCACCCAGCGGACGCTTGTAGTACAGCGCATCGCCTTGCTGGCTGAGGATGCCCGGCAGGCCTTCGCCGTCCAGGTCCACGAACCGAAACTCGCTGCCGTCCACGCCGGGACCGACGTTCTCCAGGCTGCGCTCGTCGATCTCGACCAGCCGCGGCGAGAACTCGACCGCGCTGTACTCGAACTCCAGCGCCGGGAGCTCTTCGGCCGTGTACCCAGCCGTCACCTCGTCGAACGCGTACGCCCGCTGAACCGCCGCGGTGAGCTTGACCAGATGCGCGTCTTCGTCGAACACGAAGTCCGTCGACGCGATCAGCCGCGGCTCCTCCGAGAGCGCCGCGATCCGGTGGAACATCAGCACCCGACTACACCGCCGACGCGTGCGCATGTCGAAGCCCGCACGAAAGCTGGAGAACGGATCCGAGCGCAGTGCCCACGGACGCTCTTCGGTGGGCGTGATGAAGTGCTGCCCCGCTTCGTCGACCGACCCGAACTCGCCGTAGTCGAACACCACCTCGAACAGGAAGTCCGCAGCGACATCAGGCTCCGCGTTGCCGTACTCGATCCGCGACAGATACAGGTTGGCCACCGGGGCCCGGTTGCTCTCCGCAATGAACGCCCCCAGGTCGCCCGTGTCGTCCTCCGCTTTGTACGTGTACCGAGCGATGTTGCCCCGGTCGTCCCGCGCCTCCTCGAGGTTCCAGGCGTACACCCGCGTCGTGTCTTCCGGATCGGCCAGCCGAGACTGCTCCGAGCTGCCGTAGCGCGCGAACGTGTTGTCCGGCGTGCGGACCTGCCAGTGCGTCTCGCCCGTGGCTTGCGACACCCAGCGCTCGATCCGAGCAAAGCCCCCTTCGACCCGGGGCCGATACGGATACACCGAGAACCCGTCCCGGTCTTCGCGAACCCGAGTGCCCCCCGCATCGCGGACCGGCACCAGGTCTTCCGAGCCCGCCATCACAAACGTGTCGCTCTCGACCGCGTCCCGATACTGCGGCAGCTCTTGCTCCGTCTTGCGCCGAATCGCCGGCACGCTCATCGACCAACCGAGCCCAAACGGGCCGTTCCCCGAACCCGACGCATACGACAGGCCCAGCGAAGGGGCCACCGCTCCGCGGCCAGGCGACGTCGCAATCGGAATGGACATCGAGCCCGAGCCCGTGAACGCATTGGCCTCGAAGCGCTCGCCGATGCCTTGAATCGCACCGCCTCCTTGGGGCAGCTCCACCTTGGGCACCCAGGGCTGCGCTTGCGCCGGCGTGGGCTCGGCGTCGTCACCGGACCCGCTTGAAGAGCGGTTGCCAGACTGTGGGGCTGCGGGCTGCTCCGCTTGGGGAGCCGCGCCAACCGCATCACCAAGCGTTGGTGTTTCATCGTCGTTTCGTTGCATCGCTGGAATCGTTTCGGTCCGAGAAAAGAAATCGTTGGGGCCACAAGGGCCCAAGAAAAGCGGCGGCCGGGGCCGGGAATGACCCCGACCGCCGCTTGGATTCGTGGCGAAGCCCCAAAGGGCTCCGGCGTCACGCTAGGAGGAAGAGGGGAGCGTGGCGTTGAAGCGCACGATCACCCAGAGGTCCTCGACCTCATCTGCGTTGTCGATGCTGACGGCCGAGCCGAGGTCGAGACCCCATGCTTGGTCACCAACCGAAACCGGGGTATCGAACGATCCGCCGAGTGACCCGCTCTGTTCGTCGAACGACATCGTGAGGTCACCCTCCGATGGAGAGGTCAACGTGGCATCCCCTTCTCCGCCGGAATAGCCCGCGCCGACCATGAGCAGCTCGACTGACGCGACCTCGAGGGTTGCGCCCCGCAACAGGTACGGGAAGCGATCCGACGTGATCGGCACCTCCATGACTGTGCTGAGCTGACCATCCGCCGGGCGAAGGAACCGCTCCCAGTCGACTGCGAAGTCCTTCTTCGCACTGAGGACCATCGCGATCCCGTTCTCCGTAGCAGCATCGAGGGCGTTGCTCAGCGAGGCCTGCAGCTCCCCTTCCACATCATCACGGAACGAAGCACCGCCGTCTCGAGCCGTATAGTCGATCCGAATCTCCACATCCGTGATCGTGTTGTAGTCGAACTGCCGCACCGCTGTGGGCAACCGCAGACTCCAGCGGCTCGCCACACCCGCGCCTTCGAACGGAAGGTACCGCTCGTCACGGAAGTTGAGCTCGAATAGCCCGCCATCCTCGCGGGCGTGACTGGTCGCAATGCGTTTCGTTCCACCGTACGTCGTGCGAACAGCGGCGTCTTCCAGGCTTGCCTCCGTCCGAAGGTCATCCCGCAGCAACGTGAGCGTGGCTCCGATGCTCGTCTGTGGCCCCGCGACCGCCGGCATCGTGACCCGAACCGCTCGCATCCGCCGCAGGTAGTGGCCTGCGTGATCCAGGTCGAAGAGCAACTCCGGAATCTCGAACTCGCACTCTCCGGATTCGCGAAGCTGGGCAAGTGCCCCCGGAGCAGCCTGTCGCAACGAGACCCGCTTGGTCAGTTCGAGTTCCCGCTTGTCCTTCTCCAGGTACGCCGACTCCATCCGCTTGATGTCCAGGTGCAAGCGTTCGCCAGCCATGAGGCCCTTTCGTAGGCTCGTCCAGTAGTCGGGCCCAATGAACGCGTCTTCGGTTTCGAGCTCGAACTGCATCGCTCGCTCCGCCTTCCTTGCCATATCCAGCGCAAGTTTGTAGGCGAGGAAGTACAGACCAGAGATCTGCCCGATCATCCAATCGTAGAGTTCTTCGCTCGAGAACTTGTCCTGGTAGAAGGCCCTCATCGCCTTGGACTGGTCGGTCTGATGGTCGTGATTCGCGAGCTCCCGTTCGGCAATCGCCAACCTGATTTCCGCGGCGACGATCTGGCGCTCGAGCTGCTTGGCATCGCGTTCCGCGGACGCGGCCTGGAATTTCCAATCCTCGAAACGTCGCGTGTGCCCCGCCGCTACCAGTGCCGCTTGCGCCCGCATCTCAGACTCTGCTGCGTCCCCACCAAAGCTTGCCGCGACGAGTGACGCGGCTGCCGACATCTGCATTGACCCGAACGACACAGAGTTATTCGTTCCGACTGAGGTCATGGGAAGCATGGAACCGATGAGCGCCCCCATCTCGACACTGCGTTTCGTCCGATGGCTACGCTGCGCGTACGCCGACTGCGAGATATGGTCTTCCTCGGATTGGATCAGGCCTTTCTCGCCGAGGTGGGTGAAGTATCGGTGGCGCTCTCGAGCATTTGAAAGAGAAACACCCAGCGCCTCAATCTGCTGTTCTGCCTCGGAGATGGCCTCGCTCCGCACGGCCCGTGCACGTTCCATCGTCGAAACTTCGTGCACTGCGCGCAGACGGCTCAGAGACTCGCCATCGCGCTTCTCAATCGCTGTCAGAAGCGCGCCCCCCAGAGCCCGAACATCAGCAGCCAGGTCAACGGCCCGAGCCGCGAGCACCCGATATCGGTGGGTTGGTGTGGGGGCGAACGTCCCCTCGATCGCGTCACTAAGCCCGATTCCCAGCGCAGTTGCGCGAACGAGCAGTCCTGGGTCGATCGGTGGAGCGAACAAGGCGAGCATCCGCTCGACTCCCTCGATGTTCTGGCAATTCCGGATCTTGAATAGCCGGTCGCCAAGCCTATCCCAGTACGCCAACAGCTCGGGGTTGGGAGGAAGACAGAACGTCCACCACAGAGGAGCCGGAAGGTCCGGGGCGAAGCCGGAGATTCCCCCGACCGCCGGAGGAAGGGGCGTGGTTGGAGCCGCCAATGACGTCGGCACAGGGTTGAACGGCGGGACGGGCGACTCCACCCGGAACGAGTTGCTGAACGTAGCTCCGCCGGGCGGAGACGAAGGGTCCGTCCCCTGCAGCGGGTCCCAGCCTTCCAACTCGGAGTACCCTCCGAAAAAGCTCGGGTCATCGAGGTCGTTGTACGTCTGAGTCTCCGTCTCCAGCGCTTGAACGCTTCGGGGCCGCTCGCCCAGCAACTCCGCAGCGAGCAGGTACAGTTGCGTCGCCTCGTTGATCGACTCGATCGTGTCCCTTCGGAAGAGCGCGTCGCCCCAGTCAAGCAAGTTGTCCAGGTAGCCCTTTACGGCGACCCAGCGATACGTGCCCGGTCGCACGGTTGCGATCGCGTGCGGGTCAAACGGATTGCCGAGCCATGTTTGCACGCCCTTCTTGAACGCCTGGACCGCCTCGGAGCTCGCGTCGGGTCCTTCGTTGCTGAAGAGTTCCTGCACGATGTCGAGTGTTCCCGACTCCGATTCCTGGAACAGCTTCTTCACATTCCAAAACCGCTCCGCCCCCTCGGCGGGGTCCTCCGCGCTTCGGCTCGGGTCGAACACAAAGCGGTACCAACGATCGGCGTCCGCGAACTTGTTCTCCAACCGAAAACGGTTCGCGATGTACAACGGAACATGGAAGAAGAGTTCCCAGTTGTAGACCGAATACGCTCCGCCGGCTTCAAAGTCGAACGACCGCTTCGGGAGCGGGGAGAGAACGCGGTCGGTTGCGAGGTAGGAGATCTCGTCGAGTTCTCCCGGGTCGTCGCTCTCGTGAAAGAGATACTCCTCCTCCAGCAATTGGCGCCGCAGCTCCTCGTTGCGAGGCTCGAAGAGCGCCGTGGCCCCACCGGCAGCCACCTCCGCAAGCAGCACCCCAGTGTACGGATGTGAGAACGACTCGAACCGGAAGCCATGCAGTGCCTGCGCGGAAGCCGGAAGACTCGCGGATGCTGTCGCGAGGTCAATCAATCCTCCCGCGGTGGAGAACTCGTACTCACCAGCGAGCGTGGTTTCAGAGAGCTGGTAGGCATCCACTTGGAGCGGGTTGGGCTCATCGTCGTCGAGGATCTCGAAGTCGGCGTTGAGGAGTTGGGCCTGGTCGCCCGAGCTTTGAGACGCCGCCCCGACCTGGTCCGACGCACCCCGCACTCCCTCTCCGAGGATCGCTCCTCCGGAAAAGTCGATGACGTAGGTCCGCGGGTCTGCGAACGGCAGGCCCCCTTGATGGCTGAGCGAGACTGGCGGCTTCCGCGAGAGGCGGTCCACCCGAAACACCGCGGTGTCTCGTTCGGGATCCGCGAAGTGGTGAAGGTACACATCTGAGAGTGATCCACCGTCGTTGTTGGGGGGACGACCGTATACGTAACGCTGTCCTCTGATCGCGCCTTGAATCGCAAGATTTTTCTTCGTGTTAAAGAGTTCCTCCGCGGTCCCCGCGTTCGTCATCACGTTGAGCACGGGGTCAAAGTTTGCCTTCCAGGCACGAACAATGCTGCCACCATTGAGTTCGAAGAACAGGACATAGACAGCCAGCGGGTCGCTCGACGTCCCACCCCACAGCATGAATCGCTTGTTCGAGATCGCCTTCGCCCCTCCTTTGAGCGCCGGGATCGTACGCTTCGGGGTCCACTCGCCCTGCCAACGCTCTGACCAAGACAGGATCGGGCGGCGATTCTTGCTGCTGCCCGCCTTTCCCTTCGGCTGGTTCGCGTCGAGGAACTCAAGCCAGACGACAAAGACGCGCCCTTGGATGGCCTTGATGATCGCGTGTTCTCCGGTAATTCCGCCCTCGATCTTCTCCCACGGTGACCAGACTCCTTTCGCAATCCGCGAGCGATAGAAAAACTCCGACGGCGCCGCGCGGGTCCGGGCCACCACCGACTCCACGAGGTTTCCAGTCGCAGGCTCATTCCACCGATGGATGTCGAGAACGATCAGCTGCGAGACTTCGTGGAGCCCGACCACGTATTCGACCACCGCTTGCTCCGCGGCAGCCTCCGTCAGGTCCGCCCGTCGGATTGTCGCCTCCAATCGGCGGAAGAGATGCGTCTTGTCCGTCCGAAGCTCTGGGGTCGCCCAGTTCTCCGGATAGAAAAACACTTTTCGGTTCGCCTCCCAAACCCGATAGTTCTTGCGCCACTCCCACTCACGCTCAATGCCCGGCGCGAGGCTGACTCCCGCCTCGAGCTGCATGAGGCTGCGTTGGAAGAACAGCTGAACGGCACTGATCGCGAGCTTGATTCGAGAGGTCAGTGTACAAGCGCCCATCTGGGCGTCGATGAGGTAGTGCTCGAACAAGGCATCTCGGTTGGCGAAGCCGTCTCGGTCGACGATGTAGTCCAGCAGCAGGTCCCGACGCATCACGCGGAGGTGGTCGGAAACCGGCTGGATCACCTTCGCCCACTGTGCCTCGTCGTAGTGCGACTGGAGCGCGTTCCGGGCTGCGCCGGACAGCGATGCGTTCGGTGTCGCTCTCGCCCATTGCGCCAGCTCGGCGGCGCGAACATCCGTGGTTCTCACCGCGGCCGCCATCCTGCTGAGCTGCCACATCGTGCCGATATCCCGAAGGTCGGCATCGGTAAGTTCCAGCCACTGCTCGGAGCGCGCCCAGGTGACATCCTCCGCGTGCCAGTTCATCGCGACCGCAAGTTCGCTCAAGCTCCCCAAGCCATCCACCGAGTCGGCGAGTTCGCCAAGAACCGCTACCCACCGCACGAGTTCGAGGAGACCCGCGAAGTTCGTCCGGGCCTCGCCGGCCAGCGGCTCGTCGGTAGGAAGGTCCGAGAGCAGGAGCGACGAGGCCCCCTCGCCAGGAAGGAAGAGCCACGTCATGTCACGCCCATCCAGCCCGACGGTCGAGACCAGCTTCCCGACCTTGTGCATCAGCTCCACTGCCGAGCGATGCGACGCAGAGGTCGCGACCTCGGAGGGAGCAACGGCTGGGTCGGCAAGCACGTCAAGGACTGGCTCCCCCGCGATCAACACCAGATCGGAAGCCAGCTGTGCCACCAGATCCCCGTCGAGCGTCGTTTCGGCGGCAAGGATGGAAATCGCGCTCTCTCGATAGCCACGAACAAGCCGGACTTCCTCAAGTAGGGGAGCAAGAATCGCGAACCGAGCTTCGGGCGTCTCACTGGTCAACGAGATCGCGAGGGTATGTGGATCCCCGACCAATGCAAGCAGCTGTTGGAGGGGCTCGCCGATGCCCGCGTCCAGGCTCGCACCGAAAAGCCCCGACACAGCGTCTCGTGCGACGCTCAGGGATTCGAGAAGCGTCTCCGCGTGCGCAACAACGGCCTGCTGCGGCGTTCCCTCGACCGCGGCGTTGCGTTCGATCTCGGTCAGCGCGCCGACCAGTGACTCGAGAACGCCGTCGACCTCGACCGAACGGTCCGCAACCCCTGGTGTTAGGCGATCTCGACAGAGGTAGTCGACATCCTCGGCGCTCACTCCATGGCCGAGCAGTTGGGTGACCTGCTCGATGAACTCCGCGGTTTCGACGGGGCCCGCGAAGGGGTCCACCTCCGAGAGTTCGAGGAACATGACAAACGAACCGACGTCGAGCGACAACAGCCGAGCGAGACGAGTTCGAGCGAACAGGGTTTGCACCGTGCTCGCATCCACGACGAGTGGTTGACTGCTCGGTGGAGCTTCGGACGCATCGATCAGCGGTTGGATGAGCAACCGGAGGTCACCGTCGGAGATGCTTAGAGCAGCCCTGAGATACGGAAAATGCACCGCCTCATCGAGCACCGCATCCAGCGGGAACGCCCCCAGCTCGGACGCCAGGACCTCGTGGTTGGCGAAGAGCCGCGTGTACAGCGAGGGTCGCCCTTCATAGTCGTGGCTGTCGAGGTCTGCCCACAGGCCACATGCCTCGTCGACCTCGATCGGTCCGAGCGCTTGCAAAGCCTTGATCTCGGCGACGGCCAGCATCGTCGTGCCGTTGATCCCTCCAAGCGCTTGGTCGACAATGTCGAGTTCTTCAAACGATAGGCCAGTGGCCCGGCTCGCTCGGATCAGGCGGTGTAGCGAGGTCGCAGCAGCTTCGTCGAACCCGTGGACGAAAGCCTGACCGATATCACATGCTGGGTCACCGAACCGGAGCTCGAGGGGGTCTGTATTCGTGACCCCGTTTCGGACCCTTCGCATCGACAGAGCTCGACCCAGGTCTTCAAAACTCAATCCCGTGATCTCGAGCATGCGCTCCACATCCAGCGCAAGGGAGTCAGTCCAGCCGTTTGCGCCAGGAGCTTCTCCCCAGATCTGGGGAATCTCACCGCTTGTATCGCCCGCGAACAGCTGAAACTCCCGCGTACTCACTCCAAGCCGTTCAGCAGTGATCGCATCGGCGTCGACAACTTCGGTCCCCGCCTCAGCTGAAAACAGCTGCATCGCGTCGGCTCGCGTGAACCCGAGTGCCCGCATGTACTCCCGCAGTTCGGTTCCATGCACACTCCTCCCCAGTGTCCATGGAAACGCGGCGCTCTCTGGCCCAGCGTACGGGTCGCTCGCGAGCGCAGGTCCAGGCTCGCGCGTGAGACGGAGTTCCTCCGCCGTCCAGGTCGTATTTCCTGCCTGCAACGGGCTGGCCGCGTCGGCCGAAACCTGCTCGAGGAGCTCGTTGACGAGGTCGATATACGGAAGGGGTGTGTTGGTGTTCGCGCAGGAAAGATCGAGACCCGCGATATCCGGACGCCGCGCATCAAGAGTGTCGCGTGCGCCCGCACCATCGAGTGCAGCAAGCAGATCAACAAGGTACGCAGCCGGACCGAACTGCGAGCTGCAGTGAGAGCACGCGCAGTAGTCCATGGAACCGAACAGGTCGGCCAAAGTCGTCGCACCCGAACCAGCTGCCGGGTCGAGAGCGTACGTCGCGACCGCCGGAATACCAACTGAGTTTGCCGACGCCCCGTACTGCGCCAGCATTGCGAGCGAAAACCCGTGCTTCTCGATCGCCTTTCCGTAGACGTGCGCCGCGACGTCATCCCCCGACATGCTCGCGTGGGAGCTGGAGAACAGGGTCGAAAAACGGTCAACGAAGGATGCGCGACCCATGTGAACGATTCGCGCCGCGGAGTCGATGCCCTCATCGAGCAAGACCCGGGAGACCTCGTAGCGTTCGTGTTCGGGAGTCAGTGCAAACACGCGTTGCACACGCTTCACGCTCTCTTCCATCTCGGCGGCGACGAACCCTGAGGGCGTCGCGCCCGGGTTGTCAGCGAAGAATCGAGTCACGTTCGTTCGGCCCACCTCAAAGGCAGCGTTGGCGTCGAAGAACTCCGTGACCCCTGGCACAAGTGCCGACGGGCTTGCCCCGAATCGCCGAGCGACCGTCTGGGAAGGAAAACGAGCCTGGACTCGACGGCGACTCTCCACCGCGAAAGCTCCCTCCCGCTCCAGCTGGTCTCCGGGCAGGGTTGCCGGGGCGCCGTGCGTGGCGACGAATGCAGTCCAGGCAGCCGCGTCCCATCCTGCGAGATCGGACAATGAGGAAATGCTTCCCTGGGCCCGGTCGGCTTGTAGAACCGACAGGGCCGGAAGGTAGCCGTCGACCGCCGAGGACGTCTCTACGGTGAACTCGAGGGTATCGATATCCTGCGCAGAGAAGTCTGTACCCGCGCGAAGATCCGTCCAGAGTTCGACCGCGGTGCCCTCGTGCTCGCTCCACCGGGTCAGGAACAAATCGGTCACCGAGGGCGCGAGCCCACTGCTTGCGACGAGGTCTCGGACCGCGGAGTTCGTACCAGACACCAGCGCACTGCTCTTCTCGCTGGCGTACAGAGCCGTCAACACGTCGACGTCGAAGGGGTTCCCGTTCGATAGCGTGGTGGGCACCAACAGAGCGTCGGCGGCCCGCTGAAGGGCTCCCCGAATCGCCTGCTGCGACTGCGCGAGCTGCCCCGGAACATCCGCGGGCATCCCAGCCCGCATCAACGCATAACTCGCCTCGGCCGGAATCCCCCGCGCAGTCGCAATCCGCTGTGCCTGGATCGCCATCGCGACCTGGTCCGCCGGCATCCCGCTTCGCTTGACCAGCAGCTCGAGGTCGTCGCTGCTCAGGTTCGGAAGCGCGTTGGCCGAAACCCATGGCTCAAACGCGGCCAATACCCGAGCGAACTCCGGCTGCCCCGTGTAGTCGACGAGCTCCGCCGCGAGCAGGTCAACGAGATGGCGCGGATCCGGGTCGACGATGACCGGGGTACGGACGATCTCATCGCCCGTCGTTGCATCGTCGACGATGACCACGATCGCCGTATTGGTGGCAGTCCCGGTGGAAGCGTCCACGCCTGCGTAGCCGAGGTCGTAGGTTCCGTCGGTCTCAGTGTTTCCGGACGCGACCACAGTGCGAGATGCGGCCTCAACCCGTTCCACTCGAATCCGAGCATCAACGACCGGGCTGCCGTCCGCCTGCACGACGCGCCCGTGCACAGAGAACTGGATGTCCGCCGTGCCGCTGACGTTGACCTCGAGCACCGTGGGAAACGCCCCACGCGCGATGTCATGCATCTGTAGCTGGTCAGAGGTGGTGAGAAGAAGCGCATCCCCGTTGTACACGGAGATGTACAGGGTCGGGTTGGCGTCCCACACCTGCCCTTGGCCGGGGGGAAAGAGACTCGCGGCCTCGTCGCGAGAGAGTTCGATGCAGTACGCACCACTCTCATCGGTGATGGCGCGAAACATCATCGTAGGGATCTGGGATTCTTGGTCGACGACGACGACGCGGAGGTCGGGAATGCCGGTGTCGGTTCCGGTTTGAACGACGCGGCCTCGGAGTTCTAGGGTGCTTTTTGACATGGAACGGTGGAGCTTTTTCGATGCGACGGACAGCCCGACGAACCGACGGTAGTGCCGGGTTCGTCAAGCTGTCGCGGAGAAAACTGTTCGGGGTGCAGGTCGAGTTCGGCCGCGGGGCTTAGCTCGAAGGAGTGACCTCGGGGTCCTCGTTGACCACCATGAAGCCGTGCCCCTTCTGCGGAATGTTCATCGACGTGCCGCCGGTGATCGTGACCGTCCAGCGACGGCGGATTCGTTCACCCACCGCGATGCCGGCGAACGCTGCCGGGTCGGGCTGAAAGCGCAGATCCCAAAACGGTGCACCGGACTCATCCAGTTCGCCCGTGATGACCACATCGCCGGTCCCTGCCAACGCAACCCAGGTCCCCGCGTCGGAGAAGTACTCGACCGAGACCGTCGCCACGCTGTTCATGTCGGGCGCGCCCTCGCTGAGCACCACGGTGGTGCCGTTGGTGACGGCGGGCCGCTTGACCCGCTCGACGAGAGTCACCGCGGAGTCGCCCGCGTTGCAGTACCAAGGAAGACTCTCGGACGTTCCAGGGTAGTGGGCCTCGATGGGACCGGTGAGAACATTTTGAAGGATGGGATCCATGGTGAGTCGTCCGAAATCGTTGGCTGCTGAGAGGTCGGTCAGGGAGACCGAGTAGTGGGCGGTGGAGCCCGTGGTGAGGATGGCCGTGTCGCCCGTCGTTGCAGCCGAGGCCCCAAAGAGACCGCGAAGTGCAGCGAGGGTCGCGAGGTCGTCGGCGCTCGAGGAGGACGTCCCCTCGAAGCCGGTCAGCATCAGCGTCTCGAGCCGGAGCGCAATGAGGCTGAGGTCGCCGCCACCCGGGCGAGCGATGTCGCTTCCGTAGTTGTTGGAACCACCGCCACCAACCTTGCTGATTCGCATCCCGACGGTGTCGGCATTTTGCAGGCCAGGCGCGATGTGCAGTCCCTGCTCGTAGATGAGGTCGTCGGTGGCGTTGAGTCCGAGGTCATCCCCGCCGGTTCCGTAGCCGTCGTTGAGCGCCGGCACGCCGTTGACGAGGATGTTGGCCTCGCTCCAGAACGTGACCGACTTCTGCGCTCGAGTGAGCAAGAGATAGTCGGCCGCCTGCGTCATCGACAGCGTGGTGGGCAGAATGTCCGAGCTCGCGGTGCCCGTCAGAACCTCGCCGGTATCCGTCGTCTGTACGACCCCACCGGCTGCGAAGGCGCCCACACGAAGGGCATGGACTCTGACCCGGCGGAACCCGATGTTGCCTCCACCCGACGCACCGTTTGCTTCGACTTGAATGGTATGTGCGACTCCGCCGGCCAGCGAAACGACGTCGTGGGTGAGGTAGCCGTAGATCTCATCCAGCGGCACCGCGTTGACGTCGCCTCCCGTCTGGGTTCCGGAGAGGACGGTTCCATCCAAAGTCGTGCGAATGGCGATCTCGTCGACCCCGGCAACTCCGGTTTGGGGGACCGCCTCTACGCTGGCGAACACCAACCAGTCGCCTGTCGACGCTGGTGTAAACGTGAGCGCCCCACCGCTGTCGTCCAGAGCAATCCAGTCGTCGCTCACCAGCGGCTGATCCGTGATCGAGTCGGAGTTGGGACCCTCCGCATACTGCCAGTCCGCAGCGTCGAGGCCACTCAAGTCGAGGGCAGTGACCCGAAACTGAGCGCCTTCTCCGGCACTATCGCACCAGGTCTGAACCTCGAGCTGTTCAGCCAGACCCGCTGTGTGGGCGAAAACCGCCCCTACCTGAGTTGAAGCACCGTTTTGGGTGCCCGAGAGGGCAACCGGGCCGGCGTTGTAGATCAGCGAGCTACTCGCTCGTCCGAAGATTGTGCCACCGACCAACACATTGGATCGCGTGACATCGTTTGCATTTCCGTTTTGGGCGTTGCCGCTTGCGACGACGAGGTACTCCGCGCCTTGGGTCAAGGCCGACGACGTGCCAGCAGAACTGCCGGCCGTCGTCGTGAGCGTGTAATCGTCGATCGCAAGGTCGACCCTTGCGATGGCTGGCATGTCTTATCCTTGCGAGATGATGAGCGCGCCGGTCGAGAAGGTGGCCGAGTCGCCCGAGTTGATGGTGACCGGAGCCGACAGCGCCGAGTGGCGAATCATGTTTCCGGCGGTGGCGGCATCGAACACCGCGAAGTGGCTGATGTCGCCCCAATCGCCGGTGGCAGGACCAAAGGCGAGATCGACGTCGTTGGACATCGTGGCCGCGTCTGTGCCCTGTTGGATGGCACCAAAGGTGACTGCGACCCGAGCGTACCCATCCGCACCGGCCGGTTCGGCGATCGTGCTGCCGTCTTCAGCCGGCGCGGCCGTGCTGATGGCGACGTAGAGCGTGGTCGGAGCAGTCGGCATGTCGGTGCCGGTGATCCAGGAGAGGATTTGTTGTTCGAGATAGTTGCTGTTGGACATCGCGAGGTTCTCTTTCGCGGTTGGTAGGTTGGTCAGTGGGATGGAGGGAGGCCGCATCGATGGCGCGCAGAACACATGGCCGCGAACCGCCGACGTTGAAATTCATGCCAGGCTCTGCGCACCCGCCAGGCCGGCGGGCGCTCCTTGGAGAGCAACGACTCCATCTGAAGATGGAACAGTGCTTGGAGGCATGGCTGGCCCCGGCGTTGGCGAAGTTCGTCCTGAACGGTTTCCGGGAGGTCTCGGACCGCTTCCTTGAGGAGCTGCCGAGCGAGCATTCGTAGGATCATTGGTTCTCGATTCGATGTAGTTCCAATGCTGCCGTTCGCGGGCCCGGTGGGCCTCCGCATCGTCGAGCGACGTCTGGATGCGCAGCATCAGTTGGTTGATCTGTTCTCGGGCCAGGGCGGCCTGCTTGGCGAGTCGGCGAAGAACGCTTGCCGCAAGCAGCAACCCCGCCGGTCCGGCTGCCCCGAGCGCGTCGAGGACGGTCTCGATCTCAGCCATCGAGGACCTCCTCTCCGCCCGCGCGGCCTGCATACCAGCGGCCAAGCGCGAGCAAAGAGAAGGCCCCTGCGACCTCCGGCGAGGCGAGTGCCGTGAGCGCTTCGTAGTATTGCGCTCCAACGGCGAAGCTCGCGGCACCGACTCCTGCGAGCAAGTCGAGGCTGAGGAGTTTGTCTCTGAGGGTTCTCATTCGGTCCGAGTCCTTTCGGTTCCGCTTCTGACTCAGCGGACAACTACAAGCTAGTACCGCCAACCCCGAGGAGACAGATGGGCACTATCGATTTTGAGAGGAGTGCGTCGTCATCGCGAATGCGACCTCATTCCGCTGCATCCCGACCTCCCAAATTTCGAGTTGAGTCTCGATGTCGATTCGAGCAGCCGCTCGCTTGGCGTCGCTGAGGCGGTGATACAGCGACGCTCGAGCCAAGCCAGCGATCCACGAGGACCTCGCGTGACCATGACGTCTCCGCCAGAACCGCCCCTGGGTGTGGATCACGTAGACGGTTGAAGTGGTCATACGGCCACCTCCCGCTGCGCCACGTCGACCTTTGCCAACGCCGTCGCCAACGCATCGGTCACCGACTCCGTACTCATCGACATGAGTTCGGCAATTTCTTTGATGCTCAGTTCGTAGGGGCCCACTCGATCGGCAACGTCGAGCGCGCAAGAGTCACGGCCCGAATCGCCGAGGTGATACCGGCAATCATGATGCGGGCAGGGACGAGCTACCGAGGAGCAGTCGGCTCGGCGGCGAGGTTTGTACAGAGGAAGGTCGTGGGTCATGGCGAAAACTCCGGGATCGAGGAACGGCACAGCCAACCCCCTCCCAACGAGGGGAGGAGGAGACCGCGCCAGCAGTGCGTGCTTCAGGCGAGACGGGTCGGGGGTGTGAGCCCCAGTCCCCGCGCAATGTCGACGGCAAGCGACACGGACCGCCCATCATCCACGAAGGGCCGAATGGAGCGACCACGGCTGATCTGCCAGGTCCGGCACCGGAACCCGGTGTCCAGGTGCACGCGGATACCCCCGCGAGCTCCGGCCGGGCAGTAGAGGCCGAGTCCCATTTTCATGCTCGAGCCGTATTCACACCACAGACGAACGGCGACCTCGTAGAACCGTCTGGTCGACGCTCGGTCCCCGGGAAGCAGATCCAGATCCAACGCGGCGTTGGACTTGTGCTGACTTCGCCGCGCACCACCTCGGGGGCGGTACGCAGCCGCGACCCGCAAGCCTCGGACACCATCGTGCCCGGACTCGGGCTTGCGAAGTCGACCACGAAGCTCGTTCGCGAGCGCAAGCGTGGGCGCCATACGCCCCCATGCCTCTCGAGGTGGCTCGAGGTAGCGCCCACGAAGGTCGCGGATCCGCGGCCGAACCAGCTCGCGGTAGGAGAACCCTCGATCCAAGAGGAACAACCCGGAAAGAAATGCCTCGTAGGACGGCTCCGTCGAGGCCGAGATCGACCCATCGAGCATGTAGTCCAGCGGGCTCACCTTCGGGATTTCGGTGGAAGAGCGATTCAGTTGCACTGGCGCATCCTCCGTTCGTGACACCGTTCGGAGAGTGCTTCGACGGCTTCACCCATCCCTTCGGCAGCGATCTCCCCGTGGGTCCGCATGGCTGGATCCCCAGACAACCCGTGCCAAGCGATGACCGAATAACAGGTCAGTGCGAGCAGCTCGACAATCGTATCCGGACCTCCGTGCTCCGCCACATGGGCCTGAACAGCCGCGACAAGTCGTTCTTGAGAGGTCATCCCAACGCCTCCTGAAGTGCTTTCACAGCAGAAGGAACGTGCCACCGATACCGTGTCTTGCTGATCGGCAGCTTGGGCACATTCGCGGCTTCGAGAATGGGCCGAATCTTGCGACTATAGTGTCGCTTGGTCACGCCAATCCAGCGTGCAAGGTCCATAGGAGAGCGCCACTCACGCTCATCCGTGGCGGGTGTTGGTTGACAGTGGATCGGTGGGTTGCTAGTTTTTTTCGGCACGTACGGGTCTCCGTCTCGCAAGAGCTGAACCCCTGCGGGCTGGTCCCAGACCCAAAGTCTGGGGGGCAAGGCGGGCCGGCGTTTTCTTTGGAAGGAGGGCGCCGGTTCCGCTTTTTTGGTTGCTTGGTTTCAGGTGGGGGCTGGTTGTAGGGGCTTCGGGGTGCACTGTCCAGGTGCGCAGCGCCCTCTCAGCTACAGGGCCATAGAGTGCTCCGGAGGCCCGGCTTTCATCCGAAGCTAGACACCTCCGAGAGGCACACGCCATGCGCGCACCATGCGCGATTCGAGGATCGATCCCGCTGAGCCCCCACGAGCCACCCGACAACCCCGTGTGCCAGCACACAACGTTTTTCGCGGTCCAATGCACGAGGCGCGGCGCGATCAGGGAGCGCAATCCTCGGCCGAACAAACTGTACTTTCACCGTAACCGACCTCCTCTTTCGTTCTCCGCGGATCGACGAACAGAATAAACGCCGACGGCTTCCCCGCCTTACAGAGATTCAACTAAGCGCGTTCCTGCGCTGCACTGATTTTAGCGTAGTCCCCCATGCTCGTACCGTCCACCGTGGATACTGCTGTTTTCCACCAACGAGTCGCTCGGGGGTCCTCAACGGTCGGAATTGCTGATGACGTGACACGCGGGAGGTGACGATTCTGTTCCCACGGCGGACTCGGTGTTGGAATCTCTTTCGCAACCCGACATTCGCACGGGCAATCGCCAATCTGTCACTCGGCGGACGGCAACCGATGTCCGTCTGCCGCGCTTCCGGACCACCTGTCCCCGGGTCACCGGCCGGTTGACTTCTGCGGAGAACAGGTCTTTAGCCTACGCTGCGGCGTCTTCCGCGGCCTGGATTGTGTCCGGGATCCTGGACAGCCGGCCTCGTCCAGACGTCCCCAGACAAAAGGCAAGCGCACCCAAGCGAGAGCCTGCTGCTTCAGCCGAACAACTCACGTCATACAGCCGACATAGAACATTGATAGCGGAGCAGCCTAATCCACAACTCTCAACAATCTATCTCTATCATCAAACATCCTCAGATTCGGGCGTCCCAATTTCGGAGCGTGGGCCCACGACCTCGCCACCTCCATCCGGAGTCTCCGGAAGCATCTCCCGAAACAACCCATCCTCGCCCCCGCCGCCCAACGCCTTCGTCCGCGACGCAGCCTCACTCGCCAACCGCGTCCCCGGAAACGCCTGCGCCGCCTTTGCATACCGCTCGGCGGCCAGCGTCCGCTCCCCGATGTGCTCATACGCCTGCCCCAGGTGATACAGGTACACGACGAGCGCCGGGTTGTACTCGAGCGCCTTGACCCCGTCCTCGAGCAGCCGGGCGCCTTCGCGGGCCTGTCCCATGCGCACCAGGCAGAGTCCTTCGAGAGCATTCCAGGCCTTCTCGATATCCCGCCGAAACACGACAGGTACATGCTCGAGGCACTCATCGCGATCGCTGCGGATCGCTCGCAACTGCTTGTCATTCGCGGTGCGGGTGAGCAACGCAACCTCGTGCCGACCAAACGCCGCCAACGCCCGAAGGTGCGGAGCCATGCGTGGCCGGTCTGCCTTGGCGTAGACTTCGGACGCCTCGGACAAGCGCCACTCAGCCACGAGCAAGCCGCCCAGCTGCGCACGCGCCAGCCACTGCCGCTCTTCGCTGATCGCCTCCCCCGCATCGGCCAGCGCGAGCTCCTCACGCAGCCGCTCTTCGAGCTGTCGGTGGCTGCCGTTGGCGATGGCGAGCTTGATCGACTCGGCCTCGTGCAGGGCGTAGCGCTGCCGCCCACGACTGACGAGCCACGCGGCCGCGCTCATGCTGAAGAAGATCGCGGCCAACGTGACGGCCTGGCCTGCGCACCCTCCCAGGGGCAGGAGACTCACCGCCAACAGGTACTCACGCCGCATCCGAGGCGGGGATAGCACATCCCCCGAGGCTCAGCGAGAGGCGTAGAACCGCTGGAAGAAGGCCCGCGTCGCGTCGGTGCCGATTCCTGGCCACACGTGGTCGGCCGGGTGTCCGCAGAAGACGACGGGGCTCTCGGCGCCGCAGCCTTCGTACTCGACACAACCCGCAGGCTCGATCGGCGTGGAGGTCGGCTCACACCCAGCCTGGTCCCTGAAGAAGTCTCGGTACGCCTCCCGCCCTTCGCTGAGCTCGCCGTCTCCGATGGTGATCCACGCGGCGGGAGTCTCGACGCAGTCCTCCTCGTCGAAGTAGATGACGCTGCCACCGACTGCGATCGCACGAATGTAGTCGCGGCGACACCCAAGCACGCCGGAGAACGAGCCACCGCCAGAGAAGCCCATCGAGAACACGTTGTCCGGATCGACGCACAGATCGTTCGACACGGTTTCGTACATCGCATCGAACGCGGACAACTCGAGGTCCATGAACGCGGGCCAGGTGGAGGCGTCGGCGTTGTAGTCGCGCCAGGCGTTGTTGATGGCTTCGGGAATGACCAGGATCGCCTCGTCGGCGAACGCGGTCCGGATGTCGCGATCTCCACCGACCTCATCCCAGTAGCCGGGATTGCCGCCGTTGCCGTGCAGCGCAAAGATCAAGGGATACGCTCGCTGCGAATCGTAGTTGGCCGGGAGGCGCAACATGTAGCGGCGGTCGTAGTCATCGAGCGAGAAGGTGTTCTCGCCGTCGGGGAGGGTGGCCTTGGTGCCGCAGCCGGGACTGCCGACGAAGACCTCTCCGGTGCTGCTGCTGCCCTCGCCGGTCTCCCCCGAAGTGGAGCTGGAACCCGGCTCGCCGCTGGTCGAGGAGGACGATGTCGTGTCAGGGGTACCGGTGCTCGAAGCGGTGAAGGTCCCCGGCGCGGTCGTCGATGGACCGGAAGAGCTTCCGGCGACGCCACTCGAGCCCATCGCATCGGTATCGGTCTCGCCGCCGTCCCCGTCTCCGGAATCACAGCCGACGGCCAGAACAGCAAGCACAAGCAACGCACGCGAGGTCATGCGAGCAAGTGTAGCGAGGCGCGAGGCTCGGCGGGTTGCTACGAATGCGGCGCCGGATACAGCCACGACAGCCGGCGAAGTGAGATGGCGGATGGAAGACTAGAGTAGATCTCACAACCTCGGGAGCGGCGAGCGAAGCGAGCACGAGCCCGACAGGGCGACCGTTTCGGGTGGAGCGAAGGGCGGCTTTGCCGGCCGTAGCGGGAGGGGCCTTTTCGAAAGGCCCCTTCTAGATTAGCTGCTCTCGGAAGATGCGCGGTTCGACACCTGAGACAGCAGCTCCCCCACGTTGGCCTGTAGCTCTGCGTCCAGCGCTTGGGCGAGAATCGCATTGACGGTCACCATCGGCAGCGGGCGGAGTTTCCGGATCTTCCGGACGAGCGCGGGCAGCTGCCGGATCGGTCGGCCAGCGTCGATCCACGGCTTCCAGACGTGGTCTTTGAACAGCCCGACGAGGCTCTCGGCCACCGCGCCGAGCTGGGTCCGGAGGTTGGCCAACTCGTCGAGGGCGACATCGGGCGGCACCCCAACCTCGAGCATGGTCTTGGCGACATCGAGCAAGCGCGGGCTCGGGACGGCGAAGCGATCGCCCTCGGCGGGGACGATGAGTTCGAGCTCGACCGCGCGATCCCACAACGCGGAGTCCTCTCTGAGCGCGACGAACCGTTGCTCGAGTTCTCGGCGCGTCATCTCGCGCCGCCGCTCGTCGTGGTATCGCCCGGCGAGCACCCGCTCCAGGCCGAGCATCTCGCCCACGGTCTTGCGCTGGTCCCAGGCCTCGAGCAGATCGCCGATGGCCGCGAGCGAGTAGCCACGCTCCTGCATGCTGGAGATCAGCTTGAGGCGCGTGAGGTGAAACCGGTTGTAGAACCCGACCCGGCCCGTCTTGCGCGGATGCGAGAGCAGGCCTTTGGTCTGATAGGAGCGGACGTTGCGTGACGTGGTTCCGGCACGACGCGCGATCTCCTCGACGGTCATCGCCTCGTCGTCGTCGTCCGTCATCCGGCACAGGATACCGCCGAACTCCGCCCGTGGGAGCTTCCGGATCGGCCTCGGTAGAAACCCCCGCCGGACGAGTCACAGGCGGGACTACCCGCAGGCATCCGAAGGCGCGCAGGCTCCGTCTCCGCTCTCGAGCAGGATGCAGCAACCGCTGGCACAGTCGCTTCCATCGAAGCAGTAGTCGGCGCAGACGACAGGACCCCCAAAGTCCACGCAGGAGGAGTTGTCGCTCTCCCAGCCGCAGCAATCGCCGTTGACCTCGCACTGGCTTCCGGTCTGCACGCACTGATCGCCGTCGTCGTCGTCGTCGTCGCCCGAGTCATCGTCGTCATCGTCGTCGTCCGAATCGTCGTCGTCGCCCGAATCGTCGTCATCGTCGTCGTCCGAATCGTCGTCGTCGTCCGAATCGTCATCGTCGTCCGAATCGTCATCGTCGTCCGAATCGTCGTCGTCGTCGGAGTCCCCGGCGGAGTCCCCCGAATCGTCGTCGTCACAGGCAGCGGTCGGGAAAAGCAGGCCGGCGGTAAGCATCCAGGGAATGAGGTTCTTGCGAAGCATCGTTTTGGTCCTTCCCTCCCCTCACGCGCCCGCCGATGCCACGTCGCGAATTATCTTTCGTCCGACGAATACGGGCCCGGATTCTGGAGCCAACGCTCGACCTCGGCGCGAAGCTCGTCGTCCTCTTCATCCCGCAAGACCGTGGCGGCTCGAGTCGCCAAGGCTTTCGCCTCGCTGGTGCGCGCCTGCATCCAGCGGGTCTGGGCCAGCAGATACAGCGCCTCCCCGTGCGAACCGAGACCGGGAGGCTTGTCCTCGAGAAACGACGCCGCCTCCTCAAACATCTGGGCAGCCGGCTCGAGCTGCCCCACAAGCAAATGCGACTCGCCGGCCCCGAGGAGCGCCAAGCCTCGGGAGACATCCCCCACATGCTCCAGCGCCGCAGTGTAGAGCTCCAAGGAGCGTGGGTAATCGTGCCGCGCGCGCTCCAGATAGGCGAGGTTCATCCGCGCGGTCGCGACGAGGGTGTGGGACTCGCCGTGCGCTCCGCGCAGGATCTCCAGCGCCTGTTCTTGACGCTGCACCGCATCCTCGAGCCGGCCCATCTTGTCGTACGCGATCGAGAGGTTGGTCAGTGAGATGCCCAGGCTCGGGTGGTCGGGACCGAGGGTCTCCGTCTCGATGCTCAGCGCGCGCAACAGATCCCGCGTGCCCTCTTCGTAGTTTTCCAAGCCGATATGGGCATCGCCTCGAAGAGCGTACGACTTCGCCACGAGCGGGTGCGTCTCGCCTGCGACCTTGGAGAGCACCCGCACGGCCTCATCGGCCCGCTCCACGCTTTCGTCATACCGAGCGAGGTCGCCCAGGACGATCGCCATGTTTGCTGCCGTCTGCCCAACCGCCATGTGCTCGGCTCCGTAGACATCCACGAACATGGCGTACGTCCGCTCGAAGACTGCAAGCGCTTCATCGGGCCGTCCCAACGCACGGAGGATTCCCGCCCGGTTGTTCAACACCTGGCCAACCCGAGGGTGGGACGAGCCCAGGCGCGCCGAGAGCAGCGTCGCCGCTTGATCGAACGCGGTCGCCGCGGCGTCGAGATCCCCGCGACCAAGCTGCGCTCCGCCGGTGCCGTTGAGCGCAAGCCCGAGATCGTAGGTCGCCTCGAGATTGGACGGCGAGGCCTTTCGAGCCAGCCCCTCGGCAACGGCGAAGAACTCCAGCGCCGCGTCTGGATTGCCCGCGTCGTGCTCGATCCACCCGCGAGAGAGCGCCCGGGACGACGCCTGCGTGTCCGGACCCTCCAGTCGTTCCGCCCAGGCCTCGGCACGGTCGGCCAGGTCACGCCCCTCTTGATGACGCCCCAGCTTGTAGCCCACGACCCATGCGAGCCGGTGGAGCGCGATCGAGACCGCAGCGTCGTTGCGGCTGACCGTGCCCAGCGCGAGGGCGATCCGCAGCTGTTCCTCGGAGGCTTCGTGACGGGCCAGATCGTGCTCGACCCAGCCGACCACGAGCCGAGCCTCGGTCTCCAGCCACTTGTCTTGACGAGGAACGACCGCTGCCAACACATCGCGAGCCTCGCGACTTGCGTCCTCCAGCGAGGCCGACTCCCGCAGTGCCTCGGCATAGGCGATCCGGTCTCTGAGCGCCTCGACCTCGGGGTCGGGGTTGTCTGCGACCTCGGCCAACGTCTCCACCGCGCCGCACAACTCGACCGCAGGCAGCGCGTCAACAGCCTGAGTGGCGTTGCTGACGACGGACGCGTCCCCCTGCTCCAACACGGTGAGCAGGACGTCCAAGTTTCGCAGGCGCCGGTCCAGGCAGAGCATCCGCGCTCCGAGCCGCGCGTCGGGGTCGTCTTCGGCGGCACACGCATTGGCATGCTCGACGAGCCACTGCTGCGCGTAGCCGTCGAGACGAGGCAGCACCGTATCGGCCACCCCATCGCTCCAGGTGCCACCGGGCGCACGTAGAGCGCTCTCGACGGTGTCTCGTCGCTGCGAAGTCCACACCCTCGCCAGTTCGTCCGCCGCACCCGAGCAGGTCTTGTGCTCCGCGCTCCCGGGCCACAACAAGAACGCCGAAAGTGCGCCAACCGTCCCCACCCCGACCGGCCACAGCGGCGTGTTGGTGGCCTGCCGAAGCGCGGCCTCAAAGGCGTCCATCGACGGGTAGCGCGCCGGTGGCCGGATCTCCAAGCCCCGGGCCGCCACCTTCAGGACGCGACGTGGAAGCTTGCGACACGCTTCGAAACCCGCGTCTCGAAGGGGCTCGGCCGAGGCCTCGGGGAGCGCTCCGCTCAGCGCCTCGTGCAGCGCCACCGACAGCGCGAACTGGTCGGACGCGGCCGTGGCTCGCTCCCCACGACGCTGCTCTGGGGCCATGTAGGCTGGGGTTCCAGCGCGACTCGTGCCTGGGGTCTGCGCGCCGGGGGAGACCCCAACCGCCGCGGTCTCCTCCACCGGCTCGGCCTCGATGGCGAGGCCAAAGTCGACCACGACGACCCGCCCGTCGTCCGTGATCATGACGTTGCTGGGCTTGACGTCACGGTGGACAATTCCAGCAGCGTGCGCGGCCGCCAGCCCCTGCGCGGCGTCCCCATAAACCTGGGCGACATCACGCCACGTACGCTTGGTGTCTCGTCGCCACTGCCGAAGCGTCTGCCCCTCGATGAGCTCCATCGCGACGAACACTCGCTCCTCCCAGCGGCCAACGTCGTGAACGGTGATCACGTTTGGATGGTTGACCTGAGCCAGCGCGCGAGCCTCGGCGACCAACCGCGGCTGTTCGGACGGCCTCGATGCATGGAGGATCTTCAGCGCGACCATCCGCTCGAGTTTGGGATCGAATGCGGCGTAGACCGAGCCCATGCCGCCTCGCCCCAGCGGATGCGCGACCTCGAATCGTCCCACGGGTTGCCCGGGGTGCAAACGGCTCGAGAACTGCTTCTGCACCCGGTCCACGGTGGAACTGTCCGGCGCACTGGCAGCACGCGTGTCGACGTCCTGTTCCGCGGCGAGCAATGCGAGCACCCCGAGCCACTGCGGGTCGGCATCCATCGCCGCCTCGACCCCCGCCCGTTCGGCATCACTGAGCTCACCGCGCAGGTAGGCGGCAATTCGAGCTTCGGACAGCGGCGTGGGTGCGGTAGACATCAGAGCGTCTCGTGATCGATCAGGAAAGCCTCAGCGCGCTCGCAACCGGCTTCGTTGCAACGTGGATCGGCGAGACGCCGGATGCAGCGGCACTCGAGCAGGCGCTCGCCGAAGTGGAGCGAGTCGTCGGCGCGGCTTGGGATGACGAGCCACCCCACATGGAGGCGTTTGGTGCCGAGCTCTCCCGGTGCCTGGCTGACGATGCCGATCCCGCTGCCGTCACGAAGCTGTGCGCAGTCGACCTCCACCTCGCGTTCGCGGCCCGACAAGGGCACCCGGCCGCCATGGCTCGCTTCGAGACGACCGTGATGAGCACGCTGGGTCGCGTCATCGGTCGGGTGGATGGGTCGGAGGCTTTCATCGACGAGGTCAAGCAGCGGCTGAGAACGAAGCTGTTCGTTTCCGATGGAACGACACCCGCGAAGATCGCTCACTACACGGGCCAGGGGGAGTTGTTGGTCTGGGTTCGTGTCGTTGCGGTTCGAGAGGCGCTCGACTCGGTGCGCGCGCAGAGACGGCGAGCGCTGGATTCCGATGAGGCTCTGATGGCCATCGAGGCCTCGGGGACCGGCCCCGACATGCTCGCGTTCAAGCAGCAGTACAAGGCCCAGTTCTCGGCTGCGTTTCGGGACTCGCTGGCCGGCCTCAAGCCGGAGCAGCGAAACGTGCTGCGGCTCCACTATGTCCACGGACTTTCGGTGGACAAGCTCGGCGCTGTCCTCCGAGTGCACCGCAGTAGCGCGGCCCGGCGGGTCGCCAAGGCCCGTCAGGACCTGCTGTCGGGAACCCGCCGCCTTCTGCACACGCGGCTGTCGATCGACCGGCAGGAGTTCGACCAGCTCATGGGGCTGGTCGCCAGCCGGCTCGACCTCAGTATCGAGCGCTTCTTGGCCGCGAAGACCAACGCTTAGCTGCTCGCGATCACATGCAGATTTCGCACTCGTCGACGCACTCGTCGTCGTCGGTGCACGCCATGCCCTCGAGCGTAGGAGTCTGGCACTCGCACACATCATTGATGCACTGGTGGCTGGTCTGACAGGTCTCCTCGCTGGAGCTGGTCATCCCGCCTTCGTTGCCGCTGTCGTTGGCCGAGTCACCCGCGCTGTCGTCTCCGCCCTCTTCGTCGTCGCAGCCCGCGACCGGCACGAGAAGGGCGAGGCTCAGCATCAGAGACTTGAGAGTCGTGTTCATGGACGCGTTCATACCCGTCACTCAGCCCAATCCACATGCGTCGTCGCACGCGCCTTCGAAGTCGTTGATGTCACCACAGTTCTCATCGACGATGCACTGATGGCACCCGTCGTTGGTGCCCGCGTAGACCATCTCGCACTGGGCCATCGTTCCCGAGGGATCGCAGGTGAGGAGCTTCTCGCAGAAGGCCTCCAGCTGGACCCCGCCGCCTCCGTTGTTCGCGCAGCTTCCCTCCGACGCTCCGGAAGGGATTTCGCAGGCCTGGTCCGCTGCGCAGTTGATGTTGGAGAGGCAGCCGTTCTGGCAGTCCGCGAGAATCGAGTCGGCGCAATACTGACCGGGCTGGCAAATCGTCGGCGTGTCTTCGAAGCCCATCGGCGTGCAGTCTGAGAAGCCCTGGTCGAGCCCCTCGCTGCCGCCACTTCCCGCGGAGTCGTCTCCGCTTGCGCCATCGGTTTCACCTGCGCCGGTGTCGTCGCCTTCATCGTCGCTATCGCACCCTCCGAGCGGACAGAGGATCACGAAGGAGAGCAGCCAAGGGTGGAGTCGTTCTAAGAGCATCACGGAGCCTTCTGCTCCTGTCACGCCCCGACGCCGGCCATGTCGCGAAAAAAGATCGTCAATCTTTGGAGGGCTTCGGATCCCACACACTCACCCGCTCGAGGGGCTTTCGAGCGATGTCGGGAACGGTCGCGTCTGCGGTGGCGTATCCGATCGGATACAGCACGAACGGGCGCTCGTTCTTGGGCCGGCCCAGGATCTTGGAGAGAAACCCCATGGGGCTCGGCGTATGGGTCAGCGTCGAGAGGCCCATCTGGTGAAGCGCCGCAATGAACAACCCCGATGCGATGCCGTTGCTCTCGCGCACGTAGTAGTTCTTCTGCGGCGCGCCCTCGTCGTCGAAGCCCGTGATCTGCTCAAACTGCACGACGATGTACGGCACCGTCTCCAGATAGGACTTCCGCCAGTCGGTTCCCAAGGGAGCCAGGGCTTCGATCCAATCGGCCGGCATGCGGCCGCCCTCGTAGCTCTTTCGCTCTTCGTCTTCGGCCGCGATCCGGATCTGCTTTTTGACCTCGGGGTCGCTGATCACGACGAAGGTCCACGGCTGCCTGTGTGCGCCGGAGGGAGCGGTCGAGGCCGTCTTGATGGCGAGCTCGATGACCTCTCGCGGCACGGGGTCGTCCGAGAAGAAGCGGACCGAACGACGCCCGTCCATGCTGTCGAAGAACGCCCGCCCGCGCGCGATCGAGTCCTCGTGGCCCACACGTTCGGGGCGGTACGGGACGGGCTTGTACTCAGCGCTCGACATCTGGGGGAGCTTGCCACGCTCGCCTCCCGCTGTGGGCTCTGCGCCCGACGCGGACAACGGGCCTCTGCTCACATTCTGGGAGGCCCGGGTCGCTCCTATCCGCCCCGGGAGGCGAGGAGCTTGCCCAGCGCGTCCGCGGCCTGCGGCGTTATCTCGGTGAACTGAATCCCCATCCCTCGCCGGCCAGACTTGCGCCCGTCGCTGGCGCGCACCACGACACCGCCCAGCACGATGGTCGTATCGTCGACTTCGACGGTCAGCCTCACCTTGGTGCCGCGCGGTCGCGGCTCACGGATGGCGATGAAGGCACCACTACGGCTGATGTCGAACGTCCGAGACGCCGTCATGGCTTCGGCCGTCTCGAAGCGGAGACGAACCTGAAGCTGGAGTGCCACCCGAGCACAGTTCCGACGCTCGGCGCCCTGCTTGGTGGCGAGGTTCCCTTCCGACGCCGGCCTGTCCGCGTCGGGCGATGCAGCGCTCTGCTGATCTGCGACCGCAGCGTCCTCGCTCGCGCCGTGCGAACCGAACAAGCGCTTGATCCAGCCTGACATCCCCTCTGATCATAACGACGCAGCGAGAAAAAAGCTTCGCGCGAGTTCGCGCTCGCTCAAGTCCGGGACTCGGGCGTGCCGTCCTCGGCGTATCCAATTCGGGACAGGCGGAGTTCCCTTCGGAACACCTCAGGCTTGAAGATGGAGGTTCCGGTCAGCATGCGCACACAGTCCTGCAGGCCCTCCGTAACTGCTGGGTGTGGGTGCAACAGCTCCGCGAGCTCCCGTGCAGAACGGCCGTGCTGGATCATCAGCGACACCGCCTCGAGGCTGGTGGACGCATGCACACCCAGGGAGCGCATGCCCAGGATCCGCATTTCGTCGTCGTCGGTGACCAACAGCTTCACGAACCCGTCCGTCGCCCGCATGGCGATCGCGCGGTTGACCAGCGTGTAGTTGTAGACCGCGACTCGATAGGGGATGCGCTGCTTCTGCGCCTCTTGCTCGTTGAGTCCGATCGCCGCGACCTCGGGGTCGAGGAACATGATCGTGGAGAGGTTGTCGTAGCACAGCGGCTTCACCCCCGGCCCGCAGATCCGCTCCGCGGCGTGTCGTCCCTCGATCTCCCCAACACTCACCAGTGCGGCGTTGCCCGACACGTCGCCGACAGCCCAGATGTTGGGGACGCTGCTTTGCGCGTCGGTGACCTCGATCTGCCCGCGCTCGGTCGTTTTCACGCCGATCTCTTCGAGGCCGAGCGAATCGGTGTTGACCACTCGACCGATGGAGATCATGGCCTTCTCGACTCGAATCGTCTCGCGCCCTCCGGTTGGATGCTCGATCGTGTACTCGACCTGGCCGTCCACGCGACGCATGTCGATGAGCTTGGCGCGGTGATGAATCGTGACGCCCTTCGCCTCCAGGTTCGTGGAGCAGAGCCGCGAAATGTCGGCGTCTTCGAAGGGTAGGATGCGTTCCGCGCGATCGATGAGGTTGACCTTGGTCTGCCCGAAGTTCGCGAAGATCGTCGCGAACTCGCATCCGACGACACCAGCACCGAGGATCACGAGGCTGCGAGGGAACTCGTCCAGGCTCGCGACGTGGTCCGAAGTCATGATGGTGTGGCCATCGACATTGATCGAGGGAATGTGTCGTGGCCGAGAACCCGTCGCGATGATGAAGTCGGACGCCGAGATGGTGCGAGCTGAACCCGCCGCGCCGCCCTCGATCGAGATGTGGTTGGCGTCGGTGAAGCGAGCGTTGCCATGCACCAAGTTGATCGACCCCGGACAGCCCGGGCGCGGCTTGGAGAGCTCTCGAAGCTGGCGAGCGATCTGCTTGACCTTCGTCTGCGTGGCCGTGTCGACAGCCTCGGCCATCGCCGCGTAGTGAAGCTCCAGGTCGTTCGCGACGAAGCCTCGGTCGCGGCGGGTCGCGTTGCGATAGTCCCGCGACAGTTCCCACATCGTCTTCGAGCTGAGGGCGCCGTTGTGCACACCCGCTCCTCCGAGCTCAGCTTTCTCGACCAACGCGACGCGTTTGCCGAAGTCCCAAGCCCGCATCGCAGCAGCAAAGCCAGCCGGGCCGGCACCGATCACGCACACGTCGTAGTCCGACATCTAGAGGATGGTACGCCGGTGAGCCCAGCGGACAAGGTGCGCTCCCGTGCAGGGCGGGTCCGGATTTGGTTCGACCCGGCCCGAGATAGGCTGCTAGCGACGCGGATCGAGCAGGACCTTCAAAGCGCCGGGGCGGGCCGCATGCTCAAACGCCTCGAGCCCTCGGGACAGCGGATACACCGACTCGACGAGCGGCCGGGGGTCGATCGTGCCCGCGGCGAGGGCCGCAATCGCCGGCTCGAACGGACCGCAACGAGAGCCCATGACGCTGATCTCGTCGACAACGAGCCGAGTTGGATCGATGGACAATGGCTCGGACAGCGTACTTTTCACCACGACGGTCCCACGCGGCCGAACATGGGCTAGCGCGTCTGCGAACCCTTGGGCGGTGCCAGTCGCGTCCACGGCGACGTCGAAATCAGAGCGCAAGACGTCATCGCTGGTGCGCAGCGTGGCCCCGGTCGCCCGGACCAAATCGAGCTTGTGCGCGTGTCGGCCGACGAGGGTGAGCGCACACCCGGTCGTGGCGAGGGCCATCACGATGAGTAGACCCAAACGTCCGTCCCCCCACACCCCGACCCGGGTCCCCTCTGTGATTTCGAGCTGCTCGGCGATGCGGAATGCGGCCGCGAGCGGTTCTACGAACACGGCCGCGTCGTCGTCCACGGACTCGGGAACCTCGTGCAGGTTTTGGACCGGAACGATGACCTCCTCGGCCATCGCTCCCGCTCGCCCGCGCACCCCCACGACCTCGCGTCGAGAGCAGTGATTGCCCAAGCCGTCGCGACATCGGTCGCAGCGTCCGCAGGCCACGTTGATCTCGGCGACGACGCGTCGACCCAGCCACTGCGGCGCCATCTCGGCCTCGACGACCTCGCCCACGAACTCGTGGCCGAGGATTCCCCGAACTTCTGCGTAGCCTCTGAGGATCGCCAGATCGGTCCCGCAGATCCCCGCCCGCTGCACCCGAATCACCGCTTCATGCGGTTCGGGAATCGGCGCCCGAACATCCGCAACGTGAAGCGTGTCTTCGAGAACGATCGCGCGCACGCGGGGACCATAGCAGCGACGAGCAGTCGCCGGGGACGTGCGGGACTGCGTAGGATCACCACCGCGCCCACGCGGCGATCTCATCTCGAATGGTGGCCCGCGGTTCGAAACAGACAGGATCGGCGTGGGCAAGGCCCGCCTCGGCGAGGGCGGCCTCGAGATCCCGACGTTTGTGTTTGCGATCGTTGTCCGCGACGAGGAGCAGGGCCGGAGCGCCTCGGTACGTGGCTTCGACGAGCTTGATCGCGCTGTTTCGAGCCAGCTTGTCCATGCCCGGCCCGAGCTTCGCCGATACAGCGGGGCCATCGATGGCTCGGGCATTCAGGACGAAGGTCATGCGCTCACAGTCCTCGGTCGGGCGTACGTCGCCCCATTCGAGGAGCGTGTGATGCATGGCTTCGAGACTCGGCCAGCGGTCGACCGCAACATCGGAGGGCCGGCCAGATCGATAGAGCACACCTTCGCCGGCCTCGTCGTCAAACGAGGTCACCCACACGACGTCCCCCGACACAGCGACATGCGCCGGCAGGTGAGACTGGGGCAACACAGATGGTTGCCAGCCCCCGGAAGTGCGGAAGAAGAGTTGCCCCTTCCAGGGTGCGGACACTTCGTCGTCACGGCCACACACGGCCCACAGCGTCTCGTCCTGCCACGCGATCGATCGGATCGGCGTCTCGCAGGGCGGGGCTTGGTCCAGCTTCCACCCGTTTGCTCGTTGGGTCGCGAGATACGGACGGGTCCGTCCGTCGGATTCGCGGATACCTCCGAAGACCACGATACCGGGCTCTGCGGCCGCGACGTCGAGTTCCGCGTGGCCGCCCTCTGCATGGGGCAGTGGCTGTTCGGAGATGGTTCCGTCCCGGTACTCGACGACCATCCAACGTTCGTCTGACACAGCGTAGATTTCACCGCTCGCCCGAGCGTCAAAGGCTGTGACCGTTCGCCGGCCGAACTCGGGCGCTTGCGCAGGGCCGCGGACGACGACGATCTCCCTACCGGGGATGCGCTCGCCTCGGACGGAGCGCCGCAACGCGAGCATGTTGCCGTCCTTCCAGGTTCGTACGCGTTCGGGGATCCACTTTTGCCCTCGTCTCCCGAGCGTTCGCTGCTGCCAGCTCGTTCCGTCCCACCGATGGACCCACGGTGCCAGCGCCAGTGCATCGGCCGCTCCGAGCGCGGCGTGAGTCACGAGGAACGTCTCCTCGGGCCACCGGCCGCCGAGCGTGAGTACCTCCCAACGCTCGGTGCCGACCATGGCGTACGCGTCCGACCCCGCGAATGTTGCGATGCCTCGGCTCAACGCCGGGTCGCGGTCGACCTGGCCGGCTGCGGTCAGGCGACCCAGCATCGGGCCACTCGAGACGAAGGTTGCCCCATCGATGGCATGGAGCTGGAACCGCAGCTCGCTCCGCGCAACGAGCTGCCAGTCGTGATCTGAGGTCGTCTTGGGCCCAGTGGCCACGGACTCGGTCGACGTCTCGCCTTGGCTTGGTGCCACCGTGACCGGACCACGGAGATCCACCTTCGCATCCACGCACCCACCGCCACCGATCACCGCCCACAGCCACCCGACCCGGCCGAGCAGACCGCGGTCGAATGCCCCGCGACGTCGGGCGCTTGGGGCTCGGGTTGAACACATGGAGGGCGCTCCCGCGAGTATCACCGTCCGGTTCGACGTTTATCAAGCAAGCTTGATTCCCGAGCGCTTGGGAGACTCAGCAACCCGGAACCGCGTCGGGCCGGGCCGGACTCCACGACCGGCCGTTAGAACAGGAGGCCGAGCAAGTATCCGACCGCAAAGACCGGAGCTGCAACGCTGGCTCCCACCAAGGCCACGGCCGCGGTCACGATGGCGTAGTCGCCAGGGCGAGCCTTCGGCTCGAGCTCACCTTGGTGACGCTCGAGGAGCTCGAGGTTGCGAACGTTGCTCCGCCACACGAGGTCGAATGCATCGCCCAGGACGGGGACCAAACCGCCGACGACATCCACGGCGATGTTGAGGAACATGCGTAGGACCACGACTCTCGGCACACCGCGGCGCATCGCCGTGACGAGCAGCGACAACGCCATGGCGCCGGTTACCGCGTCACCGACACCCGGAAGCACGAAGCCGAGGAGCGCATCGAGACCGATGCCGAACTTGGTGCCCGGGACACGAACGATGTCCTCGAGCCAGCGAACCATCGTCCCGACCTTCTCCACCTCATCGGTGCGGGCGAGGTGGGTGTCCGCCATGCGCTCCGCGTCTGCGACCGCCGAGGATTCGATGGATACGGCAGGGACGTCAGCGGTGAAGGTTGCAGCGTGGGCAGACATGGACCCAACTTAATCCCCGCACCCAACCTGGCAACCCGCGGTTTCCGGGGTGTTTTTCCCCGCCTACTTTGTTTCAAAAAAAACGACGGAGCCTCACAAGAGGCCCCGTCGCGGTCGCATGGGTCGAACGAAACGATGGAGGAGTGGAACTACAGCCCCGCGAGCGGGTCGTCGCCTTCGGGCATTTCGATGCGGGCTCGCTTGGCCTTGACCGGTGCGAGCGAGAGCGTGATCTTGCTTCCGCCGGCATCGAGGGTGGCGGACTCCCCGGAGAACTCGAGCATCTTCGACTTGACGACCCGCTTGCCGTCACGCTTGTACGCAACCCTGACTGCGTAGCCCTTGTCGTTCTTGGAGACGATGGTGACGGAGAGGTCGTGGGCGTGCGCTTCATCCGAGGCGCGGAGCTTTGCGGTCTCGCCGACGCTCGAAGTCCCGGCGGCGGCGAGCTTGGCTCCGTCGTGCTCGACGGTGGCCTTGATGGACATCTTCGCTGCCGCGGCGGGAGCGGTGGGCGTGGCGGCGGACGCGTCTGCTGCAAGCAGCATGGAGGGGACGGAAGCCAAGAGGGCCAGGGCGAAGATGCGTGCGGTAGCCATGGTGCTGATTTCGACGCACGAGTTGCGCGGACGATTCAGGACTTGGGCAGTGGCAATGCGCCCCGAAGCGCCAGCGCCGAGTGCGCAGCGGTGATTTTCGATAGCTATGACCACGTTCGGGACATCCGAGTTTTTTGACCTACCGCCGAATCCCGGTCGATCCGCCCGGTTCACGACATTTGGATCATGTTCGGCCGGTTTTCGCCCGAATCGGTACGTAATAGGCCTCTGACGGTACTTGGGAGCCTTTGGGGTGTGCGGCTGTACTGTGAGCCCTGCGTGCGCCAGTTTGTGCCGACGGTTCTGTTTGCGGTCTTGTGCGGCGGTTGCCCCTCCGAGGCGCCAGGCCCCGGATCGCCGAGCGCCCTCGGCGACGACGACGGTCCCGCAGTCGACGACGACGCATGGCCGCCTCCCACGACCGGCGTCTTCACCACCGGCGGTCTGGACACCGAAGGCGAAGGCGACGAAGACCCGACTCCGCCGGCGATGCCGCCCGACCTTGGCGCGTGCTCCAACGACGGCGACTGCACGTTCGAGGGGGAACAGGACACCTGCTTCATCACCCAGGGAGCCTGCGAGTTCGGGCAATGCTTCTTCGATGCCAAGTCGCCGGGGAGCCCGTGCGACGACGGCGACCCGTGCACCGAAGACGAAGCCTGCAACGGGATGGGTGGATGCTTGGGCGCGCCGGTCGTGTGCACCGTTGAGCACGGCGAGGCCACGTGCACCGATGGCGCGTGCGAAGGCCCGCTCGAGTGCGAGGCGGGCTGGGGCGACTGCGACGATGATGCATCCAACGGGTGCGAGGCGAACCTCGAATCCGACGATCACTGCGGCGCCTGCAACGAGCCGTGCGCCGCGGGGCCTCATGTTGAAGCGACGAGTTGCGACGCCGGGACGTGCACCATCGCGTGCGAGGACCCGTGGGAGGACTGCAACGGAGACCTCGAAGACGGATGCGAGATCCCCACGGGGGTTCCCAACCAGTGCGACTCGGGGGGACTCAACGCGGACAACGGTTGTTGGTCCGCCCACTGCGGCCGCTCGTCCAACCCCGACGCCGTCAACTTCGATGGGTGGTTCTGCTTCGAGTGCACCACCTGCCAGCTCGCCGGCGACAACCAATGCCAGTGGTGCAGTCACTCGACCGGACGCTGGTTTCCAACCAACAGCTGCGACTGCGCCGACACCCCGGACGACTGCCTCTGCGTCGTCGACGAGGTCAACTACCTCAACCAGGTGTGTGAGCCCTAGGGGCCCTAGGAGCCCTCGGTGGCTCTTCGGCGCAGGAACAGTCCAAGCGCACCAAGCCCGAGCAGGCCGGCTGCGCCCCAAGCCCACGGAGCCCACGACGCTCGCGCCTCCAGCGGGACATGGTCTCCATCCCCGAGCACCACGATCCCCGCCCAAGCGGCCGGCTCGAACCCGTCGGCCTCCATGCCACGACGAACCTCTGCGACCGCTTCGGCGACACTGACCCCCTCGCCAAGCCGCTCGTAGAAGCGGGTGAAGAACCGCGTGGCGTGGGCGTCGTCGAGTGGCCAGAGCGAAGCGACCACGGTCCGGGCACCACCGCGGAACAGCGCGTGCGCCAATCCCATCGGACCCTCATCGGCGAGAATGGGGCCGGCCGCCCCGCGGCACGCAGCCAACACCACCACCGTGCCTTCGAACGACTTTGCCGCGAGCTCGCGGGGCTGCAGAAGCCCGTCGTACAACGGACCCCCGGGGGCAAGCACGACGGCCGCGCGCGCGGGGTGCTGCTCGTCGAGGACCGCGTGCGCCCCGAAGTGAATGACGGAAACGCCGCGCGTATCGACGCCGGCGAAGAACGCCTCGGATGCGGCGGCCCCCTCACGAAGTACGGTGTCCGCGACTTTGGCCAATGCCTCCCCCTCACGCACCGCGTAGCTCAACGGGTCCAGCGCGGGGTCCCCCGTCGCGGGGTCGATGAAGGCCAGCGCACGGTGTCCGGGGGCTCGCCGCTCCCCCCGAAGCCGGAGCCAGACCGCGAGCGATGGGGCCCGGGTCAGCGCGAACCTGTCCCCAAGCATCGGTCCTCCCGCGGGTGCAAGGGCCGAGAACGGGAGACGATGAAGGTTGCCGTCGGGAACGATCGTCAACCGATTGACCTCCGGCGGGAGCGACTCCAGCACCGACTCCAGGAGGTCCCGATGCAGCGCGCTACCCAGGGAGTCCCACGCATCTCGGTCCTCGACCGCGCCCACGTACAGCTCCACGATCGGCGTCAGCGTGGCGCGAGCGGGGATCGCGTGAGCGGTGACCGTGTCGGCCGTGATCACGGCGACCCAGGATCGCGCAGGAACCTGTTCCCACCGCGTCGAGAACGGCTCACGCGCGAGCTGAAACGATACGATGGCATCCGTCGGGCCGAGCTGCGCCTGCAGTGCACCCAAAGACACCGGAACCGTGGGTTCCAACGCCGCGGAACGCCCCGCGACGAGCTGATCGAACAGTGCCGCTTCATCACGCTCGAGCACATCGAGTTCGCCGAGGGTGTCCGTTCGGTTCACGTCGGTGAGTTCCGGAGCACGAAGACGGGTGTTGGCTTCGGAGATCGCGCGGCCGAGGTCGACGAAGCTTGGATCGTCGAGCATGAGAGCGTCGATCTCCGCCTGCTCGAGCGCGTCGGCGATCGTGCGCGCCCGCAGTCGTTCGACCACCTGCAAGGCAGCTTCGATATTCTCCCGAGGCGGCGAGGGGTCCGGACCGAGGGCCCAGCTCGCGATTTCGTCGTAGTAGGGCGTGAGCGACGACAGCAGGCGTGCACGAACGAGCGGCTCCCCTTGTCGCGCGCTGATTCGATCGATCTCCTGGAACAGTCCGTGGGCAGCTTCGGCGCCGCCGAGCCGATCACCTCCGGCGAAGCGTACCCGAGCCAGAAGCAGCTGCGAGAACAGCCCCGGCCGCCCGTGCTCCCGAGCCGAGCGCCTCGCTTCGACCAGGTGCGTCTCCTCCCCGCGGGCCAGCGCGAGACCATGGAGCCCGGACCGCAGGGATGCCGAGGCCCCGACCTCATCGGCACGCTTGGCACAAGTCTCGTAGCGCCCGAGGGCTTCCGTGGCCGAGGTCGCGAGGTCTCCAAGGACGCAGAGGTATTGGGCGTGGGCGTAGGGGTTGTCCTCGATGGTCTCGAGATCGAGCCCCAGTAACTCGTCGGCCAACGCACCCAGGCTTTTTCGGCGCAGCCTCGGGTACTCGACCTCCATCGCGATCCGCCGAACCCGAATGGAGGCGGCAACGTAGCTATCCCCTTCCCCCTCCGAGAGCGCCGCGAGTTCCACCATCTTTGCGTGGGCGCGGTCGGGTCGGTCTCGGACTTCTTCGAGGTCGGCCTCGAGCAGCAGGACGAACTTGCGCTGCTCGTACGGACCGTCGGGAAACGATGCTTCGCGGGCGTCGGCGAGAAGCTGCGCGGTGCGGCCAAGCGGGCCGCCGTGACGAAGCATGAGCCGAGCCTGGTGGACCCTGACTCGGGCGATGAGGTTGGCGTCGCCGGTCTTCTCCGCCAGCGCGGCCGCCGTCCTCAGCTCGGCCTCGATCGCCTCCCGCCCGTCGGCATCAAACGAGAACGCGTACGCGATGCGGGACAGCGCCGCCGACTCATAGTCCCCTTGCTCGGCGAACTCGGCAGACACCTCGGCGTACAGCCGTGGCGCGCCCTCGAGACCGGAGTCGAGCAGGAGGTCCGCCAGAATGTAGCGCGCCCACGTGCGCTTGGGTTCCGCCTCGACCAGCTCCCGCACCCGCTCGATCGCGCCGGGGTAGTCGCCGGTCTTCCGCGCATAGACGTAGATGCACGTGTAGCCGCGCCAGTGTGACGGGTCCTGCTTGCGCTTGGTTTCGCAGAGTTCCAGCGCAGGCGCTTCGGTGGGCTGCGCTGCCGCGAGGGTGACCCCCAGCAGCCACGCCAGCATTACGGCACCACCGAGGTGGTGAACGTGCTCGACTGACCGCGCCGTTCACCGCACACGAAGTCGACCTGCCACAGGACCTTGCCACCGGCCGGAAGGCTCTCGGCATCGAGCGTCAACGAAGGCTCAACCAGGTCGAACGCCTCGGTGAGGAGCACGCCCTGCGCCGTGGATGCGCGGAGGTCATACGTGCATCCGTCACCGGCAGGCTCCCAGCGCAGCTCGAACGCGCCGCGAGACAACGAGGCTCCGTCGAGCGCGGACTGCATCGCGGCTTCGGTCGGAGCGCGAATGGTCCCGGCTTCGGGGAGCGGAGTCGGGGCCGGGCGAAGCATCCACACAAGGGCTGCGGCGGCTGCGGCGAGCGTGCCGACAACGAACACCAGCCGTCTCACGCGTCCAGGCGCGGGCGCGGGCTTGGGCGCGGGTGCCTGCAAGCCAAGCTCCTGTTCAAGCGCCAAGAACAGACGCAGCTCCTCGTGCCCCTGGCTCGAGGCGAGCGCTTTCACGACCGCCTCGCGAGACGGAACGGATTCGAGCTCGCCCTGCAGCGCAGAGAACAACACATCGGGCTCGGGGCCCGTCTGTGGGGGGCGCTCACCATCTTCGAAGGCAGCGATTGCGTCGCGCCAACGCTCCCGTTCCTGCGGATCGATCACGGCTGAACGCCCTTGTCCGAGAGGCAGCGACGCATGTCGGCGAGCCCGCGATAGACCGCGTTCTCGGCCTGCTTTCGCGACCATCCGGTGCGCGTGGAGATCTGAGGCACATTGCTACCGTGCAGATACAAGGACACCGCCGCGTGGCGAGTCTGCGCCAGCGCTTCGAGGCAAGCTTTGATCGCCCGGCCGATCTCGCGAGAGAGCACGTCCTTCTCGGGATCGGGGCGCTCGGACTTCACCGGACCCTCCGCAGCGTCGGTTTGATCCATTCGCCGGCGCCGCTGATGCCGAATCTCATCGACCAACGCCGTGTAGGCGACCCGAAAGATGTAGCCGGACCCCATGGAGTCGAGGTCGACCCCGTCGCGGGTACGACTGTTGATTCGCATGAGCGCGGCCTGGACGATGTCCTCTCGACGCGACACGAGCCACGCGGGGCATGACCGGGCGACCGCACGCTCGAGCATCTCTCGCAGCGCCTCATACCGGGCGTTGTCGACAGACGGGCGTTGCGAATCCACCTCACGCTCGTAGCGAGCGCACCCAAACGTGTCAAGCTGGTCACATCAATCCTCCAGGACGATCGGCGACAGAGCCCCGAGGGTTTCGTTGTCTCCCAGGTACTCCACCCCGGGCTGCGCGATCTGTCCGGCGTTGTTGGCCCCCCAGCACATCACCGCACCATCATTGACCCGGGCACAGCTGAACGAGTTGCCGACGTCGATGTCGTGGACGACGTCCACAGCCAGCGCCAGCGGGGTTTGAGAGTCGGGGAGTTCGTCGTCTCCAACGTCGTTGCTGGCGTTTCCGTAGCCCAACCGACCGAAGTTCGCGTCGCCCCAGCAGCGCAGGTCTCCGCCCTCCAGGAGCGCACATCCATGCCCTCCGCCGATTGCGAGGTCGACAACATCGCCGCCCAGCGACAATGGGCCGACTGCTCCCGCATCGGTCCGGGGGTCGACATCGCCAAGGCCCAGCTCGCCGAAGTTGTTTCGGCCCCAGCATTTGACCTCGCCAGACTCCAGACGAACGCAGGTGTGCCGGAGGGCCGTCTGGACCTCGACCACGGGCGTATCGAAGCTCAGCGCGGGGGCGCTCGTCGGCAGCTCGTCATCGCCGATGGTGTCCAGGTGGCCCAACCCCAACGCGCCCTCCGAGTTGAACCCCCAACAACGGACGTCGCCGTCGTCGAGCACGGCACAGGCGTGGTCCCCATGGGCGTCGATCTGAATGGCAGGGGCACCGAGTTCGATCGGGCCTTCGATCGCGGGGTGCTCGTCGTCTCCCACTGCAAACTCATCCGTGCCGTAGCCGCAGGTCCCAAAGCTGGCGTTCTGACCGAAGCAGCGGACCGTTCCGTCGTCGAGCAACACGAAGGTGCTCCACGAGGATGCAGTGATCGCGACCGCCTGCCCCCCGAGGTTGACGTCCGGCAGCGACGACGGGAGCTCTTCCGGGTCGTCGCCGATCACATCTCCCAGGGCATAGGTCGGACCGGGGATTCCGAGCTGGCCCCGGTTGTTGAGGCCCCAACATCGCACCGCGCCGCCCTCGACGACCACGCACGTGTGCTCGCGGCCGCACGCGACGTCGAGCACCGTCGCCCCGACGTCCACGTCGCCCACGGACGCCGGCGTCTCGTCGTCTCCGATCGCCTCGAGGTTTCCGTACCCGAGCTTGCCGTAGTTGTTGCTGCCCCAACATCGTAGGCGCCCGTCGTGAAACAAGGCGCAGCTGTGTTGGTCTCCGGCCGCCACCTTGGCCACACCGGTCGAAGGGAGACAGTCGGACTCGCAACCGTCTTGAGCGAGTTCGTTGCCGTCATCGCAGGTCTCGTCACCTTCGAGGAGTCCATCGCCGCACAGCGGTTGGACACACATGCCTTCCCGGCAGACCCCCTCCGCGCAGACATCCCCCTCACACGCGCACCCGAGAGCGCCGGGCTCACAGTCCTCTCCGCTCGAACTCGCGTCTTCGACCCCGGAAGAACTCGAGCTCGTGTCGCCGGTGGAGCTTCCGCTCGTCGAGGCCTCCGAGCTTTCGGGAGACGATGTCGGGTCGTCGCCCGTCGTCGACGAGGACGCTGTGCCATCGGCGCCGGTCGGCCCGCTCGACCCCGTTTCGGCCCCTGCGGTCGTCCCATCATCGACGGCTCCCGGCTCCGACACCTCCGAAAAGCAGCCTCCGCACAGCGCAAGGACAAGCAGCGGAAATGACGGCCTGAGTTCAAGCATACTCAGACACGACGCCAAACCGCGCCCGACTCCCTCACCCCAGCGGAGGTTTTTCTCAGCAGGACGCAGTTCGTGCCCGCACGGTGGCCAGCATGGGCTCGATGATCCCCGTCCAGCCATCGCGACGCGCCAGGGAGAGCTGCGCGCTGGTCAGCCGTCCGAGCCGCCCGATGCCCTCAGGCTCGAGCGCTGGGGGCGAGCTTTCGTTGCTCTGTGGTCGAAGCCGGTCCGCCGCTTCGAGCACCGCCGCAACCACCGGGGCACCCCCGCGCTCGATCGCCCACGACACCATTCTCCACGCCAGCGCGGCGTGTCGCGCCTCGTCTGCCGCGATCTCCTCGAGGGCCCGGCGCACATCAGCGTCCTCGGCCCCCGCCGCGGCTCGGGTCACCACCAGCGCCGCGACCGTCTCTCCAACGCATCCCTCGATGAACGTGTCCGCCGCAAACCGAGCGAAGTCTGCGCTGCGTTGCGGCACCGCCGCCAGACGCCCTGGCTCCACCGCTTCCGCTCCACACGCCCGCGCCAACGACAGGCACGTCTTCGCATGCCGAATCTCGTCCAGCGCCGCGACGTGTGCACCCTCCACCAACTCCGGCGGAGCACCCAACGACAACAGTTCCAGTGCCACCCGACCAAACGAGGCCACCGACGCGTGCTCCATCGCAGCGTCGTCCAACCACGCCTGCGCTGCGAATGCCCGCGCCTGCGCCGAGGCAGGCAGCGAATCCCGCTCGCCCGACCACGCAACCGCCAGCCCCGTCTCAAACGGCGCGACCACAGGTGTCCCCGCGTCGTCGAGCAGCGGCCGTCCGCCAGGGCACGGGCGGTACCACCCATAACAACAGGCGTCCTTGGTCCCTGCGGCGCGCTTCGCTTTCGTCTGGGCCTTGTCGAGGCCCCGCGACTGGCTGCCGCGTCCCGGTCCACCGAGCCCAGGCGCGCCACCGGCGACGTCATCCGGACAGCCCAGGCTGAACTTGGCCCCACGCACCGCACTCTTCTTCGCGCTCGCCTTGTCGGTGCACCACGTTCCACTCGGACACGTGGCACGCGGCCGCCTGTCCTTGCCAATGAGCGGCGAGGTGCCCCCAGGAGGCTCCTCCTTGAGCGGTTTCCCTTTTGGCGTCTCGACCTTCGGCGTCTCGACTTCCGGCGTCTTCGGGTCTGCTTCGTCGGTGCCAACATCAAGCGGCAGGTCTACCTTTGGCGACACAACCTCCTCGGGTTGGTCGGTAGGCGGCTCGGGCGTCTTCACCGCTTCCGCAGCCACGGCAGCTCCGCCCACGTCTGCTGGCGCCGCGGCCACGGGCTCCGGCTTCGTCTGCTCCTCCTTGGCGTCGCACCCCGCCAAGAGCATGAGAGCGGGTGCGATGGTTCGAAAGAGTCGTTCGACGTCGGCGGGCATCACGAGCGAGGGTAACGCCCAATGAACCGGATTGGGTTCAAGTCCGCGTCCCCTCACTCATTCGAGCTGATGCTCGGGATCGCCACCGCCCAGCAAGCTGCGTAGGTCCTCGATGATCATGTACAGCGCGGGGACCAGCAGCAGCACCACAAACGTCACGAACAACACGCCGAAGCCCAGACTGATCGCCATCGGAATCAGGAACTTCGCCTGCACCGAGGTCTCGGCGATCATCGGGATCAAGCCAAAGAACGTGGTCAAGGACGTGAGCAGGATCGGCCGCATACGAGCGCCTCCCGCATCGACGATCGCGTCCATCGGTTTCTTGCCCTCTCGCCGCTCCCGGTTCGTGGCATCGATGAGCACCAGCGAGTCGTTCACGACAACGCCCGACAGCGCGATGATGCCAAACACGCTCATGATGCTGAGCGTGTAGCCCATGATCATGTGCCCCGCGATGGCACCCACGATGCCGAAGGGGATCACCGCCATGATGATGATCGGCTGGAGATAGCTGCGGAATGGCAGCGCCAGCAAGGCGAAGATGACGAACAGCGCCATCACGTAGTTCTGGCCCAGGCTCGCGAAGGCCTCCTGCTGCTCTCGCTGCTGGCCGACGAGCGAGATCGAGAGCCGGGGGTACTTCTTCTGGAGCTCGACGAACCCGGTGCTCTGCAGGTCGGCCAAGACCTCGGCCGGGGACGCGACCCCCTCGGCAAGCTCGCCAGAGACGGTCACCTGACGCTGGCCGTCCTCGCGACGGATCGTGGTCGGCGAGATGGTGCGGTCGAACGTCGCCACGTAACCCAGCGGGACGTCGCCGCCAGCCGGGGTTCGCAGCATGAACCGCGACAGGTCGGCCTCGGACTCCCGCTGCGCCTTGGGCAGCCGGACCATCACCTTGAGTTCATTGCGACCCCGCTGCTCGCGGATCGCCTCGGACCCGTAGAACGCCGCCCGAAGTTGGCCCGCCACCGTGTTGCCCGACAGGCCCAACACCCGCGCCTGCGGCCTGAGGTGATAGTCGAGCCGGGGCTTGCCCGCGGAGTACTCGTTGGTGACGTTTTTGAGCGTGGGGTAGGCCCGAACAGCCTCGGTCATCTCGGCGCTGGCTTGGGCCAGAACCGCCGTGTCGGGGTGCGAAAGCTGTACGGCTACGGCCGCGCCTGCTCCGGGACCACTGGCACTGGAGAACTTGAGCGACTCAATTCCGGCGACCGGCGGCATGTGCTTGCGCCACGCGGCGGCAAACTCCGCCGAGGTGAACGTGCGCTCCGCCGAGGGCTTGAGCTGTACCTCGATCCCGGTGAGGTGAGAGCCCACCGCGACGCCTCCAGGACCTGGTCCTCGGCTGGGCACGTCCTGCCCGAGGTAGGTGAACATGCCGCGGACGGCCTCCTCGCCACCGATCTCCGCGATCGCCTTGCGGGCGGCTTCTTCCGCCGCTTCCCGAACCTCGGAGGTGCGCTCGATGGAGGTTCCGTAGGGAAGGCGAGCCTGCACCTTGACGATGTCACCCTCGAGAATCGGGAAGAAGTTGAACGGGACCCGGCCGCTGGCGACCAGGCCCACCGTCAGAATCAGGAGGGCGACTCCGGTCGAGAGCGTGATGTAACGGACCCGGATGAGAACCCGTGCCGTGGGCTTGTAGAGATTCTGCGTGACCCACTCGAGGCCGTGCCCGATCGAAGCGTGGCCGCGGATCAGCGCCCCGAGGATGCCTCGCCTGGGAAGCCGCTTCTTGCTGTCCTTGCCGTGCGCGAGGTGTGCCGGAAGGATCAAGAATGACTCCAACAACGACAGTGCCAGCACCGAGATCACCACCGCGGGGATCATGCTGAAGAACTTGCCGATGATGCCGGGAACGAAGAACAGCGGGGCGAACGCTGCTGCGGTCGTCAAGATGGCGAAGGTGACCGGAGCGATCATCTCCTTGGCCGCAGCCACGGAGGCCTCGGCTCGAGTCATGCCCTGCTCCATCATCGCGTAGGTGCGCTCGCCCACTACGATGGCGTCGTCGACAACCATGCCCAGCGTCACGATGAACGCGAATAGCGTGATCATGTTGATCGACAGGTCCGTCGTTCCCAGCAGCAAGAACGAGCCGAGGAACGAGATTGGAATTCCCAGCGAAACCCAGAAGGCAAGCCGGAGGTCGAGGAACAACGCGAGGATGACCAGGACGAGCCCTAGGCCCATCGCCGCGTTGCGCATGAGTAAGTCGATGCGGTCGCGCAGGGCTTCGGACTGGTCGTTCCACGTCGCGACCGAGATCTCGGGCGGGAGTTCGCCCTCGAGTTCCTTGGCGACCTCTTTCACCGCATCGGCAACGCCCGTGGGCGTCTCGTCGCCGATGCGGAAGACCGTGAGCCGCACGGCGGGCTTGCCGTCATAGAACGACGCCTGCTTGGTGTCCTCGTAGCCGTCGTGAATCGTTGCGATGTCGCCGAGGCGGATCTCGGCGCCGTCTTTGGTGCTCCGAAGAATGATGTCCTCGAATTCGTGGCCAGAGAGCCTGCGATCGGCAAGACGCACCAGGAGCTCTCCGTTGCTCGTCTCGAGCGCTCCGCCAGGAAGCTCGAGCGACGATGCCGTGATCTCAGCGGCGATCTGCTGCAGACTGAACCCGTAGGCGTCGAGCGAGCTCCGGTCGACCTCGATAGAGATCTCGAGCGGCGGCACCCCTTCGAGGTCAACCTGCGAGATCCGGTCGTCGGTGAGGAGCCGCTGCCGCACCCTCTCGGCGACGTCGTGCAGCGTGCGAAGCTCCTGCTCGCCAGAGAGCACCAACGAAATGACTTCGTTGCGCCGCTTGGCCAGCGAAACGATCGGCTCCTCCGCTTCTTCGGGGAACGTCTGGATGCGATCGACCTCGTTCTTGACGTCGGCCAACACTTCGTTGGCGTTGGCGCCCTGGAGCAGCTCGATGGTGACGGTCGCGTTGCCCTCGCCCGAGGCCGACGTCACACGCTTGACCCCATCGACAGACCGTACGCCCTCCTCGACGGCGAGCACGATGCCCTGCTCGACCTCGGCCGGACTGGCGCCGGGGTACGGCACGGTGACGTTGACCATGTCGAGGTTGAACTCGGGGAACACCTCTTGTTTGGAACGCAGCACGCCCAGCACGCCGCCCACCAACAGGACGAACATGAACAGGTTGGACGCGACCGGGTGAAGGGTCATCCACGCCAGTGGCCCCTTGGGCTTGGCGGTGGACTCGTCGTTGCCCTCTTCAGGGGGTGTCACTTCAGTCGACATCGGCGGCGCCCTCATCCTTGTCGGCTTCGGAAGCGGCCGCGAGTTCCGGCTTGGCTTCGGACACCCGAACCGTCATCCCTTTGACCAGGGTCGGCAGGTCGGTGACCATCAGCCGGTCGCCATCCTCGACGCCAGCGCTTGCGAAGACGGTCTCGCCGTCGGACCACGCGATGGTGAGGTCGCGCGGCGCAATGGTGTCGTCGCTGGCCACCACCCAAACACGACTGCCCTCGGACAGTGCGCTGCGAGGGACCGGAGACACATCCTCCGCCTGCTTCCCATCGATCTCCACCCGCACGAATGCACCCGGCAGAAGCGGCAGCTCGCCTTTGGGTGGGTCGAGAGGATTCTTGACCTGGACCAGCACCTGCGCGGTACGGCTGTCGGCATCGAGTTCGCCCACGAGCCGAACGACGGTTCCCTCGCGCTCGATCGTGCGCGAGCCGAGTTCCTGAAGAACACGCGCCTTGGACCCTTGTTGGCCATGCAGACCGGGCACCTCGATCAGCGCCAGGTCTTCGATGGGTAGCGAGACCCGAACCCGGAACGCGTCGGTGCCGATCAACGTCGCAAGCTGGGCGCCGGGGGCCATGTAGGCTCCGACCTCGACCGCCTCCCGGGTGATCGTGGCGTTGAAGGGGGCCACGACCCGAGTGCGGGAACGATCAAACTTGGCCCGGTCGAGCGATGCCTTCGCGGACTCGAGCGCGACCTGGGCTGCTTCGAGCTGCGGCTCACGCAACGCGAGCGCACTTCTCTTGCGCTTCACGTCTCCACCGAGCAGCTCCCACTCACGCTCGGCGACCGAACCCCGACCCTTCTCGAGTTCGAGGTCGGATCGCGCCTTGGCGACCTGCGAGTTCTGCTGCCGGACGCTGAGGTCGTAGGTCCGACCATCGATCTTCGCGATGAAGTCGCCCTTCGTCACGCGACCCCCTACGACGAGCGAGTCGGCCACCTTGGTGAGCCGACCGCTCACCTCTGCGGAAAGCGTGACCTCGCGTTCGGGCTCGACGACACCGGTTCCCACGACGCGGGCCGCGAGCGTCGCGCGGTGGACCGAGACGACCTCGACGAGAGGAGCGACGACGGGCGGCGGATCCTTCTCGGCGGTCTCGGCGGACTGAACGAGGGTGGCTGCGCCAAAACCTGCGGCGCCTAGAATGACGGCAGGCAAGAGCACACGAGAGAGAGTCCAATGCATGAGGCTACCGATCTCCGAGAGCGGTGTAGAGGTCGATGCGAGCCGCGATGAGGTCGCGATGCGCGGTCACAATGTCGAACTCCGTGCGCTGCACCGACGCGAGCGCCGTGAGCACGGGGAGGTATTCGGCCACGCCCTCGGCGTAGCGGGTACGGGATTCTTCGAAGGCGGCCTTGGCGGCTGCATGCTGCTCCTTGTAGAGCGCGAGCACCTCGGCTTGCTGGGTCTCTCGAAGCAGTGCGTCCTCGACTTCTTGCACGGCGACGAGGGTGGACTGCGAGAGGTCGCGAGAGGCTGTGCGTTGCTGCGCTTTGGCGCGTCGCATGCCGGCGTAGGTGGAGCCGCCTGTGCTGAGCGGGACCGACAGGGTTGCGGTGGCGCTCCAGAAGCCTTGCGACGACCAGTCGCCGACGTTGATCGCCTGCACGCCTCCGCGAGCCGACAGGCGAAGGTCTGGCGCGAACGATCGCTTGGAAACCTTGGTGCGCTTCTCGGTGGCCTCGAGGCGCTCGGTCTTGGCCCGTAGATCAGGGCGCGCGCGAAGGAGCTCGGACGGCGCCCCCACGCCGGGGCGTGCGGGCAGTGCTGGCAGCGTGCTTGGGGTGTCAAAGGACTGACCCGGCGTCTCGCCCAGGAGAACGGCCATGCGCTGCTCAAACGCGCGGAGCTGTTGCTGCGCTCGGGGCACTTGAACCTTCGACGCAGCGACCTGTTGACGCTGCTGCAACACGTCCACCGCGTTGGCCTGGCCGGTCTCGAACTTGAGCTGGGTCAGCTCGAGGAGGCGTTCGTTGGTCTCGACTTGGTCCGCCGTGATGGCGAGCTGGGCCCGGGCTGTGACGAGGTCGTAGTAGGTCGCGGTGATCTGCGAGGCCAGGGCTTGGCGCTGCGCGTCGACATCGTGCTGGGCGGCCTTGCGGTCGTCCTTGGCGGCGCGATGACCCAGGATGTTCTTGCCCGTGACGTCGATGCCAAGCCCCACGTTCACAGTCGAGGAGGCCTGCCAGTAGAGGTTCGGAAGGTCGACGGGTCCCATGGCTCCGCCGCCGACACCGCCTCCGCCAAACTGAAATCCGAGGCTGTCGAGCGGCCCCGTGGTGAGCGAGGTGTCCCACGTTGCGGTGGGCAGCAGCGGTGAGAGCTGTTGGGCAACGACCGCATCGGCTTCATCAATCCGGCTCTGCGCGACGAGCACCGAGAAGTTGTTGCCACTGCCCCGGGTGACGAGCTTGTTGAGCTCGGGGTCGGCGAATCGTGTCCACCACGATTGGTTGGATGCCCGAGTCGCGCCGCTCGGCGCATTGGCAAACTTGGGGCCCATCTCGGGGGTGGGATCGGCAGCCAGTACGAGGGCCGCCAGGAGCAGGGAAACGGTCATGATTCGCTCTGTTGGGGTGCGATGCCGTGCAGCGTCGTCTCGACGAGAGTCGACAGATAGGACGCGCCGCCGTTGGGGTAACTCGGAAGGAAGGAGCGCACGGCGTGCGGGGCTTGAAGCGCACCGAGGAACGCCATCGCGATCGTCTCCGAGTTGGTGATGGTTACGCGGCCCTGCGTGCGGAGCGTCTCGAACCAAGACGTCATCGCGCGCAGCGCCAAGATCGGAGGCGGAACCTCCATGTCGGAGAACACCTCCGAGGGGCAGAAGCCGCCGGCCTTGAGCATCGCGATCGCGGGCATGGCCTTGGTGAAGAACGCATCGATCTCCTGAGCTCGCTCGAGGAGCTGCTCATGCACCGGGCGGTCGTCCGGGCCCTCTTGCAGATGCGCCACAAAGTCGGGGACGTTGACTCCAACGAGTGCCCGGCGGATGAGCTCATGCTTGGTGCCGACCCGCTTGAACAGCGCGGCTGCGGACACCCCCAAAGCTTCTGCGATTCGCTTGGCAGAAACCGAGGGCCCATGCGCGAGAATGACTTCGCGAGCGGCAGCGAACAGCTGCGCGTCGGTGAACTGTCGGGGTCTCATGAATTAGTTAGTGTTCGAACACCAACTAACCTAGATCCACAGACGTGCAAGATCTTTTGGGATTTTTCCTCCCGCGAGCCGGCGCCAGTTCCGCGAGATGCGGCCTTGCGCTACTCGCGCAGCCGCCGATGACGGAACGTATCGGTGCGGGTGATCGCGCCAACCAGCGCTCTCATGTCGCCGCGGGCCTCGTCGGCCGCCTGAGCGATCGAGTCGGCGTCCATCGATCCGTCGGGTCGGGACAATGCGAACCGCAGCCACTGGCGAGAGACGCACCGATCGACTTGCTCGCTCTGGGCCATCCGCGGGATGAGCTCGGTCGCACTCGCGTACTCCCCATCGATGTCGGTGCTCGTGACGCTCGCGGCGGCGTCGACTGGAAACTCGCCATCCATCGTGCGCCAGCGACCCAACCCATCGTAGTGCTCAAACAGGAAGCCCAGCGGATTGATCGAGACGTGGCAGCCCTGGCACGCGGCATCGGCCGTGGCATCCTCGATCTGCTTGCGTGCCGAGGCGCTCGAATCGAATTCCACGGCCGTCGCCGCATCCGGCGGTGGCGGGAACTGCACGCAGAACAGGTCGACCAAGAGACTGGTGCCCCGATAGATCGGCGCACGTTCGGGCGCTCGAGCGTGGGACGTCAGGTAGCTCGCCTGCGTCAGGATTCCCAGACGCTGCGCGGGGTTGAGCGTGATCTCTTCGCCGTCCACGCTCTGCACACCCTCGCCGTAAAACTCGGCGAGCTCGGGACTGGCGAACGAGTAGTCCGCCGTGAGCAACGTGCTCACGCTGGCGTCGTCCTCTCGGAAGACGTGCAGGATGAACGCGTCGGTCTCCGCGATCATGTCGTCGCGCAGGCTCTCGAACTCGGGGAACTCCTCGAGGTCGACGTCCTGAGTCGCCAAGCCATCGAGCCCCAACCAAGACTTGTAGAAGCGCAGGATCGTCTCGTCGGCGCGAGGGTTCGCCAGGAGTCGCTCGGTCTGCGCGTCGATCCCCGCGGCAGTGTCGAGTTCCCCATCCTGCGCCGCGTGCAACAGCTCGAGGTCCGGGCCCGCGCCCCACAAGAAGAACGAAAGGCGTGATGCGACCTCGTAGCCGGTGAGACGGCGGACATCGCCCTCGTCCCCTTCTTCTCCGCTCTCGAGTCGGTACAGAAAATCGGGAGTCTGCAGCAGCGCCGTGACGGTCATCCGCATCGCGTCTGCAAGCTCGGCATCGGCTCGCATCGTGTCCCAGAACTCCGCAAACACCCCCGCCTCGGCGTCGTTGAGCGGGCGACGGTAGATCAGCAGTCCGTAGTCTCTGAGGAATGCGTCCACACATTCGGGAGACTCCTCGCAGCCCAGCAGGCTTGCAGCGCTGTGGCCGGCAGCGACACCGATCTCCTCGGCGACCAAGCGGTAGCCATCCACGCTGTCGATGTTGACGTCGAGCCCGGCGTTCGTCTCGAAGCGCCCGATCGTGCCGTCCGGTGGGAGATTGTCGAAGTTGACCCCGGCGACGACGGGCTCCCCGAAGATCGCGGTGACCGTTCGTTCATACTCCGCGCTGGTGAGTCGGGACAGTCCAGAGACCGAGACCGAATCCGAAGCCGGCGCGGCGTCGTCGGTATCGCTCCCGCCTTCCCCGGAGTCGCCCTCTGCCGTTTCGCCGGCGCTGCCTGACGCCGCGGTGTCCGTCTCGCCCAGGGAGTCCGCGCTCACGCTCACGCCCGAGTAACAGCCAGCCGCGACCAGGGCACACAGCGTCGCCAGCGTCGATTGTTGGAGGAGGCTTCTCGTGTTCATGCCAGCTCCTCGATCGGGCCGGTGGAGATCGTCGAATCGCCAACGGAGTTCACGTCGTTGAGGCCCATCGCATGGCACAAGGACACGAGCAGCTGGTTCATGGGGACACCTCCGGTGAACTGCGAGAAGTTCGAGATCGGGTCGTACTCCCCCCACTGCAGGTAGCGCCCCGACTCGAACGCGCCGAAGTTGTCGCCTTGGACCATCACGGTGGGCACGTTGCGGTTCGAGTGCGTCCCGCCCTCGCTCATCTCGGACGACCAGACCAGCAACGTGTTGTCGAGGATGTCGGGGGGTAGCGGGTCGAGCAGCTCGGTCGCCAACATCTTCGAGCGCCACTGCTGCATGTTGGCCATATCTTCTCGAGCGATCACCCGCTCCTCGTCGGTCGGATTCAGGGTGTCGGTCGCGTAGCTCATGGTGTGGGCGACCGTGTGGATCGAACCGAAGCTTCGGTAGCCCTCCGGCTCCATGAACGCGCCGCTCCCTTCGGAGTGCGGCCAGTCGAAACACGCAACGCGGGTCAGGTCGCAAAGCAGCGCGTGTCGCATCAGCTCGAACTGCAACCGCGTGAACACGTGGAGAAGCCCGCTGCTCTGAATCTCCGACTGCGTGTAGTCGCCGGGGTGCTCCGGCACCTCGCAGGCGGCGGTGATCTGGGAGATCCGATCCTCGAGCTCGCGCAGGCTCTGCAGGTGGGCGTCAAAGCGATCCCGGTCGACCGTGGGCATCTCGGTGCGCACGCGACCGAGTTCACCATTGACCAGGTCGATGACGCTGCGTCGCTCGTATCGCAGCCGCTCGGCGACGGCTGGGTCCTCTCCGAGCACGCCGTCGAACAACGTGTCGAACGCGCTCGCGGGGTTGAGCTGTGGGTTGATCGGGTCTTCGGACCCACGATAGTGGCAGATGCCGTTGGGTCCCTGGTTCGGACCATCGGTGGCGATCGGCCACGTTCCCCAGTAGTACGCCGGGAAGCGAGTCTCCCGGCCGACGCGCTGACCGATGATGTGGTCGATGGACGGAGCGGTCGGCCACCCGAGCCCCTCGTCCGGCCGAACGGTCCCGGTCGGAACCTCGACTCCTGTCCACATCGTTCCCTGCCCAAAGTGGCCGCGACCCGCTCCACGAATCGCGGCCTCGTTGTCGATGCCATCGAGCACCAGCATCCGGTCCTGGTAGGCGGCGAGCGGTTCCAGCTGGGCGCTCAACGTGAAGTCCGTCTCCGAACCCGTTGGCGCCCATGTCGTCATGTCGGTGCCCTGGCCGCTGGTGATCATGACCAGGCGCTTGGGCTGCCGATCTCCACCGGCGACAGCGCGAGGCAGGAAGGGAGCCAGCACGGTCCCCATTCCACCGAGTCCAGCCGCCTGCAACAACCGCCGACGCGACCACCCCTTCTCAACGCCCCTCTTCCCCACGAGCCTACGATATCAGTCGGCACCGACCCATCCGGCTGAGAAATGCGCCGTCAACCGCCGACGGCCCGCCCGGAGCGAAAGGGCCGTTGCACAATAATCTACGCAGCCATCGTTGGCCGAGCCCGGACTCCGAGCGGGCCCGATCGGCTGCGCTTGCAGCTCGCGTTCGTCGGCTCCGTTTGTGCAACACTCTGATCAGGTCCGGGGACGGTCAACAGATTCGATGGGGCAGCTCGACCAGACGACGACCGACTCGGTCGAAGCAGCTTGGAGCTACGGGGAACCGCTGTTTCCTGGGATGCTCGTTTCGGAGCGGGTCCGGCTGACGCGGCCGCTGCAGAGCGGAGGCATGGGGTCGGTCTGGGTTGCCGAGCACCTGACGCTCAAGAGTGAGGTTGCCGTGAAATTCGTGCTCGGCCGCGCGGACGATCTCGGCGCCACACGGCTTGCCCGCGAAGCCCAGTGCGCCGCTCGCTTGATGCATCCGCACGCGGTCCGAGTGTTCGACCAAGGGACCACTCGCACCGGGACGCCGTTCATCGTCATGGAGCTCCTCGAGGGAGAATCTCTGGGCGATCGAATCAAGCGCGCGGGGCCGCTCACGCTCGCAGAGGTGCGTGAGTTGGTCACGCAGATCGCGGGCGTCCTGGGCGAAGCGCACGGGCTCGGCATCGTCCACCGGGACATCAAGCCGCACAACATCATGCTTCTGCAGGCCACGGACGGCCTCTTCTCCAAGCTGCTCGACTTCGGCATTGCAAAGCCCATCCACGAGGACATCGGCTCCGCCCTCACCGCCGAGGGCGAGATGGTGGGGACCCCGCTGTACATGGCGCCAGAGCAGCTCGTCGACGCTCTTCCCGCCAACAGCTCCGCCGATCTATGGGGACTGACAGTCGTCGCGTACCAGGCGCTGACCGGGATGCGCCCCTTTCAAGGGCGTACGCGCGCGGCGCTGGGTGTGGAGATCTTGCTGGGTCGGTTTGAGCCGCCGTCCCGCGTTGTCCCCTCGCTACCTGCAGCGCTCGACGGGTGGTTTGCGAGAAACCTATCGGTGGAGCGACAGGACCGCTGCGCCACCGCCGACGAGATGGTGGAGGGATTCGAGCGTGCCGCATCCGGCACTGCCGAGGCCGTTGTCACGCCGGCCCCTCCGGGACGACTGACGGTTCCCGACAAACTCTACGGCCGAGATGCCGAGATCGCGACACTCCTGCGTGCGTTCGATCGGGCTGCCGCGGGACGTTCCCGGCTGACGCTCGTCGCGGGTTACTCGGGCATCGGCAAGACCGCGCTGGTTGCAGAGATCGAGGCCCCGCTGGCCAAGCGCGGCGCGAGCTTCGTCGGAGGCAAGTTCGACCAGTTCGATCGCGGGACGCCGTACGCCAGCCTCATGCAGGCGTTCCGTGGGCTCGTCGACCAGATCAACGCGAGTGACGCACGCGAGGCGTGGCGCCTGCGGATCACCGAGGGCGTTCGCGAAAACCTCGCTGCACTCACCGAGGTGATCCCAGAACTCAAGGGCCTCGTCGGCGAGCAGCCTCCGTTGGAGCCCGCATCACCAGGCGAAGCACGCAGCCGATTTCAAGCGACGATCGGCCGCTTTGTCGCCGCCATCGCAGCGCCCGACCGACCGCTTGCGCTCTTCCTCGACGACTTGCAGTGGGCGGACCTGGCATCGCTCGACCTGATCGCCTCGCTCGCCACCAACCCCGAGAGCCACAACGTCTTGCTCATCGGCACCTATCGCGACAACGAGGTCGATGAGGGGCACCCACTGCGGGCCATGATCGAGCGGGTGCGCGAATCGGGCGCTGCGCTCGATGAGGTTGCTTTGGGGCCGCTCGGCGAGGACGCGGTGCTGGACTTGGTCTCAGACGCCACCAACAACGCGGCGGGGCGGATGCGTCTTGCTGTGGAGTGCCACGCCAAGACAAGAGGCAACGCCTTCTTTCTGCGACGTTTCCTGGAGTCGCTCACCGAGTCGGACCTCATCCGCTTCGACCCGGACTCGGACTCTTGGACCTGGGACCTCTCCGAGATCCAGGCCGTACCGATGGCGCCCAGCGTGGTCGACTTCGTGGCCGAGCAGATGCGTCAGCTGCCCGATGCGACCCGCGAGGCGCTGGGCGTCGCGGCATGCATCGGCACGCGCTTCAGTCTTGCGCCGCTCGCCTTCGCTCTGGACACCGACCGCGGCAAGGCACTCGAAGCCCTGCGGCAGGCACTCCTGACCGAGTTCGTCCTTCCTCAGGCGCATGGCAGCTGGCTGAGCGGGCCAGCCGACCCGCACACCGAGCGTCTGTCGTTTCGCTTCGCGCACGATCGCGTCCGCCAGGCAGCTCGCTCGTTGGTCGACGACGAGCAAGCGGCACGAATCCACGGACGGGTAGGACGCTACCTGCACGACCACCTCGATCCCACCGAGCGGGAGCAGCGACTGTTCGAGGTCGTCGAACACCTCAACCGCGGCGCCGACACCGAGCCCGACGAAGCAAGCTCCACGCGCCTTCGTATCCTCAACCTCTCGGCCGGCAGACGTGCGCTCGCCTCCGCCGCATTCGAACCCGCGCTTCGATACTTCTTGGAGGCCCACGCGCGCCTGCATGATCGGGGATGGGCCGATTCCTACGAAGAGACGCTCGCGATCCACGTCGAAGGGGCGAGGGCCGCCTACCTGAGCAACAACTACGAAGCGATGGGCAAGCTCCTGAACGTCGCGCTCGGGCAGGCCCAAGGCCTGGTGGACCGAGCGAGTGTGCAGGAGGTGCGGCTCCAAGCCCTCGTGAGCCAGGAGCGCTTCGCCGAAGCCCTCGGCCTGGCCCTCCCCGTCCTCAACGAGCTCGGCGTCTACGTTCCCCAAACGCCGACCGCGGCCGACGTGAAGGCCGCAATCGCCGGGTCGCTTCGCGCCATCGAGGAACGTGGAGCCGAGGCTCTGCTCGCCCATCCGCAGTGTGAAGACCCGCAGGTGATCGCGGCGATGCGCATCCAACAGGAGGTGATGTCCAGCGCCTACCTCGTTCAGCCGCAGCTCGTGCCGCTCCTGGTGTCGAGCATGGTCACGACGACCGTTGGACACGGCCTGTGCCGCGAGTCCCCTTATGGTTTCGGTGCGCTCGCCCTCGTCCTCAACGCGAGCAACATGATGGACCACTCGGCGCAGGTCGGTGCGCTCTCGGTGGGTCTGCTCGATCGCCTCGATGATCGAGCGGTGCGCCCGAGTACGCTGCATATCATCGCCTGCTACGTCACGGCGTGGAGCCACCCGCTCCGGGAGTCGGTCGAGGCCGAGCGCCACGTTTTTCAGCTCGGGATCGACGTGGGCGACCTCGAATACGCGGCATGGGGCCTGCACACCTGGATCCTCAACGGGCTCATCGCTGGCGTCGAGCTGCCGATGGTGCTCGAGACCGGTGCGAACAACCTCGCGATCCTGCGCTACCACCAGCAACTTCCGGCACTCACCTGCTCGGTACCCGTGGTGGGGGCCGCGGCCATGCTCGCTGGAGTCGAGACCGACCCGCCGTACGACGAGGCCGCCCATGTCGCGGCGGTTGAAGAGGCCGGGTTTCGCGGCGGCTATTGTGTGGCTGCGGCGATGGGTGCCTACGTCCGGCTCATTCTCGGAGATCTCGACCTGGCGCTCGAGTGGGCGAACAAGGGGTTGGCGCATGTCGACGGCGCGGTCGCGACGTACAGCGTCGTGGTCTTGCGGCAGGTGCTTGCCCTGGCGCCCTTGGGCCGCACGACGCCCGATGCGAGCGACCGCGATGAAGTGATCGCAGGTATTGAGCCGCACCTCGAGCAGATCAAGGTCTGGTCCGCGGCCTGCGAACACAACCACGCCCACCGAGTCCATCTGATCCAAGCCGAGGTCGCGAGGCTGCAGGGCCGCGACGAAGAGGCGACGGCGGAATACGCCCGCGCGGCGGCGCATGCCAAGCGCGAGCGGTTCATGGCCGAGGAAGGGCTCGCTCACGAGCTGGCGGGTCGTCACCACCTGGCGCGTGGCGACGAGGCCAGCGGCCGCCGCAGCCTTGACGAAGCACGGTCGGTGTACGAACGGTGGGGCGCGCATGCCAAATGCGCGCAGCTCGATCGGGCGTAGGACGACCTAACGCGCTGCAGGTGCCCGCCGCGAAGGCGCCCTGTGCCCGGACTGTGGCCGCAGGCGGATCGACACCCCGAGCCCAACTGCCAACAACCCGAACCCTGCGCCGACGGCTGCCAAGCCCCACTGCAGGTTCGACTGTGGTGTCGGGACAAGCCTCTCCACCAGAGCCAGGTGAAGCACCGATACGCACACCGGGAGCAGGACGAGACCGCAGTGGCTCCGCCAAGCGCCGAGCACCGTGAGAGTGAGGAACAAGGTGTCGACCCACAACACGTGCTCGGGCCACGGTCCGAAATCCCATCCAGCGGTCCACACCCCGAGGTAGAGGCAGGTCCAGGCGCCTGCAAGAAGCCGCCGGATCGCCTCCGGGGATGAGGGCGCAAGCGTCCATCCCGACCAACTCGTGGGTACATCGAGGACGGCGCGGTAGGGGTCCTGCGCCTCAACCTCGCGCGACACCAGCGTGGGTGCTCGCAGCGCCCGCAACACCAGCGCGCTCGCGGCCATGATCGCCGTCGTGGCGAAGTGGGCCGGTGAGACCATCGCCACCAAGAACAGGGTGGCGACCAGCCAGCCCCACACCAGCTCTTCGGTGCGGAAGCGCCGGGTCATCAGCACCAACGCCAACGGGATGAAGAATGCCCGGTCGGCCGGCGGACCGTACTCCGTCACGAACAACACGTGCGCGATCAGGGCACCAGCCCAGCCAACCCACACGAAGCGCGCGGCCCGTCGGGCGACCGTCTCGCCCCACGCCGTGCGCGGACTCCAGCTCTCCGTGCGACGGAACGTCCACAGCCCGGCGGCCAGGACCCAGAACACCATCAGTGCAAGGAGCGGCGCCGCGATGTGGTCTTGAACCTTCGAGAGGATCCAGGGGATCAGCATCTGAACGGTTCCCCCGGCCACGGCGACCCACAGGGCCGACCGTGAAAGCCGAAACTGCATCGCCCAAGCCAGAGCTCGCAGTTTCGCCGCGAAGCTGATCAGCCACAGGCCGCTTGCCACCATCCCCGGTACCCCGAGATACACCGAGCGCTCCGTCTGCAGCGTCAGGTCGCACTGATACAGCGCGGTGATCAGCGCCAGCATCACCGCCGGCCGCCACAGTCCCCGACGGGTGAGAACCGCTGCGCTCGCGATGAGTGCCCACGCATAGAGTTCGGCCACCACAGTGCTCGACAGCTGCCCGAACAGGCCTCGCTGTTCGGTCGCGACCTCCATCAGCAGCGTCACCCCCACCAGCACCAACGCCGCGCTGATCAGGTACAGGGGGTTGTATTGGACGAACCAGCGGTGGACGACGGCCCTCCATCCCGGTGTCGGTGTGTCTTCGCGATCGGTCATGCTCGGCTGTCTCTGCAACCGCGATGCCGAACCGAGTTCCCGGTGTTTGAGTGCGACCGAACCTCCGAGACCGCGCCATCCATGCGCCCGTCTCGAAGCACCCACGTCACAACGTCACGGCTCGGGGATGCACGCGGGGTCGAGCTCCTTCAGCATGAGGACGTCGGTGTCGCCGTCGCTCAGCTGAACGAGGCCGTCCGCGCACTCACCAGGGCGAATCGTTGGACTGGACCCGGACGTGCCGTGGGCCTGCAAGCCGAAGGCCGGAAAGTTGAAACTCGACTCCAGCGAGCGGTTCAGTCCGAGTCCCATACTGCCGGTTTGGTCCGGGAGGAGTAGACCCGCGATCCGGATCTCCAAGACCTCCGCACCGTCCTCGCTCGGGAGTGGGTCGCCCATCTTCGCCAGCAGTCGTGGCTCCGGCTCAAACCCGTCGCTCGGACCCACGCCCCACACCCCCAACCCGAAGAACGGAGCCTCGATACCCCGGCCCTCGATGCGCGCCGTGTACATGATCGAACCGTCATGAGCGATGACCACGCTCCCGATATCGGCGTAGGTGACCCCCTTCATCGGAACACCAACGTCGTCGGGCGCCGGCGCTCCGGTGCTCGCCAGATCGATGAGCTCGCCCCGCGCAATCTCTCGGTAGATCCCAGCGCCGCCGTCTCGGAGACGAGCAGACATCACCAGCATGCGGTCGTTTGTGAGCCCGAACGCGATCGCAGGAAAGGCAGGCGTGGTTCCCTGGACGTCGACCTGCGAGAGTCCGTTGTCGGTGAACAATTCATCGTCGAAGCTGTGGTGCAGCCTGAACTCGGTCTCTCCGGGAACGACGCTGTAGATTCCCGCATTGTCGACGAGCGTGCCGTCGGGTTCGGTCGGCGTGTATGTGAAACCCACAACCCCCATGTCGTTCATGGTCAAGGCGCGAAAGACGACCCCGTTGTTGGGGAGCAACTCCGGAGGAAACGTCGGCGCGCCGGGGAAGACCCCCGTGTATCCCTCCGCGCCCTGGCTGTAGAGATGCGTGACGACCTCCGCCGTGCCCTCGGCTTCGGACATGAGGAGGCCGTCGGCGGCTCGGCCTTCCGGCGTCGAGCCGGCCACCTGCATCAGCACGCCACCTGAGGGCATGATCACCCCGTTTCGCGCGAAGTCGATTTCTTCCCATTGCACGTTGTCGACGGAGTCTCCGCGGAACGAGTAGCGGACCCGCGGATCGATGGCATCAACCCCATAGAACTCGAATCTCGGATTGTCGGGCGAGTTCCGTCGAACGGTTACAAGCGCCGTCCCATTCGAGAGTCCATCCAGGGAAAGGAACCCCCCGGGTTCGAGCTCGGGATCGGAGGCGCAGATCTTCTCGTCGAGCCCATCGGCCCACATGCCGACGCAGCTGGACTCGTTCTGGAACGCGATGAATCCGGTCGCATCGAACGTCGTGGTCTCGAGTTGCGAGGTGCCAAAGGCATCGACCAGATCCTCGGGCGACGCCAACGCCTCGAGGGTGTCGTCGTCCTCGTGCCATCGGACCAATGCGTCGCCTTGTACCGCGCGGTCTTCGACCCACGTGATCTCTGCATTGACCAAGCCTTGATCGACGATGCCCCACGACATGATCCGACCCACTTCGCCGTCTCCCACGAATTCACCGGTCCGCATCACAACCCGGTCGCCCTGCTCTTCCCCTCCGGTATCCGTGTCGGTCCCGGTCTCCGTCGGATCTGTGGGATCGGTGGGATCGGTCGGGCCGCTTCCGGTGGGGTTCACGCTGGTAGAGCCCGTGGACGAGGTTGGCCCGGTCGTCGATTCCGTGGCACTCCCGGGTCCCTGTGATGTGCTCGGACCGTCCGTGTCGGTCCCGTTGTCGTCGCCGGGATCACCACCGACGTCGTCGCCACAGCCTACGGACAGCGCCAGGAGCGTTGCAACGGAAGCGAACAGCGCGGTGCGCAGCGGTAATCGGCAAGCTCGGTCGGCCATCTGATCGGGGTGTTGCCGCCGCCGACGCTTTGTTTCAGCCCTTTGGAAACTTTGTCGATGCGCCAGAGATTGACGCATTTCAAATACGACATGTTGTCGTATCTTGCGCGATTTCGCGCCGGCGCCAGCTGTGCTCAGTAGAGCGCGCCGTGCAGGATCAACCGCATGCGCTTGACCCCCAATGACCCGCTCCCGCCGGTCGTATCGAGCCGCACCGCCTGCACGCCACCGCCGGGCTCAAACGCATAGCCGAGGTCGAGCCCCGTCGCGTGCATGCTCCAGTCGTGCGCCATGGTGGCGGAGTTTCCGATGCCCGTGAGCGGGTTGTAGGCGTCGAACTGCACCGATGCCGACGTCGAAACGCTGCGACCTTCAACGCAGACCGTCGCGTAGTCGTAGCCCACGAGTTCTTCGAACCCGAGCATCAACTGCAGCTGCCCCGAACCGCCGACCACCGCAACAACCCCGATCGGGTCATTGGAGACGTTGATGTTCTGATACAGGTCCCAGACCTCGGGCCAGCTCGCGTTGGATGCTGCCCACTGAGCCTCGCCCCATCCCGGGGTGTCGGAGTAGCTCCACGAGGGCGACGTGGCGGTGCCGCCTGCCTGGTTGTACTCGATCTCGATCCAAGGCCCGTCGAGCGGGAAGCCGCAGGGGTCGTCGCCGACCGGCGTGCCGCTGTCGTCTCCGCCGGTCTCATCCCCAGATTCGCCGCCACCCGAAGACGACGACCCGCTGTCCCCGTCGCCGGTCTCGGCCCCCGCGGACGGCTCGGCGTCGCTCGAAGGATCGTCACCGCTGGCCCCGGAGGTCTCCCCGGATGCCCCTGTCGTGCCACCGGACTCGGCCCCATCGGAACCCCCCTCGGCGCCGGAGCCTTGGCTCGCCGAGCCCTCGCTCGCACCGGAGGCGCTGCCCGGGCCGCTCGTCGCGACGCCGCTGCCGCCGGAGCCAAAGTCCGCGCCGTCGGGAACGCCCGCGTTGCACCCGAAGCTCAGAAGGAAGGCTGTCGACAGAGACGCGCGACGCATCGTGACGCAGGACGGACCTGCAAGCCCCAGGTTGCAGCCCTGCCCCAGAACTTGGTCAGCTTTTCCGCAATTCGCCCTCGGCCAGCGCCGCATCCCAGTCCGCGGGGACCTCCGGCGACTTCAGCCGGCCCTTGAGATAGAGCAGGCGGGCCGTAATCAGCTCGAACGTTTCGATGAGGGGGCGCACGGCCTCGGGCCCCTCGACGATTTCGACCAGCCGGACCATCGCCTCGAACGTGGAGACGCCGCGCGGGTCATGCTGCGTTCTCACTCGCCAAATGCTGGGCTTGCCCGGCGGCAGCATCACGCACGGCAGCTCGCGCACGTGCGGGACCCGCCGAGCCATGCGCGAGCACTGATGCCAGGTGCCGTCGAGCACCACGAAGCCACGGCGCTTGCCCGGCGAAGGCTCGGGCAGCTCGTCGATCGGCGTCGCGTCATCCCGCAGGAACAGGTTGTAGTACTCGATGTCCGGATCTTCGAGCGGCGTCGGGTCGAACGGCTCGCGCATGCCAAACGGAAGGATCGGCACCGCCGGCACCATCTTCGTGAAGAGTCGAGCCGTGTTGGTTGGCTTGGAGCGCTCGCGGATCTGTTGGACCACCGCCAGCGGCGTGGTGAGTTCGACCGTGGGCATCAACGCGCACGCGCAGGTCTCGGGCTTGAGGCCGCAGCCGTAGCAGCGCGGCTTCTTTCGGTTGCGTTGGACCATTGCGGGCGCGGAAGGGTAGCGCACCGCGGCGCCTTCGCGGCCGGTCCGCAACGAGCCTGGCTCGAATCGCCGTCGCGCTGCCAGCTCGGGGATTCAGCCGGTGTTCTATCCGCGGGATGGACGATGCCGCAACCTTCGCCCAGGTGCTGCCGCCGATGTTGTAGCGAATCTCCGAGTCCACGAAGCCCATCGGATGCTCGATGAACCCCCACCTTCGTGGACTGGAGTCCAGATGGTCCCGGCTCCTGCAGGAAGGCCCAGGGAGCAACTCGCTTCGTCGAGCTGTGATGTCACCTCGATGCCAGTCGAAATCTATCCACGCGGGCGCGGGGCTCCATCAGTGACAGCAAGAACGATGAGCATCCGAACCTCCACATTCTCCCTCGCCTTCACCCTCACTGTACTCGCCGGCGGCTGCGACACCGCACCTCAAGACGGGCACCGGATCATCCACGAGCGGCTCGTGCAAGCCGGAGCTGAACCCGGCGCCCACGCCGACGAGGCCCTCGCCCTGATGGTGGAGGTCGGGTACGACGACCTTGCCTCGCTCGATGAGCCCATGACCCGAGCAGACCACGAAGCGCTCGCCGCCGACATCGCCGAAGCGACAGCGCCGACCGAAGACGATCAGCACGTCCACCGTGCGGGCGTCGGGGCGACCGTGATCGGCGACAGCGGCGACGTCCACCACGAGTGTGGCGACCCCATTACCTTCTTCGTCGCGACCGTCGGCGCCAGGATCATGGCCCAAACCGATGCGAAACGCGATTGCGGAGGCCTCCGCGCGGTCGTCCGAGAAGGCCGATTCATCTACGACTTCGGCGGTTGCAGTGTTCGGTACCGCGGGGAGTACGACTGCCGCTAGAGGGTCCGGCGACCGGGGCTTGCTCCGGTCGCCGCTGTGCCTACGACCCGCCCGCCGGCGGGACCCAGACGCAGGCGCGGGCGGTGCATTCTCAGCCCAAGAACTCGCCGGCGAATGCCTGGGTGACGGCGGCGTGGCAGGCTTCATACGGCTCGGTGGAGCACACCGTCGTGAGTTCGAGACAGCGCTCGCGGTTGGCACGGGCGAGACGTTCGGGCTCGCCGAGCAGCTCGCCGCGCCTGCGAGCGGAACGGCAGAACGGGGTCTGCCACAAGATCGTCCGCGGGTTGACCTTGGTGAACAGCTCCGTCGCGCTCTTGCCCTCGAACGCCCCCGAGCTCAAAGGCAAACGAGGTTGGTGGGTCCGACCACCGTATCGGCCCCCACGGCGGTATCGATTTCTTCGTTGCCGGAGATGCCCCAGAACCGGTCCCCCTCATCGCACCCCGGAAGCGCGATGGTGTGGCTCCCCGGCTCGACGTTGAAGAAGAGATAGATGCCTCCCCCGACCGGAATCTCGGTAGCTCCGACCAGTGGGGCGCCGTCGAGCGCCAAGAAGAACGGTCCTTCGGCGTTCACGGTGTCGATCGCCGGCGTGATGGGGACGTTGGGTATGACGATCTGCACCACCGTCCCGAGCCCGTCCTGCTGCGTCACTCCGACGCTCGCAGCGACACCGGCCGCCTCGGCCTCTGTCGGCGCGATCAGGGTCCAGAGCTCATCTTGCTCCAACGACGTGAATTGCCAGTGTAGCTCTACGTGCCCGTCGAGCTCGACCCACAGATCAACATCGGAGCTCGGCGGAACTTCGAGGGTCGCGGCGCTGTCAACGACCGGGACGCAACCATCGATCGAACAGAAGGAGCCGTCTGCAACGGCCTCGCCGCCGAACGTCGAGAACTGGGCAGAGATGCTAACGACGGGCTCTTCCCCAGTTGAGCTACTGCTCGAGCCCGAATCGCTGCTCGAGCCCGAATCGCTGCTCGAGCCCGAATCGCCGCTGGAGCCCGATTCGCTGCTCGAGCTGCTCGCATCCGTTGTACTGGTCGTGCCTGAGGTCGTTGTCCCCGTCGACGCCGGTCCGCTCAAGGTGCTCGTCATCGTCGAAGGCGCGCCCGTGGATCCGGTGGTGCTCTCGGTCCCACCGTCTCCGGTCGCGTTCGAGTCGTCACCACAGGCGGCGAGCAGCAGCGGGACCACGAGCGTTGCGCGACCAAGAGGACCCACGAATCTGCAATACATGGAGTGCATAATAACGTAGCCCCTGAGCACGTCGAATCGATCACTGGCGCCGACATCTTTTCTGGGGAAGAGAAGCAGTCTGGGGAGAACCGGTCTGGAGGAGAACCGGTCTGGAAGTCGTTGTTCGTGCAACACCCGGCGCCCACGGCCGACCCCTGCTGTGCAATGTCGGCCCCACGAAACCTCTACCCTGACACCACCCTGTACGTCACGGTCCGCTGCGTGCACCGCAGCTATCGCCTCGTCCCCAAGAAACGCGTCAATCACGTCGTCCGGTACGCCTTTGCGGTGGTGTCCGAAAGGTACAGGGAGAAGTGGGGCATGGAGTTCTACGAGTTCGAGTTCCTCTCGACCCACTACCACATCGTGCTCTTCGACCGATTCGGCCGCGTCAGCGATTTCATCAAGGATCTCAACGCTGTCGTCGCGCGCGAGTTGAACGCTATTCGCGGCACGGGCGGTAAGTTCTTCGCTGATGGGCCGGGGATCCAAACCGTCCTCGGCGACGAGAAGGTCCTCGAGCACTGCATCTACACCCTCGCCAACGCCGTCGCTGCCGGCATCGTCCACAAGACCGCCCACTGGAAGGGCTTCAACTCACTGCGCATGCCGTACGGCAAGCGGTACGTCGTCTCCAAGCCGCGCATTGGCATCTGGTCGAAGAAGCAACGGCACAAACACCGCCGGAGCTCTCAACGGTCCGGCCGCGCCGCCTTCGCGAGCCGGTCCAAGATGCCCGAGACCGCCGTGCTCATGCTCGACCGGCCCCAGATCATGCCCACGCTCTCCGATGTGGAACTCCGCGCGAAGATCCGTGAGGGTTTGGAGCAGCGCGAGGCAAAGATCCAGGTCGAGCGGGCCGGAAAGCCGGTGCTCGGGATGAAGGCTGCACGGGCGATCGACTGGTCGACGGTGCCCAAGAACGGGGAGGAGATGTTCGGCCGGAAGCCGACGTTCTCGGCGGAGACGCGAGAACAGCGGAGCGCCATGAAACGCGTGCGCCGGCGGTTCTTGGTGGACTATCGGCTAGCGCTCGCGCGCTGGAACGCCGGCGAGCGAGACGTTGTGTTTCCGGCGGGCACGGTGCGCATGCGACTGCGGCACAACGCGCTGACGGAGCCCGTCCCGCTGGACCTGCTCCTGGCTGCCTAGGTCGCAGGAAAATCAGAATTTGCAGGAGGCGAGCCTTGGCTCGTCCGCTCGCGTTGGTTCGGGCCCCCGGGGAGCGTCGCAACCCTGGCCGTCAGGTGCAGGGTTCTACGTCCGTGCCGGACAGGGGTCGGCCAAGTGTCCCAGGCACGCCGCTCATCTGAGCGGCGTGCCGTCTCCAAAGCTCCGGAGGCGCGACACACTACTTCCAGACTGGTTCTCCCCAGACTGCCTCCCCCCACCACATCCAGACTGGTTCTCCCCCCACAAAAGGCGAAGCCCCGGGGGACGACCGGGGCTTCATGGAGAATCGGGGAAGAAAGGTTGTTGCTCAGCCTTCGAGGCGGCGGCTCAGGATGGACGCGGTGACGGGGGGCGCGTAGCCGAAGAGGGTGGCGAGTGCGTCGCAGAATCGGGTGATTGCGTTGTCCTGAGTCATCATCTCTTGGCCTCGCTGTGGAAGTACCCGGGCCTCGGAGATCGATTGCGAGTGACTGAAGAAAAAACTCGATGGGTGCGCCGCTGCCGCGGGGCGGCTGGGGAACCCGACGACACAAAGCGCTGCTACGGTCCGCCATGCCTCGAATCGGCCCGTTTCTGTGTTCATTGGCTCTCGGTCTCGCCGGGTGCGCTGCGGAGCTCGAACCGACGACGGCGCCCGAGGTCGCGACTGCGGAGCAGGCGAGTGTCGCCGACGCACAAACGGAGCCCGTGTCCGCTGAAGCGGCGCGCTCCGAGGTGGCGGCCGTCGACCATGTGGGGCTTGCGGTCAAAGACCTCGCCGCAAGCACGGCCTTCTTCGTGGACGGCCTGGGCTACACGGTCCGCGGCAAGGACCCCTCGTACCCAGCTGCGTTCCTGAGCAACGGGCAGAGCTTGATCACCCTGTGGCAAGTCGAGGACCCCGATGCTGCCGTCGGCTTTGACCGCCGGAAGAACGTGGGGCTGCATCACCTGGCGCTCTCGGTCACCAGTTTCGAAGCCTTGGACGCGCTGTACGAACGGCTCTCCAAGATGCCCGGCGTCCGTATCGAGTTCGCGCCCGAGCTGTCCTACGGCGGGCCCGCGAAGCACATGATGGTGTTCGAGCCGAGCGGCAACCGCATCGAGCTCGTCCACCGGCCGGTCGCATGAGGCGCTGAGGATTCGGGTGCCATCCCATGCTCTGGCGATGACGCATGGCCGCCCTCAGCGAAGCACCGCGGCGAGCCTCAACTCGCGGAGCTCCGCCGCCTCGATCCCGCCCGGAGGCAACGCAGCCATCACCACCACATCATCACCGTCGGCGACCCGATGCGCTGTGCCAGGCTGGGTCAACGTCTCCCCGCCCAGGCGCAGCTCGATGGTGCTCTCGGCCACTTCAGCGGCGAACCCCGCGGGACCGGGGACGACGATCCAGCGCTCATAGCCCGAGGGGGAGATCATGCCCAACAACACATCGTCGCCCGGTGGCGGTGGGCCCTCGAGCGCACCGTAGGCCTCGGCGAGCGCCACCTGGGTGGCGTGGGTCATGTTCCAGCCGTACGCCCCAACCCACTGATCGGGGCAATACGTCATGTAGTCGTGAAGGCTCGCGTCGCGAAGCTGCCCGTCGAGGATGCCATAGCCTCGCTCGATGATCGTGCCGTTGGGGTGGTCGGGATAGCCCGGGTCGGCCCCAGCCGACGGCGCGTCGGGGCAAAACACATGGTAGCGGCCCTGGCAGTGCCCCATCTCGTGCACGAACGTTTGAGCGGTGAGCTCGACGCCCTCCCACACTCCGATCGCGATACGGTCGAATGCCGCGCTCGGTGCCGTAGGGTCACTGGGGATTCCATAGGCGCGTCCGGTCGGACTCGGGTCCGGATCGCAGTTGTCTACGACCCCATAGTAAAATGCCTGGGGCGGCGCGCCGTCGCTCGTTCGTGCTGCCACGAGTTGCATCAAGCCTTCTGTGAGGTTGTCGTCTGGGCCTACGACGCTGATCGGTTCGTGCACCTCGAACGTGAGACTCGCCAGCGGGTTCTGTTGAAGCAACGCGTCGTGCATCGCGTCCACGGTCGCGGCCGACGTGTCGCCGACCGTCTTGCAGCCAGCTCCGTCGTCGTAGGCGATGGGAACCAGGACGACATGCATCGAGAGCGTGGCATCGGGGATCGGCAGCTGGACCAACCCACCGTCCGGCGGCAGTGACGACACCGGGGTTTCGTCGGCCGCCGATAGATCGACGAACTCGATCCTGATCTCCGTGCCCGACTGCATCTGCTCGGACGTGAGCGACCAACGGAATGCGCCGCCCAGATCCTCGAGGTCAGCCTCGCCCTCGACCATCATCGTATCGATGAGGGTCTCCTCCGATCCATCGGGCTGATGCAGCACGAGCCGCCCCTCCACCTCGCGCCCGACCCAGTCCTCGGACAACGACCACGTCGCGCGCATCAACATCGGGCGCCCGGCGACCAGCCTCGGGGCGTCCGCGCTCAAGCTCAGAAACGCACCGGCTTCCGCGATCGTCACCCCGGTGCCCTGGTTGAGGGTCACCCGATCGAGCCCAATCTCCCCGGGGAGCGCGGGTTCAACCTCGCCGGAGCTCGACCCATCGTCGCCGGAGCTCGAGGCATCGCCAGAGCTCGAGCCGTCGCCAGAGCTCGAGCCTTGGCCGCCGCTGGAGGTGCCGCCGGAGCTTGACTCGGACCCAGCGTCCGCCTCGGTTGCGGCTTGCGGCCCGTCATTGTCGGCTGGGTCGCCACATGCACTCGCTGTGACGCACAGGCAAAGCGCGGGAAGCAGCGAGGCGGAGAAGGACAGGCGCAAGCGGTTCACGAGAGGGAGGCCCGTCACCAGCTCTGAGAGATCACAAGAAGTTGAGATGTTCCGAGAAAACCGTCCGAAACGCTCATCTGCACCGACGTTCCCATTCGGCGAATCAGCGAACCGCGCGTTTGGGTGGCCCCCGCAAGCCCCCCGCACGCGACTTGAGAGCGCCGCGTCCGGTCGGGACTGACCACGGTCTTGGGCGAAGGAGGCAACCGACCCCAGTCGAGCGGTCACTCCGCCCGAAGCCCGACTCCATACGGGGTTGCGCCCGTGTACTCACAGCCGCAACCGCACTCGTTCTCGAAGGCGGTCCAGGTGGGTTCGCAGGTGAAGAAGATCGCCCCGCAGCCCTCCGCGTCGTCCGCCACGTAGCCAACCTCAGGGTCATCCCGGTCGCACAGATTCGCAGCCAGCGGAAGCGGCGTCGGGGACACCGGGTTCGTCCGTTCCGCCACCGCCAAGCGGTCCCCGTAGCTCGGGGGCGAGTGGGTACGCCGTAGGGAGGTGAAGGCGGGCGGGACGTTTGCGGCGTGCGCTGCGGCCCGTTCTTGCACTTCGGCGATGCCGTCGCATCCGTCCTCGGGAGCGCAGACCTCGTCGTCCAAGTCCTGTGGCTCGGCATCACACGCGGCCGCGCAAAACGTCGCCGCAACCAGGCCGAGGCGAAGGAGCAGGGAGGTTCCGGCGGGAATCGTTGCGGTCATGACAGGGGAGCCCCGCCACGCCTCGGATCGATCACCGGAGGCGGTCGACTTCCTTTTTTATGCGCCGGGCGTCAGTCCTCGTCGTTTCCGTCCTGCACGCGTTCCCGGAACTGCTGCACCGAGAGGTCGCCGGGTTCCGCTTCACTCGGCTCGGTCGGCACCACCTCCGCCGACTCGAACGCTTCGAGCAACGCCTGCGCCTTGGCGAGGTCAGACGGCCGCACCATCGCCTGAACCTCGAGTGCCGGGCCTCGCGCGTGGCCTTCGATGCTTCGGTCGGCGACCCGCTTCATGATCACCTCGATCTCCTCAGCCTCCAACAAGCTCTGCACGGTCATCACCGTGGCCTGGTCGTAGCAGGTCTGGAGAAGGACGAAGCTTCGAGTGTCGGATGGTGCGGTCATGATGGCGGCTACCGAAGGTCGGCGAACGCTTCGAGGATCGGCTCGCGAAGCTCCGGCGGAAAGATCAGCCGATAGTGGACGAAGGTTTCGTTGCTCAGGCCCCGCAGCACCGGGGAGACGTCCAGCAGCCGCTGCAGGCGACCTCCGGTGAGCGCCATCATGCGCGAGTCTTCGTAGTACGCCGCGATCTCTACCCGGTCGACGGAGGCCAGATAATCGGGGCCATCGTGATGCGCGTCCAAGACTTCGCGCAGACGCGCCATGGCCTCGGGCACCGGCACGTCGTGTCGGAGCCGCAGCGTCTTGAACAACCGGCGGTAGCGAAGACGCTGGGCAAGCTCGGCGAGGACCTCGTCGTCGCTGTCGCAGTACAGCTTGAGCGCCGTCTCGAAAGCGTGATCGTCGAGGTCGAGAAACTCCCCCATGCTTGGCTGATCGCCACGCAAGAGTGTGGCCATGCCGACGGGCGTCCCCGGCTGCGGTCCGAGTTCGTCGAGTCGGCGGAACAGCGCCCGCATGACCGACTCCGCCGCCCGCACCGCCTTGTGCAAGTAGACCTGCCGGTACATGTACAGACGGCCCAAAAAGAACCCCTCGACCGCGGTCAGACCTTTCTCGCCGTCGACGGCCATGCGTGCGCGCTCCTCCCCGGGAGCGACCATCAGCCGCATCGATTGCAGAAGCCAGTCGAGGTCCAGCACGCCGTAGCGCACGCCGGTCATGTGGGAGTCGCGGAGCAGGTAGTCGCAACGATCCACATCGAACGTTCCGGAGACGGCGCGCGACAGGTGCGGAATGTCGCCCTCGCCGTGCACGAGTCGCTCGACGCGACTGGGCGCCTCGGAATCGATCTGCCGAAGCACGGCGTTGACTTCACTGTCCGGATCGAGAATGAGCCGGGAGGTCCAGTCCTCGTGTTTGAACGGGTGGGGCAGCACGGCCTCGAACGCGTGCGAGTACGGGCCGTGGCCGAGGTCGTGAAGGAGCGCGGCGGCCAACGCCACCTGGGCGGTGTCCTCATCGACGCGATCGGCCTTGGGTAGATCCTCCGACAGCGCGTACACGCGGTCGAGGTAGCGCTTCATGACATGCGCCGAGCCCACCGCGTGTGCGAAGCGGCTGTGTTCTGCGCCCGGAAAAGCGAGGGACGCAGGCCCCAGGCACCTCACCCTGCGTAGCCGTTGGACCTCACGCGTGTCCAGCAACCGGCTGACGATCGACTCGGCGGGCCCCTCGAACGAGATCAGCCCATGCACGGGGTCGCGAAGGATCACGCGGGGAGGTTGACCCGGTTTCCGCTCTGGCACCACCCCGGCCCCGATTTGGCCGTAGCGCGCTACACCACAGTGGTATCGTCGCCCGCGGGGCGGGCCCCCATGTCGCACATCATGGCGAACTGCACGAATTGCGGATATCAGTTGGACCCCAGCGCAGCGGTGACGGCATGTCCCCGCTGCGGAACTTCGATCGCGGGCACCCCCGGGGCGCCGCCGGAGTTCTCGACGGACGGGGCGCCGGACAACACGCTGTTTGGGCTCCCGGCCCAGTCCGACGAGGAGCTCGAAGAACCCAACTTCGGCGGACCGCCGGCAGGACCTCCGGCAGGACCCGCGGACAGCGGCTCGTTCGGACCGCCGGCGCTCGACTCCGACTCCTTCGGTGAGGTCAAGCTCGAGAGCGCTGGCGCCGTGTCGTTGAAGCTCGACGTCGGCGGGCCCCCAGCAGCCGGCGGTGGTCTCGACCTCCCGGCCCCCGCTCCCTCT
>CAJXVA010000006.1 GCA_913061055.1 uncultured Pseudomonadota bacterium
CGCCGAGCGTGGTGCCGTCGTCGTACGACGGGCCGGCCAAGACGACCTCTCGGTCACTCGGGAGCTCAGCGAGGGATCGGACGGCGCGTCGTACTCGCGGTCCGTGATCACCCGGGTGCTGGACTCCGGGGAGCCGGTGCTCAGCGTGGACGCGGCCGCCGACGAACGGTTCGACGACTCTCGTAGCATCAGTCACCTCAACCTCCGGTCCGTGCTCGCGGTTCCCCTGCGGTTTCGCGGCGAGCTCCTGGGTGCTGCGTACGTCGATCACCGACTGCGCCGTGGAAACTTTGGCGAGGATGACCTCGCGCATATGGAGGCGTTCTCCGACCTGGCGGCCCTTGCCGTTGCCCACGCCGCAGCGTTGGCGGATCTGGAGCACAAGACCGAGGCACTGACCCTCTCCTCGGAGCAGCTCGCGGCCCTGCTGGAGCAGCGGGAGGCCGAGGTCCTGGCACTGCGGGAGGACGCGCGCCGACAGAGTCCACCGACCGATGGCTATCGCGGCATCATCGGCAGCGCGCCGAGGATGCAGGACGTCTTCCGGCTGATCGATCGTGTCGCCGATGCCGATGTGCCGGTCGTGGTCTACGGCGAGAGCGGCACCGGGAAGGAACTGGTCGCCCGTGCCCTTCACAACGCGGGGAGCCGAAGCAGCGGACCGTTCATCGCCGAGAACTGCGGCGCCATTCCTGAAACGCTACTGGAGAGCGTGCTGTTCGGGCACGCTCGTGGGGCCTTCACCGGAGCCCAGAAGGCGAAGCCGGGTTTGTTCGAAGCTGCCAACGGCGGAACGATCTTTCTCGATGAGGTCTCGGAGATGAGCATGGGCATGCAGACCAAGCTGCTGCGGGTGCTTCAAGAAAACGAGGTCCGCCGGATCGGTGAGACCAGTCCGCGCTCGGTCGACGTTCGCCTGCTCGCGGCCAGCAACCGAGACCTCGAGGCGATGGTCGAGGCTGGGACCTTCCGTCGCGACCTGTTCTACCGAATCAACGTCGTGCGGGTGAACCTGCCCGCGCTGCGCGAGCGGCCGGAGGACATCCTGCCGCTGATCGAGCACTTCTTTGCCCGGCACAAGGCCGCAGCGCTGCGCCTCGCGCCGTCGGTCGTCCGCGCGCTGCGAGGGTACGCGTGGCCTGGCAACGTCCGGCAATTGGAGAACGAGGTCCAGCGCTGGATCGCCTTGTGCGAGGGGGCGGTCGCGTTGCAGGACCTCTCGGCGGCGATTGTGGGTGCGGCCCAGCCGGAGGGCATCGACCCCGACGACCTCCGGATCCGGCCGAGGGTTGAGCGCATGGAGCGAGATCTCATCGCTCGGGCCCTGCAGCGCACGGGTAACAACCAGACCCAAGCCGCGCAGCTCTTGGGGCTCAGTCGCTACGGCCTGCAGAAGAAACTCAAGCGTCTCGAACTCGATGGGCACCGGAGTTGACGTGGCGGGGGCCTCAAGCGCCAACCTGGTTGCCGGATCCGGCGGATGCCGCGTCGCAGACGCCCAAGAACCTACGCCAACGAAACGCGGTATGATGTTTGCTATCAGTAGGGGAGAGATGAGTCGCTCGATCGCATCGTTGTTCGTCTTTGGCGTGCTTGCCGCAGCTTGCAACGATCCGGCCCCCGTCTCTGCGCACCGCAGTTCGGTTCTGATCGGTGATCGAGGGATCTCGATTCCGTTGCCGCCGCCAAGCGTGTTGCAGGCGCCTCAACAAGAGGTCGAGGTTCACGGAGCCTTGGAGGGGACGTTCGATGAAGGCGCGGAAGTGCGCATCGTCGACACCGCGGGCGGGGATGAGGCTTCGGTCGCGCCCGAGGGCACCTCGTTCATCGCGACCCTCGAGGTCGACCTGACCGATGCCTGCCTCGAGACTTGGGTCGTCGATGCGGATGGGGTGGAGAGCGAACGACGCTTGTACTCGACGCAGGTCGAGGCCGACGACTCCATCCGTGTTGTGCCCGGCTGCGATTGAGCGGGGGGACCGGCTTCCGCGGCACCCCGCTCGGCCAGTGGCGTGTTGGCGATCAAAAAAAGGCGCAGGCTCCGAAGAGGCTGCGCCTTTCATGCGGTTGCTTGACCGGGTCAGTCCGTCCGCTTCGCCTTGAAGGGGAAGTAGAACCGGGCACCGAGCTGGAACGTGACGTTGTGGAAGACGTCGCGGTCGCTGCCGTTCACGCGGGGCGGAACGTCGTCGACCGTCGCGTTGAGGCCGGTGAGGTTGACGCCCGTGACGATGTCCTGAATCTCGAAGTTGATCGCGACCCAGGGGACGCCGGCGAACAGGTTGATGCCGCCGCCGAAGCTACCGCCGACCTTCACGCCAGTGTCCGCTTGGACCGGGTGAAGCAGACACTCCGAGTTCTGCGCGCCTCCCAGAGAGGGATCGTTGCAGAACGTCGCGGAGGAGACGTCTTCGGAGAGCCCGTTCTGTGCAGAGGTGCTCTCGTCGTCGTATTGCGAGGCGTAGTTGACCAGGCCGAGACCACCAAAGACGTAGATGTCGTACTCGGTGAAGATCGACGAGAACAACCCAAGCTTGCCTGCGAAGGGCGTGAACACGGCGTCAACAGATGCCTGCCACTGGGCGCGGACCAGACCTGCGCGGAAGTCGTGGAGAAGCGGGGCCGGGTTGTCGACCTCGCCGTTGTTCCGGCATGGAGCCGATCCGCCGCAGGTCGTCGCCTCGGGGTTGGCGGGGTTGACCGGCAGGTCGGGGTCGGTGGTTCCCGAGGCGTAGCCGCTCGGTAGACCACCGTTGTTGACTGCGCGCAGGAGTTTCGATTCCAGCGGCACGATGCCGTAGCCGAACGTACCCCGAACACCGATCCAGTCGGCGAAGTGGAACGTGGCTTTGGCGCCGACGTACCCCATGTGTACGAACGGCTGCGAAAGCGACATCCCGACGTACGGGGTGAGCTGGAAGCGGAACTTCCGGAGCTGGATCTTCTTGCGAACGATGGGCTCGCCCTCGAGCGGGCCCTTCTTCTTGGCTGCGGAGGCTTCGTTGGCGTACAGACCGGCGCCAAGGAAAACAGCCAGGAACGTTGCGATTTTGCGAGTGTTCATGTCGGTCCTCTTCGGTGTGGCCTAGCGCGGAGTCTTGTACTCGAAGCTGGTTGGGAGGAAGAAGCTGACGCCCAGGAAGAACGTCACGTTGAACGCAAGCTGGAAGTCCGAAGCGTCCTTGGCAGCCTGGGGGTCGTCCAGTGCCGGGTCGTCGCCGACACCCATCGCGATGAGGTCGCTGTCCGGGCCGCGGTTGATGGGCTCGAGCTTGTCTGCGTAGACCCAGCTGCGAACGCCGAAGTTGAACGACACCCAGTCGATCTTCGGCGCGTAGAAGCGACCGACCAGACCGAAGTGTCCTCCGCCAGTGACCGTGCTGAACGGCTCGTGGAGTGCTTCGTACCGGGGAATGACCTGCGTTTGCAGGGCACCACCGCCGACGACCACGCCGCCCTCCCAGTGGAGTAGGGCGCGGTTGAAGATGGCGATCTTCCCGTAGAACGGGTTGTACGTGAAGTTGACGCTGCCCTGCCAAAGCGTACGGTTGGCGGTCAGCAGCAACCCTTCCTGGATCTTGATGTTGTCGTACCGCGGGGTTCGGGCTCCGAGGAGTCCCGTTCCCGTGAGGCCGATCGCCATCCGGTTGTTGAGCCAGTAGTTGAAGTCGAGCCCGATCGTGTAGTGACGAACGTACGGGTCGTTGACCGTGATCCCGAACTGAGGCATCAGCTCGAAGCGCTTCTTCTTGAGCATGCGCTGTCGCTGAACGACCGTGATCAGGCCACGCTCGGCCTGGATCTGGTCCTCCTCGGTGCCGAGGTCGTCGGCAGTCGATTCAGGCGTGGCGCCATCATCGACGCTTCCGTCGTCGTCATCGTCGAGATCGAGGTCTACGACTCCGGCGTCACCGCCATCGCCGGGGTCTTCACCTTCGGCCGGGGGCTCTTCTTCGCCCTCGTCAATGATGACCAGGTCTTCTTCATCGTCCCCCGCAGGTTCGGCATCAGCTTCTGGCTGGACGCGGACCTGAGTGGTCCACGCCGCGCTGCCTGCACTGAGAGGGGCTGCCAGCGCGGACGCGGGCAGGGTGATGGAAAGAAGGGGGACGAGGGCCATGGAGGCCCCGGACAAGTTGCGACGCATGCTGCTCACCTCAACGTGTCGACTGCGGAGTGGAGATCCGCGTGGGCCCGGCGCGGACGCCGAGCTGACTGCGACGCGCAAATACGCGTCGAGGAGGATGCCGCTGGGCCGAGAATGGGCCGGTTGGCGGACGTGGACTTCGAGCTCGTAAGCTTCAAGGAAAGGGTCACCCGAGTGGAGTTCACGCTGCCCAGGGTGGGCGTTCGAGAGGGGGTTGCGCGGGGTTCGTGCCGCCCGGCCGGAGAGGCCGCGAGGCGCTGCGGCCGCACGGTATCACCGAATGCACCGCGTGTGGCGACATGTCGTGCGCAGACTCGCGCATCGCGATGCTCATTGGAAGCGGCGCGGCGAGCGGTCGAGGTCCGGGGGGACGTGGGACGCGAACTCATGCTGAAATAGGCCCCGAGGTAGGACACTGGGGCAATTGGGCGGGGGGACCGTAACACAGCGCATTTTTGGTCACAACAGGACAATTCGGGGCTTCTGGGGACAATGGCGAGTCTTCTTGCGCGGGGGCGTGGGAGCGCGATCATGCGCGGCAATGTGCTGTGATTGTCAGGGCTTGCCGGCGCGCCGCCCGGTGCTAGGCGGGCCCCCGGTCCGGCTGGATCGGGGCGAGGGCTTCAACGCGCTCTCTCTGGCACGCGGAACAGAGGCCGAGGTTCCGACGGATCCTGCCGATCCGAAATGCGCGCTAGGCGCCGTCTTCGTCGAAAAACACGGCATCCACAAACGCCTGCGGCTCGAAGTCGCGAAGGTCTTCGATCCCTTCGCCGATTCCGATGTGGCGGATCGGGACGCCGAGCTCATCACAGATCCCAAGGACGACACCTCCCTTTGCGGTGCCGTCGAGCTTGGTGACCACCAGGCCGGTGAAGTCCATCGTCTCCTTGAACAGCTTGGCCTGTGCCAGCGCGTTCTGGCCGATGGTGGCGTCGAGCACGAGGAAGGTGTCGTGGGGCCCGAGCCCGTCGGGAGCATCCGGCACGCCCGACCGGACGGCCTTCGCAGCCGCACGCCCGACCTTCTGGAGTTCGTCCATCAGCTCTTTGCGGGTGTGTAGCCGGCCCGCGGTATCGCAGAGCACGACGTCGTAGCCGCCGGCGCGGCCTTTCTCGATGCCCTCGAAGATGACCGAACTGGGGTCGGCTTTATCGGCGCCATGGTGAAGGTCGCAACCGACCCGCTCCGCCCAGACGCCAAGCTGCTCGACCGCTGCGGCGCGGAAGGTGTCGGCGGCGACGAGCAAGACCTTGCGACCTTCGGCGGCGTGCCGTGCTGCGAGCTTGCCCAGCGTGGTGGTCTTGCCGACTCCGTTCACGCCGATCATCAGCAGGACGTACGGGGCGGGGTCTGGGGCGAAGTCTTGCGCCGGCGCCTGAACATCCACGATCTCCAGCGCAGCGCTCCGAATCACCCCCCACACGGCGTCGGCGTCGGCGACATCCTCCCGGTCCAAGACGTCGCTGACTCGGTCCATCAGCTTCTGCGCGGTGGCGGTGCCGATGTCCGATGTGAACAGCACCTCTTCCACGTTGTCGCGCAGGGCATCGTCCACCGTGGGTTTGCCGCGGAAGAGCGTGGCGAGTTTGGCGACGAACCCACCGCGGGTCTTGGCCAGACCCTCGCGGTAGCGCGCTGCGATCTTGTCCTGATCACGGGGGGCCTTGGGGCGCGCGACCGGTTCAGGCAGGGCTTGGGGGCCGTCCTCCTCAGGAGCGTCTTCCGCATCTTCGTCGGCCCCCGGCGCGGGGGGCAGGGAGAGGTCGACGGTGCCGGAGAGCGCGGGGTCGCGCCGACGGAGGATGACGAACCCGGCGGCCGCGACGACGGCCACGAGTAGGGCAATGAGCAGCAAGGGATCCATGAGGCGGCGGTGCGCGCAGCTTCGCCGCGTCGCACCCCGCTCGCAAGGGGTTGGGATCGCACGGTGAGATCTGCGATCAGATCCCCCGGGCGGTCGGAATTCGATCTCCCAGCTCCGGGTCGCCGACACCAGCCGATCTCCGGATCTCGCCGCAGAGGTGATCTGCGTGGCGATCTCGCGAGATCCCGGGGATCGCGGCCGAGATCCCCGGGGCGTCCGTCCGTCTTCCCCTCGTGACCCGCGGGGTGCTAACCCCTTGAACCGCTGCTGCCATGCGTTTGAAGAAGGTCGAAGTTCAGGGCTTCAAGTCGTTCGCGGACCGCCAGGTGATCCTCGTGGACGATCACGTCACGGGCGTCATCGGGCCCAACGGTTGCGGCAAGTCCAACATCGTTGATGCGGTCCGCTGGGCCATGGGCGAACAGAGCGCCAAGCATCTGCGGGGCACCGGCATGTCCGATGTGATCTTCGCCGGCTGCAGCACGCGAGGCCCCGGCGGCATGGCAGAGGTCACCCTCACGTTCGAGAACAACGGGGATGACCACCTCGCGCACTTCGACGCGCGGGATATCGCGATCACCCGGCGACTGTTCGCCGACGGCACAAGCGAATACCTCATCAACAAGGTCCCAGCCCGCTTGCGTGACATCACGGAGCTGCTGATGGGGACCGGCGCGGGTACCAAGGGCTACTCGATCATCGCCCAGGGCCAGGTCGGGCGGATCGTCAACTCCAAACCCGAAGAGCGTCGCCACATCATCGACGAAGCCGCGGGCATCACGCGATTCAAGGCCCAGAAAGCAGCCGCGCAGCGGAAGATGGACGCCACGCGTCAGAACCTGCTGCGGACCTCCGATGTCATCGCCGAACTCGAGGCTCGACTCGGAACGCTGCGACGTCAGGCGCAGAAGGCAGAACGCTACAAGCGCTACAAGACCGAGCTGCGCGACCTCGACCTGTGCTCCGCCGCCCACAAGTACCTCGAATTGGGCAGCACCGGCGCCGTCCTCGAAGGTCGGCGCGGAAACCTCGACGTCGAGACGGGCGACATCCGCGAATCTCTGGAGGCCCGCGAGTCCCAGATGGAAGGGATGCACAAAGAACTGGTCGGGGTCGAGGGACAGCTCTCCGACCACCAGCAGGCCTCCTACGACCTGGACAACCGGGTGCGGTTGCTCGAGGCCGAAAACGAGTACCGGCAGCGAGAGCGCGAGGGATTGGCCCGCAGCGGTACCGAGGCACGGGCCGAACTCGAGGCTGCGACTCGGACCCTCGAAGGGCTCGACGGCGAGCTCGATGCGACGAAAGGCGAGCGCACGGCACTGCGCTCCGGTGAGGACAGCGAGCCTGCCCAGGCTGCGGTCGACCGCCTGGAGGTCGAAGCCCGCGATGCCGAGCGCGTGCTGGCACAGACCCGCGGCCGGATCGAATCGGCCAAGGTCCAAGCCGGCGAGCGGCGCTCCGCCCTCGCGGGTGCGCAGGCGCGGCACCAGTCACACCTCGAAGCCAAGGATGCCGCGACGGGGCGCCTCACGGAGCTGCAGACCGCGGCACAGGGACAGCGGGAGGCCGTGACCGGTGCGACCGAGCTGCACGCCCGCGCCGCAACGGCGGCGGACGCTGCCGCCGAGCTGCTCGAGTCGTTGGCAACCCGGCGCGGTGAACTCGACCGCGCTCGGATCAGCCTGCGCGAGCAGGTGGCGGCGGCCGAAGTCGAGTTGGATACCAAGCGGGCCGAGGTTCATCGCCACCGGTCCAGGCTGCAGTCTCTCGAAGAGATTCAGAACCGCTACCGCGGGTGCGACAGCGGCGTGCAGCTGGTGATGGAACACCGGGCCGAGCTCGCGCCCGAGCTACACACGGATGGCAGCGTCAGCGGCCAGGACACACCAGGGGCGTCGCAGGCGGTCTACGGCATCTTCGCCGACTACGTGCACGCGCCAGAGCACCTCGAGACTGCGGTCAGCGCTGTGCTCGGGGACCGCCTCGAGGGCGTGGTCGTCGACGGTCCGCAGATCGGTGCGCGAGGGGTCGAGCTGCTCAAGCGCGAGCAGGAAGGCCGGACGACGTTTGTCCCCAAACATGGCCGCTCGCTCGCCGAGATTGCGCCTGAGGATGCGGGGACCATCGTGGACTTGCAGCCGGGCGTCCCTCTGGGATGGCACCGCCCCGACGAGAGCGCCATCATCAGTGGCCCCACCGGGGAGAGCCCGTTCGAGGTGCTGGACCTCTCCGACGAGAGCGACGGACCGGGTGCCTCGCAAGAGGGGCCGCCGGCACCGTTGCCGCTCACCGAACAGGCCGGTGTGCTCGGCCGCCTCGCCGACCTCGTCGAGGTCAGCGGCGACTTGGGTCCCTTGGGCGGCGCGCTGCTCGGCGACACCGTGGTGGTCGAAAACCTCGAGCGCGCGCTCGCGTTGTGGGAAGCCGGACTGACCGGGAAGACCACGCTCGTCACCCTCGAGGGCGACCGGGTGGAGCCTACCGGCGTCGTCGTTGGCGGTTCTCCGACCGCGCTCAACGCCGCGCTGCTCCAGCAGAAACGCGAGATTCGCGAACTCCAGGAGATCCTCGCCTCGCTCGATGAGAGCTTCGAGTCCGCCCGTGGCCGGCACTTGGCCCTGGCCCAAGAACTCGCCTCCGTCGAGGCGGAGCGGGAGCAATCCGAGACGCATGTCCTCGAGGCCGAGACCGCACGGGTCCAGGCCGAAGCCGAGCGCACGCAGCTCGCGTCCGAGGTGCAGCGGCTGGGAGAAGAGGTCGAGGCGAAGACCGCTCTGGCCGACGCGCTGCGCCGCGAGATCGACCAGCGTTCGCTGGAGATCGAGCAGCTCACCGAGTCGATCCGCTCCGGTCAAAATGCGGGTCGTCGAGCTCGAGGCCGAGGCTTCGACCGGCGAGGCGTCCCTACAAAGCCTGGCGGAGGAGCGCGACCGGTTGTCCGCCGCGCTGACCGAGGCGAAGGTCTCGCTGGCCAAGTGGCAGCAACAAAGCGATGCCCTCGATGCGACCCTCGAGCGGCTCGCGAGGCAATCCGATGCCGAGCGCCAGCGGATCGGCCGGCTCGAAGAAACCGCCGCGGCGTCCGAACGCCGGGTGGCCGAGTTGGACGCCGCCAGCGAGTCGGCAACCACCGAGCGGACCGAGCTACTCGAGAAGCGCACGGCGGCAACCGAGACGATGCACCAGACTCGCGAGCGGTTCGAAGGCCTGCGGGCGCGGATCGACGAACTGTCGACCTCGATGAAGACGTTGCGGGGCGACCTCGACGAGCGTCGCACCAAGGTGGCCGAGGTGGAGCTGGGGCTGCAAGAGATCAACCTCGAGCGCCAGCACCTGCTCGCCGACGTTCGCGACCGGTTCGACCTGCTCCTGCCCGAAATCCTCATCGACTATCACGACCGTCCGTTGGCCGGCCGCCCCGAGCGGGAACGTCAGAAGGAACTCAAGCGCATCCTGTCCCGGATGGGTGAGGTCAACCTGACCGCGATCGACGAGTTTGAAGAGGTCTCGAGTCGCTTCGAGTATCTGACCCACCAGCGCGACGATCTCGAGCTGGCGATCAACCAGCTCCAAGAGGCGATCGACAAGATCAACCGGACGACGAAGGAGCTGTTCAAGACCACGTTCGATGCGGTCAACGAGCGGTTCACGCAGCTGTTCCCTCGGTTGTTCGGGGGGGGCAGCGCCCACCTGAAGATGACCGACCCCGCCGATCTCCTGGGGACCGGCGTGGAGATCGAGGCGCGGCCTCCGGGCAAGCAGCCGCGGACCTTGGCGTTGCTCTCCGGCGGCGAGCAGGCACTGACCGCGGTCAGTTTGGTGTTCGCGATCTTCCTGATCAAGCCCAGCCCGTTTTGCATCCTGGACGAGGTCGACGCCCCGCTCGACGATGCGAACGTCGGGCGCTTCATCAGCCTGGTGCGCGAGCTGGCCCAGACCACGCAGTTCATCTTCATCACCCACAACAAGGTGTCGATGGAAGGAGCCGACCGGCTCTATGGGGTCACGATGGAGCAGCGCGGGGTTTCGAAGCTGGTCTCGGTCAACCTGCGCAAGGCCGTCGAACTCGCCTACAACTAGTACGTCAGCTCTGAAGTTCGTTCCGGGTTCTCGGAGGAGTTCGGAGCAAGGGAGCGAAGCGTCCCGAAGGGATGCGCAGCGGGAGGGATAGACGGTACCGAACGCAGGCCTGACCAACCGAGGGCACGGACTTCAGGCGTGAGGTACTAGGGGCGTTCTGCTTCGAGAGCCGCGATGCGCTCCCGGAGCATGGGGGTCTCGGGCGCATCGGGTCGAGCCTCGACGAACACGCGGTAGCGTTTGAGCGCCATGTTCGGTCGCCCCATCTTCTGCAGCGCCATCGCCTGCAGAAGCTCGTACTCGGGCCGGTGATACAGCCAGTGCGCGTCCTCGAAGTACGCGAGTGCTTCCTCGAGGGCGCCCCGCTCGAGTTCGATCCAGCCCAGCATCGCGGCCTCGTTTGCGAGACGTTGGTGTCCTGCGCCGCCGCTGTTGTGCCCGTAGGCTCGCTGCGAGAATGCGCTCAGCGTGACGCGAGCCTGGCGGGGGTGTTCTCCGGGCCCTGGCGTCAGCGCCTCCCGAAGACAGCGTTGGGTGCTTTCGTTCACGGGAGGAGAGGCCTCCACTTCGGGCGCGTCGTCTCCTCTGAAGCGGACCGTGAGTCGGTAGCTGAGCGGGCCGGTCCGCATCGCCTCCTCGATCACCAGGGCGGATGGGGCGCGAAGGATCACGTCGGTGCGGTCGGATGCCTCCTGAACCAGACAGGAGGCGGTCTGGGTGTCGTGGTCGTCGGTGATCAGACGGGCGCGTCGTCGTCCGCGTTGCGTCGAGGCCCGGACCCCGGTCGCCCGAATCAAGAACCGGGTCGGGTGGAGCTCGCGTGGGCGTCGGGACTCGGCGTGGCGCAAGGCGGCGCGCATCAGCTCCTCGGGCGTGGCCAGCCGGAACGGGTGAACGCGAACCGTTCGGACGATCCCATCTTCATCGACCACGGTGTCTTCGGCGGGCTCATCCGAGAAGCGCTTGCGCAGCCATTGGTGACGGACGGGCGGGATTTCGCGTTCGCTGCGGGCGAGCTCGAGCAGCGGACTTGGGGTGAAACTATAGGCCTGTGGTGCCTCGGGCACCTGCGGCGCGGCTTGCGTTGAGGCGCCTGAGCAGCCGAGTAGCAGGAAGCCTGCAAGCGTCCATCCCCAGGTCGCGCGCCGTGTCATGGATGGGTAACGGGGGGCGGAAGGGCCGCTTACGCTTCCCCTTTGGCGTAGCCCAAGCGCCAGACTCCATCGTTCGCTACCCTGCCGCGGATCCATGAGCGAGAGTCCCCAGCCTCCGTCTTCCCGGCGCGACTTCGTGTTCTTCGTGCTCGCGGGCGTCTTCATCACCCACGCGCTATTGGGAGAGCTGCTGGGGGGGAAGCTGTTCACCGCCTTTGGCTGGGTGATGAGTATCGGGGTCATCCCGTGGCCGGTCGTGTTCGTCACGACCGACCTGGTCAACGAGTACTACGGGCCCAAAGCGGTTCGTCGGCTGACACTGCTGGCCATCGCGCTGATCGTCTACACGTTCGGCTTGCTCTGGCTGTGCATGCTCGTGCCCGCGGCCGACATCTCCCCGGTGGACGATGCGTCGTTCAACCGGGTGTTCGGTCAGTCCATGTGGATCATCGTCGGGTCGATCGTCGCCTTTGCGCTGAGCCAGCTGATCGACGCCTCGGTGTTTGTGTGGCTCCGCCGTCGGACGAAGAACCAACTACTGTGGCTGCGGGCCGTCGGCTCGACCGTGGTCGCGCAGTTCATCGACACGTTCGTGATCAACACGATTGCCTTCGGGCTGCCGGGCAAGATCACGCCGGCCGAGGTTTTGGAGCTGAGCGTGACGAACTACGCGTACAAGTTTCTCATCGCTCTGGCGACGCTGCCGCTGATCTACTTTGGGCACAGCGTGGTCGACCGCTACTTTGCGGGCGAGTCCAACGAAGAGCCCGACGCGTAGCGAAGGCCTCAGCCCCCGCCGAGGCCGGTGACGCAGACACCGTTCTCTTCGAACGCACAGCACGGGATCACCGAGTGGGAGGCGTCGTTTGTTGGAATGCAACAGCGGCGGTCGTCCGGATCGATCTCGTAGCCCAGGCAGTCGGAAGCGCACCGGGCTCCGCACCGAACAGCCTCCGGGCGCTCGTCCTCCTCGGGGGGCACACAGTTGCTCAGGCAGAAGGCGTCGAACTGCTCCACGGAATCCAAGTTGCCATCGCAGACCTCTTCGCCCTGGATGCGGTCGTCTCCACATCGGTGGCAAGGACTGCGATCCCACATGCAGTCGGATCGGCAGCGGTTCGTTTCGCCGCCCACATACGCACCGCCTGCATCGTCGGGCGTAAGCGTGGTGCAAGAACGTTGACTCCCGAAGGCATCTGGGCTGCTCGGCGGCTCGCTCCCCGGGTCGCACTCCTCACCGGGGTCGAGTTCGCCGTTGCCACAGCTGGGTAGGCACGCGTGGATGTCGATGCGGCACGTCGTGGGGTCGCAGACTCCGGTCCGCGAGGGGTCGATATCCTGACATGCGTTCTCGAACGAGGCCGGGCTCTGTGGATCACAGACTTCGCCCGCGGTTCGGTCGACATACCCGTCGCCACACGAGATTTCTGGGTCCAGCTCGAGCGTGCACGCCGAGGCAAGCATCAGCAGAAGCGATAGCGAGAACCGGACCACACCTGGATCTTAGCAGCCTGCCGACAAAGTCAACGATGTCGGCCGGTCGCCGCGTCCTTCATATGCAGAACGTCACGGTCGTGCATAGAAATCAGGCTCAGCCAGGAAGCGCGCAGAGCGTGTCGGCGAGGTTGTTGTCCTCGTTGCACTCGTTCATCGCGCCGTTGGGCGAGTCGACCGAGCCGGGGTCGACGATGGCCTGAATCGTGACGGGCGGCGCGACATCGGCGGGCAGGGGCACGGTCAGGCTGAGCACCTCGAACTGTCCTGGCGCCAGCTCAATGCTCGTCTGCGTCTCGAGCAGGAGGGTGGTGCTCATCCCGTCGTCGAGGAGAATGGCGACGTCGGTACCGGCTGGAATACTCAAGGCGCCGTCGTTGCGCACGAGCACCGAGAGCTGCACCTCCCATCCATCGGCGGTCTCGAAGGGGGTGCAGATGTTGCCCCCGAGGACAGCATCTGGCGCCGCGAACAGGCCGTCGGGCTGGACGTTCTGCCGGAAGTTGTTGAAGCGCTCGTTGAGCCAGTTCACCTCCATGGCGGCCGGCACGGTGCCGTCCTCGGTGATGTGGGTGATCGAGTAGGCGTGCTGGTTCCAGACCCGGCGGGTCCGCACCCAGTTGTCGGAGGCGTCCTCCCAGACCACGATGCCTTGTTCGTCGGTGTTCTCACCCACGATGATCTCCGCGTTGCCGTCGTTGTCGACGTCGGCGATGACCGGCATCTCGATACGGGTGTGACTGTCGTGGGGGCCGAGCGTTCGGATGACGGCGCCGGTCCGACCATCGAGGATCAACAGGTCGTTCTCGTCGGCGTAGACCACTTCGGCGTTTCCATCGCCCTCGAAGTCAAACACGCTGGATGCGGTGACCCTCGAGCTGCAGTCCTGGTTGACCGCCTGCCACAAGATGCCTTCGCTGACACAGGTGTCGGGCAGGGGGTCGCCGGTGCACTCGTAGGGGTCGGCGACGACGTAGTAGTCGGCCGATGCGGTTCCGATCTCTGGCTGGCCGTCGCCATCGAAGTCGGCGATCGTCGGTGGTCCCGATTCGTTGTACGCGCAGTCGATGACCGGGAGCTGGACGCGCTGGAGCTCCGTCCCATCCGTATCGAGAACGAACACCTCGCCGAGGCGGATGATGACGACCTCCCCCTCGTCGTCGTCATCGAAGTTCGCGATCGCGGTGAATCCATCACAGGTGAGAGACGTGCCGTTGTGGCATGCGCTGTTGGAGGTGGCGCCGTAGTCGTAGCTCCACAAAATGTTGCCTTCGTGGTCGTACAGCGTATTGCCGGCGGCGACCTCGAGGTTGCCGTCGAGGTCGACATCCGCGACCGCAGACGAGGGGCCGAGGAAGCCGTTGTTGCCGACGCCGGCAGCGGCCTGTCCGTCAGGAACTGTGGAGGCGAGCCCATCCCAGAGCAACGAGCCGTCCTGCCCGTTGAGCGCGATGTTCCCCACGATGACCTCGGGCGTGCCGCTGCCATCGAGGTCGGCGATCGACGCGATCGGTCCGCCACGGGTGTGCACGTTCCACGTCGGGTAGGTCTGGTTGTGCCACATCAGCTCCCACGCGCTCCCGTCAGCCTCGGTGCGACGGAACGCAGCGGTGCCCTGGGGCTGGTTGCTGGAGTTGAGCGTCAGGGCGACCAGCTCGGGGACCCCGTCACCGTCGAGGTCGGCGCCGGCGATGCCCGCGTCGTTGGTGAGCCGGTACCCATCGGCCAACAGGGCTTCGTTGATCGTACCCAACTCGAGCATCGAGCCGTCGGCCTCGGGTTGACCGCTGGTGATGCGAAGGGTCGAGCGGCGGTTGCAGCACCCATCACCCTGGCGGTCGTAGGTCAGGAACGCGATATCGGGTGTGTCGTTGTTGTTGGTGAGTCCGTCGTCGTTGTCATCGGTCAAGTTGAGCACGATGGGCGTCGCGACCACATCGTTGCGCTGCGGGTCCACGGCCGTGTCGGCAGCGGTCCACTGCCCCCCAATCACGGGCTCGAACTCCCCGACCGGCGGAATGAACTCGCAGTCGGGGGCGGCGTCCTCGGGCACGCATTGGCCCGTCGACTGCGCGCAGATCTGGCCTACGGGGCACTCTTCGGTGAACTCGCAGTCGTCGCCGGGGACCACACACGTGGTCGCAAAGCAGACTTCGCCGTCGCCGCAGCATGTGTCGAGGTCGGCGCCGCAGATGTCGTTGTCGTCCTCGCACTTCGGGACGCAGGCCGTGCCATCACAGACCAACTCGAAACTGCAGCACACGTCGTCGCAGAACTCGGTGGGGCCCTCGTCGATGTTGTTGTCGCAGTTGTCATCGAGGCCGTTGCAGACCTCGATACCGTCCGGGTTGACGTCCTCGTTGTCATCGAGGCAGTCGGCATCGTTGCTCACCCAGCCTTCAGGCGCGTCGCCGCACGTGCGGACCCCGTCGTCGTTCGCGTCGCCGTACCCGTCGCTGTCGGCGTCGGGCCAGAACTGCTCCGCGTTGGGATCGAAGCCCCCACACACGACGGTGTTCTCGCCGTCGCATTCCCACGCGAGGTCGTCGCATTCGTTGCAGGCCTCACCCAGGGTCTGCGGGAGCTCATCGCAACCGCCGCACGCGTTTTCTTCGCCCAGGCAGGCTGAGCCGGTCTCGGTTTCTTCGGTATCGGAGTCCGTGCCGTCGGAGTCCGTGCCCGAGGCCAGCGTCGGGTCACTCGTCGGGGACTCGGTTGTGCTGGGGGACTCGGTGTCGCTCTCGGTCATGGAGTCGCTGAGGGATCCGATGCCGTCCGTGTCCTCCTGCGCGGTTGCGAAGTCGCCGCAGGCGCTGAGCGCCAGCAGGTGGATGCCCATGATGCGCTGAAGGCGCCCTGAATTGACCCAAGTGCAGTCTGCCAAACCGAGGGTTGGACACCCCATTTTCGGTGGAATCCGGGTGAGTGCTTACTTTTTATTCGCGCGTTGGAGAAGGCGTGACCGCTGCGAGGACCGCAGTTGTGACGTCCGCTCTGCTTTCGGAGGGGCCCCACACCCCGAAGGGCGCGCGCCGAAACCCGGTACGGACTCCGGGCGCGAGGGACTAGAGAGACGAACCGCTAAGGCGTGCTCTGGCGGATGGGATCTAGCGGTTCGTCTCTCTAGGACTCGATGGTTCTCTAGGACTCGATGGTCACAACGATCGTCCCGGAACTGTCGCTGTAGCCGTCCGCGATGATGACGATGTTCTGGTTCGCGACGAGAGCCAGCGTGAGGGACGATTGGGTGCTCGGGCCACCATCGTCGTCGCAGCCGAGTTCCTCGCCGATACAGCTGTGGTCACGCACGTAGAGCAGCGTGTCGAAATCCGAGCCCGTGGTGTGAATCGTGTACGTCCCCGCCTCGGGCGCGGTCCATTCGAACACGAGCTCGGGTGCGTCGGCGCCTCCACACGAACCTTCCTCGTGGCTGCTGCCGCTGGTGAGTCCGCCTTCGCTCACCGGTAGAGGATCTCCGAGGACCGCTGGGTTGCACCCGTCTGCGGTTTGCGAGGATGTGGTCAGGGTGAAGGCGCCGCTTTGGTCACTGTAACCGTCCACGACGACGACGACCGCTTGTCCCTCGATGAGCGCGACCGTCACGCGCGACTGGGTCGAGTCGCCGCCATCGTCGTCGCACATGAGCTCGGGGCCTCCGCACTGTTCGCCGTCGAGGACGTACAACACCGTGTCGAAGTCAGAGCCATCGGTGCTGAACGTGTAGTTCCCGTCCTGCGCTGCGGTGAACTCGAAAGCCTGGTCGGAAGCCTGGTCGCCTCCGCACGAGCCCGATGCAGTATTGGTTCGGCCCAAGGTGGTACCGGACGTCGAACCCTCGAGTGACTCGCTGGGGCAGGCGCTCCCAGTTCCCGTTGTCGTGCCGTCGTCCCCGGCGGAGCCTGAGAGGCCCCCGGTCTCGGGCATCTCGTCGGAGCCGGTCGTGAAACCGCCGCTTTCGCCCGAGGTTGTATCTCCCCCCGAGCCGGTCGAGGACATCTCACCTGTTCCGCTGGCTGAAGGATCCGCGGCGGGGTCTGGGCCTGTTGAGCCTGCGGCCCCACTGCCGTCGTCCTGGGAGCTACCACCAAACCCGATGTCGAAATCATCCTCTGGGGAAAGGGTACAGCTCGCGGCCAGGAGCCCTACGAGGACGGCAGCGTGGCGTCTCATGCTGGCGGAGTACGCCAACGAGGCCGGGACGCGACGTAGAGAAAACTGAACAGGGTGTTCTCATTCTGATCGCGAATCTGGGCTCTCGCCGCGAGGCATCCGAAGGGCGGCTCTCCAGTCCAAACGCAGGCTCCATTGCGAGCCCAGCCCCAGCAGCACGATCGTGCTGAGCTGACAGACGTAGAGGTAGAACGCGAAGGTCGAGCCGGCGGTCAGGACAGAATCGCTGTCCAAGAACAGGTGCAGCCCGGCAGCGACTCCGGTCTGAAACACGCCCAGCTGGGCCGGGCCGCCGGGGATGAGCAGGGCGAGGTTCATGATCGCCAACGTGGCGATGGCCTCAAAGGGAGTGAGGGCGAGCCCGCACCCCTGGGCGAGGATCCACATTCCCGCGGCGTTGGCGAGCCAGTACGCGATGCTCACGATGACGAAACCGGTGATTGCCGCGGGGTTGGGCAGGGCGCGAAAACCCTCGGCCACCCCACGGATGGTCTGCTCGGCCCAGTCGGCGAACTTGGGGGACCACTGCAACACCCAGCGGGCCATGGCAGCGATGGGGCCGGGCCAGCGCGCGGCGGCGAGCATGCCGAGCAGCGCTCCGGAGAACGCCGCCATCACGGCCATGCTCGCAATGTAGAACGTCTGCGTGTCCCCTTGGGGCTCCGCGAATGCCATCGCGATGAAGAACAGCGCGCAGACCAACACGCCGTCGACCGCTCGTTCGATGGCGACCGTTCCCAGCGACGTGCTGACCTTGAGGTCGCTGCGCTGGGCCAAGAAAACGGGGCGGGCAAACTCGCCGAGCCGAAACGGCATCAGCGCGATCCACATGTAGCCGGCGAGTCCGATGCGGGTGACCTCTGCGAGGCCCGGGAGTCGCTCTCCACCCAGCGGAGCGAGCAGCATCCGCCATCGACCGGCGCGCAGCAGGTGATACGGAAGGAGCGAGGCCAAGTAGAGCGCGATCACGGCGGGCGAGATCGACAGGTCGCTCGGGATCGTGTCGAGGTAGGGGCGCAGCGCGAGGACAAACGCTGCCGCCAGGAGCAACGACAAGCCGAGCTTGATGGCCACGCCGCGGCGTGCCGGAGGCTCGGGCTTCGGCGGCACCTGCATCGTTGTCAGCCTACCGTGGCCGGTTGTCTCAAGCGAGCAGCGCCTCGAGCGTATCGCGGCTGCGAGCGAACGCCGAGAGCGCGACCCCGAGGTTGGCGCGACGATCGAGCAGCATCGCGACGACGAATGCGTCGCTGACCGGACTCGCGACGAGGTTGTGGGTGCAGGTCTCGAGCATCACCATCGGCGCGGTGATGCCCTGGGCGGCGGCCGTTCGGTGGAGCCGGAGCAGCGGCATGCCGAGCTGCGCACCCAGGAGCTGTACATCGATCCCCTCGATCCGCGACGGCACGTGGGCGTAGTCGATGGCCAGGCCCTGATCGTCGCTCACCACGCCAGCGAACGCCCCGGGGGTTCGCTCGACCATGCTCCGCAAGGCTTCGCCGAACTCGGTGCCTAGGCGCGACTCGACCGTGTGCGCAACTCGGCTCACGGGAGCGCCCCGCCGCCGGTGACGACCTTGACAGCCCACTTCTTCCGCAGGGCGTCGAGCTCGCGGTCGTACGAGGCTGCCCGCCACGGCCCGAGGATTGCGGCGCGCGTCGCCGCGATGGTGGCGGGGTCCTCCGCCGGTGCTGGTTCGAGCACCTGGACGAGGAACACAACGTGGTACCCGAAGCGGGTCCGGAACGGCTCGATGAACCCCGGCTCGGTGTGCGGGCGGACCTTGTCGACCCACTCTTGAGCCCATTTGGGCTCGAGGCACGCTCCGCTGAGGTCTTCACGCACGCACGCATCGAGGTCGAAGGCCTTGGACTCGACGCTGAGCTTCACCACGCCGTCGTCCTTGTCCTCGTAGCGCATCAGCTTGCCCATCAGGCGACACGACTGCGGGTCTTCGGGCCGCACATACCGCTGCATGCGATCTGCGATGGCGTCGATCCGCGTCTTGGCGGTGGCCTGCCACTGAGGATCCTTGGCCCGCTCGAGCATCGCCTCCCGGTCGTCGAAGCCCGCCGGCACGGCGACGACCTGGCACAGCATGGAGAGGCGAGGACGCACGTGTTTGGGAGAAGCCAGGGCCCGCGTGAAGATGGGATCGTCGTCCGCGATGTCACCGACGCCGTGGGTGGCCTCGAAGGCGTCGTGCATCCACAGCCGAGCCAGCGCGCCGCGCCGGATGAATCGCTCTCGCGCTTCGGTGAGCAGCGGCGGAGGATCGACGCGACTGTCCTGCTCGGCCCGGGCGGCCTCGGCGAGCAACGCAACCTCGTGGATGTGTTCGCGTGCCGCCGCATCGGACAGCGCGTCGCGCTGCGCCACCATCTCCACCACCTCGTCTGGGACGTCGCGGGTCTGGTCCTTCGGACCCGCAGGCCCACCACCACCGCAACCCACCGGGGCGAGTACGCTCCACCCCAGAGCCCAGGCGCTAAAACGGCATCGAATACGAGAGGCTGCCCAGGGCACGGATCGGCCCGAACCGGTTGGTCTGGTGGACGTAGTTGTACGTCGCCTGCAACCAGGCACCGTCGAGCCACTGCAGCCCTGTTTTCGCCGCCAACGCATCCAGGCCGTAGGTTAGCTGAACGCCGCCGGTGTGGGAGCGCCAATCGTCCACCTTCACGTCGGCGCTGGCACAGCCTTCGGGCGTGTCCCGCGAGCAGCCCACGTCGGTGTCCATGTACTGCATGTCGTCCCGAAAGAAGAAGGACTCGGACTGGGTATAGAAGCGGTAGCGGAAGCGGATGCGCAGGTTGGTTGTGGCCCGGATATGCACCCGCGGGTCGATCGCGTGGCCCTTCACGCCCCAGTCGTCGGCATAGAACCGGTAGCGGGGCTCGAGGGTGATCTTGGCAACGGGCAGGTAGTACCGCAGCGAGCCGAACACCGTGACCCGGTTGCGCTTCAGCGGGTGCTTCTCGAATTCGATCCCTGGCAGCTGTTCGCCGCGGTAGGGGTTGTCCATCGGCCCCTGGGCGTTGGCGTACTCGACGGTGAGAATCGAAAGCAGGTTGCGGGTCAGAATGTGCGAGTAGCCGGCGGACATGTAGTGGGTGCGAAGGAGGTTGGATCCCTCCCCAAAGCCCCCGTCGCGACAGCCCAGCTCCGCGTTGCCTCCACACCACGGCAGGCGGCGACCCATCCCGTCGAAGATCCGATAGACGCGATCGAAGTTGAAGGCGTAGGACAGCGAGAGGTTGATCGTACGTTGGCGCAGGTCTCGGCCGAGGCTGGCGCCAAGGCTGCGAGACTGCCAGTCGGTCTCGGTGGAGTAGCGGAAGAACGTTCCCAGTTGCCAGTCCTCGAGGCGGGAAGCGGCGCTCACCGTGGCTTCATGTCGGATCTCGGTGAACGAGAAATCGCCGCCGGTCACCGCGGTTGTGCCGGTGGCGATCGAGGCGGAAGTCACCGCGTCCAGAAGGTAGGCCGCGCCGAGGGTCAACCGCTCGTCGGGCACGTCGACGGTCATCTTCAGCTCGGGTGAGAGCACCCGGGTCGACTGCTCTCGGTAGTAGTTTCCGCGGAGCGTGACCCGGTCCTCGGCCTGGGCGTGGGCGGCCGGCAGGAACCAAGCCACGAGCACGAAGGCCCACAGCCAGAGGTTCAGCCGCACCCGCATCCGCCCCCGGCAGCACCGTGCCCGCCCATGCTTCCCTCACGCGCGGCTTCGATGTGGGTGTGGAAGCTCTCCTCGTCCGCGTCGGAGCTCGGCGTCATCTCGGGCTTGCTGAGGTTGGCCCGCTGGGCGGGCGTGACCGTGACGCATCCCGAAGCGACGAGCAGGGCAGGGGCCGCTGCCACCATGCAGGCAGCGCGACGCAGCAGGACCGACCGGTTCATGGCCGCAACGCTGCCCGACTCCGCCGGATCGGGCAAGCGCTCCGAGCGGCTTGTTCTCCGGCGGAATTTTGGCATCATGCGCGGCGGTTTGACGGACGGGGAACAAGCGAGGCAAGTGGTGGTGATCGACGGGCCCGCCGGTGCCGGCAAGTCGACCATCGCGCGTGACCTCGCCCGCGCCCTGGGATTGAGCATGCTCGACACCGGCGCCATCTACCGCGCGCTGGCGTGGGCGGCCGAGCGTGATGGCATCGCGTGGGACGACGAAGCGGGCCTCGCAACGCTGTGTCGGTCGCTTCCAATTCGTTTCGAGAACCCTCAGGAGGGTCCTCAGCGGGTGTTCCTGGGCTCTGAGGATGTGAGCGAGGCGATTCGGACCGCCGAGATCACGGTCGGTGCCTCACAGGTTTCGGCGCACCCGGCCGTGCGTGCGGAGTTGCTTTCGGTGCAACGGGCGCTGGGCGAGGGGGGTTGTGTCGCCGAGGGACGGGACATGGGAACGGTGGTGTTTCCCGGCGCGTCCCACAAGTTCTTCGTGACCGCCTCCCCGCTGGTTCGTGCCAGGCGACGCCGCGAGGAGAGGCTCGCGCGGGGGGACGAAGGCGTCCCGTCGGTCGAGGCGGTGCGGCGCGCACTCGAGGAGCGGGACCTGCGCGACTCGACGCGAGAGGCGGCACCGCTGGCGCAAGCGCCCGACGCCGTCCGGGTCGACACGTCGAGCATGGAGCCCGAAGCGGTCGTCGACCACCTGCTCTCGCTCATTCAAGCGGGCTAGAAGGACCACAGAAGTGCCCCTGGGCACCAGTTGACCGGGGATGCCAAAGCCCCTAGGGTCCGCCTTCCGCCCGGGAGGCACCCGGGTTCGTCCCCAATGGTGGAGACGGATCCGCGATGGGTGCCTCAGCTCCTATCCGGGCATCTCGAAAGTCAACCCAAACCATGACCGAACTACAAACATTTGGCGACGAGAGCTTTGCCGAGCTCTTTGAAGGCGCTACCGAGGCCAAGCCCGAGATCCGTGAAGGCACGATCGTCAAAGGCACTGTGGTCGACATCATCGGCGACTACGCCGTTGTCGACGTTGGACTCAAGTCTGAGGGCCAAGTCCCTCTCCGCGAATTCCGTGACGAGGACGAAGACGAGTTTGAACTCGAGGAAGGCCAAGAGCCCCCCGAGCCGAAAGACACGAGTCTTCCCGTCGTCAACATCGGCGACGAAGTCGAGGTTCTCCTCGAGACCGCCGAGGACCAGCATGGCCTTGTCATCCTCTCGAAAGAGAAGGCTCGCAAGCGCAAAGTCTGGGACGAAATCTCGAAGGCTGTCGACGAAGAAGGCCTCGTGATGGGCACCATCACCGCTCGCGTCAAAGGAGGCCTTTCGGTTCTCCTCGCAGGCGGCGTCAAGGCGTTCCTTCCCGGAAGCCAAGTCGACCTTCGCCCAGTGCGAAACCTGGACGTCTTCATCAACCAAGAAGTCCAGTTCAAGATCATCAAGTTCAACAAGAAGCGCGGCAACATTGTGCTGTCCCGCCGGGTGCTCCTCGAAGCGGAGCGCGCGGAACTCAAAGAGGACACGCTCGCCAAGCTTCAGGAGGACCAGATCGTCGAAGGCGTGGTCAAGAACCTCACCGACTACGGTGCGTTCATCGACCTCGGCGGCATCGACGGCCTGCTGCACATCACCGACATGAGCTGGGGCCGGGTCAACCACCCCTCCGAGCTGTTCCAGGTCGGCGACAAAGTTCAGGTCAAGGTCCTCAAGTTCAACAGCGACTCCGAGCGGGTCAGCCTGGGTCTCAAGCAGATCACCCCCGACCCCTGGATCAACGCCGAGGAGAAGTACATCCCCGGTACGGTCGTTCAGGGCAAGGTGGTCAGCATCAAGGACTACGGCGCCTTCATCGAGCTCGAAGAGGGCATCGAAGGCCTCGTGCACGTCTCCGAAATGTCGTGGACGCGTCAGGTCAAGAACCCCAAGCAGCTGCTCAAGATCGGCGACGAGGTCAAAGCCGTTGTCCTCGACATCGACGTCTCGCAGAACCGCATCTCCCTGGGCATGAAGCAGCTCGAGGAGAACCCCTACGAGAAGGTCGTCGAGAAGTACCCCCCCGGTACTGTGGTCGAAGGCGTCATCCGCAACATCGCCGACTTCGGTGTGTTCGTGGAACTCGAGCCCGGCATCGACGGACTCGTGCACATCACCGACCTGTCGTGGACCCAGCGGGTGCGTCACCCCTCCGAGCTCTACAAGAAGGGCGACGAGGTCCGTGCCATGGTCCTCAACATCGACAACACCGGTGAGAAGCCGAAGATCAGCCTGGGCATCAAGCAGCTCCAGCAGGATCCGTGGGACCGTATTCCGTACGACTACCCCATCGGAAAGATCATCGACGTCAAGGTTCTCAAGCTCGCCGACTTCGGTGCGTTTGCAGAGATCGAGCCTGGCATCGAGGGTCTGATCCACATCTCGGAGATCACCGACGAGCGGATCGAAGATCCGGCTCAGGTCCTCGAGGCTGGCCAGACGCACCGCGCCGAGGTCATTCAGATGGATGCTGCCGAGCGCCGCATCGGTCTGTCGATCAAGAGCGCACGTCGCCAGGATCAGCTTGCCGACGCACAGGGCTTCCAGAACGCAAGCCAAGCAGGCGCCACGTTGGGCGACCTCATGGCGGACAAGTTCAAGGACGCTGCAGTGGGAGACGGTCCTGCTGTGCCCGCCGCAGAAGAAGCGCCCGCAGCGGACGAGCCGGCTCCCGAATCGGAGTAGGTCTGAACCTCTGAATCACGCACACGCGTGATTGTGAAAAGCGTCTCGGGGAAACCCGAGGCGCTTTTTTGTCGTCGTGCGTGGGTGCCCAGGGCCGTTGACGGTCCACGAGAAGGTTCGCGGGCCGAAGCGCGTTTCGCTGCAGAGTTGCCGTGGTAGAACCCGCCCATGCCCGATCCGCTCGACGGTGTGCGCGTCATCGAGGGTGACCTCGATGCCAAGGGGGCCCGGTTTGCGATCCTCGTGAGCCGGTTCAACAGCTTCATCACGGACCGCCTCTTAGGGGGCGCGGTCGAGACGCTCCGCCGTCTTGGCGCCAACGCGGCCGACATCACGGTCGTGAAGGTCCCCGGTGCCTGGGAGCTTCCCCAGACCGCCTCTCGCATGCTCGAGACGGACAACTATGACGCTGTCATCGCGCTCGGTTGTCTGATGAAGGGCGACACGATTCACTTCGATCTCATCGCGTCCGAGGCGGCCAAAGGGCTCTCGGCGCTCGGGCACAAGACCGGCATCCCGGTCTTGTTCGGTGTGTTGACCACCAATGATCTCGAGCAAGCGGTCCACCGCGCCGGTGCGAAGTACGGAAACAAAGGCGCCGAGGTGGCGCAGGCTGCCGTGGAACAGGTCCGTGTCTACGCCGCGTTGGGCAACAAGAGCACAAGCTCTCGTCGCCGGAAGAAGTAGGTCTCCTTTTGACCAAGCCCACCTCCAGCTCTAACCAAGACCGCCAGCCCGACGCTCGTGGTCGCGGACGCGAGTTGGTGCTCGCCGCTTTGTGTCACCTCGAGGATGTGACCGCACAGCAGCGACCCGACGCGCTCCAATCACTCCTCGCCAGCCCGCCCACGGGAGACGAAACCGGCGAGACCCGCTTTGCCGAACTCGCTGCGGACCGGCAGGCCCGCAAGTTCGCCCTGGCCCTGCTCGAGGTCGTGTTCGAAGGATGGGAGACCATCGATGAGGACATCCGAGCCGCGTCGAAGCGGTGGAGGCTCGAGCGGATGGACCGCGTCGACCGGAATGCGTTGCGCATCGGCGCGGCTGAACTTCGCGGCCGGCCAGACACTCCGCGTGGGGTGATCTTGTCCGAAGCGGTTCGGCTCGCCTCCACCTACGGCAATGAGCGCAGCGCCGGGTTCGTCAACGGGCTGACGGCCTCGCTCGCCGACGCGTTGCGGCCAGGAGTCTCGCGCTAATGACGCAGTCGCCCCGCGGCCGGTCGCTCGCCCGGAATCGGGTGCAGCTCCGCCTCGAGGCGCTGGAGCGCGACGTGCTCGATGGGCTGCCCGACCCGGAGGGCGCGCAGCGGGTCCGGGGTGATGTGGCGGTCATCCCGTGGTTTGCCGACGAGCGACCGTTCCAAGGTTTGCTTGGCCTGCTCGACTGGCGGCGCGACGGGTCGCTCTCGGCGCTCGCTCGACGGGGCGTGGCGCATGGGACCTGGAAGGAGCCTGTGCTGCTGCCCGCTGGTGCTGGGTTGCCCGTCGAACGGATCGTTCTGCTGGGATGTGGGGACCGAGAGCGTTTCGACGCCGAGGCCGCGGCGAGCATCGGTGCTCAGGCGGCGAGCGTGGCGATGGACCTCCGGCCGCGCAGTGTGCTCATCGGGATGCCGACGGGTTGTGCGGAACGAGACGTGCTCGAGTCGCTTTTCCTCGGCCTTGTACGAGGAATTGAGGACAGCGCAGAGGAGGAGCCCGAGGCGGTGTTGACCACACCGACCCACCCTTGGTGGGTCGTGGTCGAAGAGCGTCACATCGCCCGGCTTCGGCGCCTGCTCGATGGACCGCTTCGGGCCGCTGCTCAGACGACCTCCTCTTCCTGAACAGTCTCAGCTCGGGCCGGCCCGCGCGTGCGCGGCTGGTATACTCGCCGGCGATGGCGCAGCCCGTGCTCCTAGTGGAGGACTCCCGCGCGGTCCGGTCGTTCGTCAGCTCGATTCTCGAGTCGGCAGGCGACTACGACGTGCACGAGGTCGAGAACGGATTCGAGGCGTTGCGGGCTCTTCCGCGCACCGACTTCGCGCTGATCGTCACGGACGTCAACATGCCCGACGTCAACGGGATCGAGCTGACCCGCTTCGTTCGCGGACAGGCCAAGTTCGCCGACATCCCGGTGCTCGTCATCAGCACCGACGCGTCGCACCCCGACACCAAGCGAGCCTTGGAGGCCGGCGCGAATGCGTTCCTGGCCAAGCCATTCACGGCCGAGCAGTTCCTCGAAGCGGTGGCCCGCGTGCGCGGAGGCGAATGAGCGAACCCCCGAAGCCATCGGCAGAGTTTCTTTCCGAAGCCCAGGAGGTCATCGAGGCCTTCAGTCGGAACCTGCTGCAACTCGATACGCAACAGCGGACCGGCGAGTTCGATCCGGACCTCCTCAACGCGGCGTTCCGCGCGATCCATTCGCTTAAAGGTTTGGCGGGGTTGTTCGGTGCAACTCAGATCAGCAGCCTCGCGCACGCGCTGGAGAGCACCCTCGACAGCCTGCGGTTGGGCCGACTTCCGCTGTCGCAGCCGGCGCTCGACGTGCTCTTCGAGGCCGTCGAGGTGTTTCAAAACATGCTCGCGGTGTTCGGTCTCGAGGAGACCGAGGGCGCGGTCTCAGCGGATCCGCTGCTGCATCGCATCGCCGCGCTGTCGCCGGACGCTGAGGAAGAGGACGGCGCCGGGGACATCGTTGGTCTCGATCCCGCAATCCTCGGCGTCCTCACAGAGTACGAAGAACACCGTCTGAGGGAGAACGTTCGCCTGGGACGCCGCCTGTACCGGGTCCATGCGGCTTTCGACCTGCTCGCCATCGATGTCGGCATCGAGTCCCTCAAGGGAAAGCTCAAGGAGTTCGGCGAGGTCATCACGTATCTGCCCAGCGCCGACGCTGGGTCGGACGACCGGATCGAGTTGGACATCCTGCTCGGATCCGAGGCGACGCTGGCGGCCATTGGCGCCGGGGTCGCCGAAGACGGGGTGCGGGTGTACGCGCTCGGAGATTCGCCCAGCGACGCCCCCGAAGCGCGCCCAGGTCCTCCGGTTGTCGAGCCTTCGAACCCGACACCGGTTCCCAGCGTCTCTCTCACCGCCGATGACGGTATCGAGATGGTGGACGCGAGCACGTCGATGTCGCTGCGTTCGATCTCGCAGACGGTCCGTGTGGATCTCGAGCGGCTCGATGTCCTCATGAACCTCGTTGGCGAGCTCGCGCTGGTTCAGGCGAACTTGTCCGGCACGCTCGAGTCGGTACGCGCGTTGGCTCGCTCCGCGGATGTCTCCAGGGAGCTTCAGACGCACCTGCGCACGATGGATCGCAAGCTCTCGCTGCTTCAGCAGAGCATTCTCGACGTCCGAATGGTCCCCTTGGGACAGGTGTTCGACAAGCTGGCCCGGGTGGTCCGAAAACTGGGTCGTGAGGCGGGAAAGGACATTCGGCTGGTCATCACCGGGGCGGACACGGAACTCGACAAGTTAATCGTCGAGGAACTCAGCGATCCGCTGATGCACATGATCCGAAACTGCATCGACCACGGCATCGAGACGGAGGCCGAGCGAACGAGTCTGGGGAAGGGACCCAGCGGGCACATCGAGCTCCGCGCGTTTCAGAAGGGGAACCGGGTCGTCATCGAGGTCGAGGATGACGGCCGGGGCATGGATTGGCGGCTGATTCGGGACAAGGCCGTCGAGCGTGGCGTGGTGGCCGAATCCGAAAGCCGCGAAATGGCGCGCCAGGAGGTCATCGACCTCATCTTCGTCCCAGGCTTCTCTACGAAAGACGTCGCGACCGAGGTGAGCGGCCGCGGGGTGGGCATGGACGTGGTCAAGACGAACATCGCTCGGCTCTCGGGGCTCATCGACGTGGACACGGCGCCGGGCCGCGGCTCGAAATTCTCGATCACGCTGCCGGTCACCCTGGCGATCATCCAAGCGCTGGTCATCGAGACCGCGCGTCAGACGTTTTGCATCCCGCTCAACTCGGTGCTGGAGTCGATCATGGTCAGTGAGGCCGACATCGAAACCGTGGAGGGCCATGAGGTTGTCTCTCTGCGAGGCAAGACCCTCCCCATCCTGCATCTGTCGAGAATCTTCGAGCTGCAGACCAACTACCGATACCTGGACCCCGCTCGGATCTACGTGGTCATCGTCGGGCTGGCCCAGCACCGCGTTGGCATCGTTGTCGACGAACTGCTCGGGCAGCAAGACGTCGTGATCAAACCCCTGGGCAGAGCGCTACGGGGGGTGCCGGGGATCGCGGGCGCGACCGAACTCGGCGGTGGACGCACGGTGCTCCTGTTGGACGTCTCGGTGTTGGTGGAAGAGGCCCTTGGCCGCAGCGACGGCGGCCCGACAGACTCGGGGCCGGCAGCCAGCTCCGTCAACGGTTCGGAGGCCGCCCATGCCTGAGCCAAACGAGGATATTTGGGACCAGATGGTCCAGGCCGGGGACGCGTTTGCGACCGAGGAAGACTACGAGCACGGGTATGCGCGGGTCGTTCGTGTCGACTTGCAGCAGCACGTCGTCTTTCGCGTCGGGGACGAGACCTACGGCATCCCGATCGCGCAGATCGGCGAAATCTCCAAGCCGATGTACACGACGCCGGTTCCTCGAACCGCGGACTTCGTGCTTGGGATTGGGAACGTTCGGGGGGTGGTCATCCCAATCGTCGACCTCGCGACGCGCTTGCGGCTCGGGCAGTGCCACAAGGCTCGCGAGGCGCGTGTCCTCATCGTTCGACACGGGGGCGAGCAGACCGGACTGTTGGTCGACGAGGTCATCGGGGTGATGTCGATCGCGCCGGAGAACCTCGAGGAGGCTCCGGGGGCCTTGGCGGGTGCGCGAGGGGACTTCATTCGAGCGCTTGCGCGTTGGGAGGGCCGAATCATCATCATCCTGGACCTTGGAACCTTGCTCGCACCGGCTGACTTCTTGGCCCTGGGCGTCCGGCGAGCCTCCGGTCGGGGAGGGCGGTCATGAGCGAGGCAAAGCCGAAGTCCGCCGACCCGGTCATGCTGCGCCGGCTCAGCGTCGGGCAGTCGATGGCCCGCGACGGTTGGAAGACCACCGAGGAGGTGGATGATGACGTCCTCAAACTCGCCGGTTTCCACGTGGGCGACGATGTCTACGGCATCGACATCATGCGCATCAAAGAGGTGATTCAGGCGCGACCGTACCCGGTGCGGCCGGTCCCTCATGCGCCGGGAATCGTTGAAGGAGTCATCGCGCTGCGTGGGGTCGTGATCCCGGTCGTCGATCTACGCAAGCGCTTCGGCGCGTTGGAGGGCGAACGCGATCCCGAGGTCATCCGCCTACGGAAGCTGATCATCGTCTCCGTCCGTGGTCGTATCGTTGGCCTGCGCGTTGACCAGATCGTAGGCGAGCTTCGGGTGCCGGCGGGCGCGCTTCGGCCTGCCCCCTCGATGCTTCGACCCGGCGGACCCGGCGGTCCGGAGTTCTTCTCAGGGGTCTTCCGCAGCGACAAGGAAATGGTGTTCGTGGTCAACCTCGATGCGCTCCTCGACCATCGGGTGCAGAGCCTTCCAGCGCGTCCGGGTGGCTCCTCCACCGACGGTCGTGTGGCGGACACCTCGGCCGACCGACCTCTCGACCCCTCGGTGGATGCTTCGTCCGATTCGTGGCCAGGGGAGGACGCCGGGGCGTGAATACGGTGCTGTTCGCCCACGAGCGTCCCTCGGTCGCACGCGCCGTGACCCACGTCCTCGAGGCGCGCGGGTTCGAGGTCGAGGCGGTGCGGGACGGAGATGCCGCATCCGGCGCGCTGCGGGCTCGCCGGTACGCGGCGCTCGTCGTGGATGTGGCGCTCCCGAAACGGCCCGGCTACGAACTCGTCGAGTTCGCTCGGGCACAGGCTGCTTCGCACGGACGCGGCGCTCAGGTGGTCGTGCTGGTGGCATCGGTGTTTCGCAAGACCTCCTACAAGCGACGCCCTGCTCGTCTGTACGGCGCCGACGACTACGTGGAACTTCATCACCTCGGGGACATGCTCCCGGAGAAGCTCGCTTGCCACCTGCGCATCGACCTGCCCCCGGCGGACACCGCGACGGAGGATGAGGCCACCGAGACATTCTACGAGATCGCCGACGCGCGCATGGATGACCAGTCGTCCGAGGACTTGGCGTCCCTGATCGTCGCGGATGTTGTTCTTTACAACGGGGACCGCATCGCCGACACGTCGACCGTGGCGGAGGCTCGAGCCGCACTGTCCGAAGACCTCGAGGTTGCGCGGGACTTGCTCAAACAGGTCTTCGTCGCGCGCGGCGATGATGCCGACGCGGACGCGGCCCTCGAGCGTTCGTTCAGCGCGCTGATGCGTACGATGGGGCGACGAGAGGTCCGCGCATGAACCCGTTGCCAGCGCCGTACCCAGCGTTCGTCGCGATGCTGACGGCTCCGAGCTGGCGGGAGCGGAAAGAGGCCGTCGCCAAACTGCGAGAGGCGGTCGGTGACGACCGCGACCGACCCGAGGTGATGACCCCGCTCGCCGAGGTCTTGCTCGACGGGCTTCTGTCCCCGGACCAACTCGAGGGACGCGCGGCGTGTCACGAGGTTCTCGTTGCGATGGCGCCGCTGTCGACCGTGGCGGTGCTCAAACGCCTCGATCGCCCCGGCGTTTCCCCACGCTTGCTGGTGGACCTGCTCGGGGTGCTCGGTGATCGCTCCGCCGTCGCTCGGTGTGCGGTGCTTCTCGGCAGCCCGACCGAGGACCCGAATCTTCGTGCATCCGCCGCATCCGCCCTGGGTCGCTTGGGGGGACCCCAGGCCCTGGAGGCGCTACGCAACGCGCTTCGTGAAGGGTCTCAGATGCTCGTCGTGCACGTGCTCGATGCACTGCACGCCATGGAAGCCGAGGTCGAGATCGAGGACTTGGAGCGCCTCTTCGCCGACCCCTTCACGCGGAAGCCGGTCGCGCTGCTCTTGGGGCACAGCCACAACCCCGCCGCGCTCTCGCCGTTGATTCGCGCGCTGGAGGACCCGATGGGGGGCGTCCGCGCCGCAGCTGTCCTCGGGCTGGCGAGGCTTGGCAACGGTTTGGACGAAGAGAAGCCGGGCTTGGTTGCGGCCGCGCTTGCTCGGGTCAGTCGTGACGCTCGAGCCAACGTCCGAGAGCTCGTCCTTCACCACGACCTGACCGTTTGCCGCGCGGCGATTCAGCTCGCGACGTGGGCGCGCGACGTCGATGCGGCCGGTCCGGTGCTCGAAGCGATGGAGGATCCTCTGGTCCACGAACTGGCGTTCGGGTTCGTGGAGGCCGCCGGGCCCACCGTCGGGGAGGTGCTTCGTGATGCCGACGCGCACAGTCCCGAGGCTCGGCCGGAGCACCTTCTACGCCTGTTGGGCGCCATCGATCCGGCGAGCATCGACGAAGCGTCGCTGGATCTGTTGGCTCAAGGGCTGTCCGACTCCGACGAGGACATCGCACTGGCTGCCGCCGAAGCGCTCGCCCGCGTAGGAACCCGGGCCGCCTTGCCCGAACTCTACCGGGCGATGGCCGAAGAGGGGCGCCGGGGGGAAGCCGCCGCCGAAGCGATGGCCACCGTGTTGCGACGGGTGGGGGACGCCGCGGGGACCGAGGTCTCGATGATCGTGGGCACGCACTGGCCCGACATGGGAGATCTTGCCCGGAACTTGTGCCGGGTTGTCGGGGCGCTGGGGTCCCCGCGTTATGCAGCGCGCTTGGTGTCCATGATGGGCTCGGCGGACGTCGGGGTTCGCATCGCGGCAGCGCTGGCGATCGGGCAACTCGAGGGCGAACACGAGGGGGTTGGTGCGCTGTCGTTCGCGCTCGCCGACGAAGAACCTCAGGTGCGAGCCGCCGCATGCCGCTCTTTGGCGAAGGCTCCCGCCGCCGTGGCGTCTCTGCTTTCGGCGACCTCGGATGACTCCCCTCAGGTCCGGACCGCCGCGGTTCAAGCACTGGTCGAACTCGACAACCCCGTCGCGCTGGCGCGGCTGCGGGCGATCATCGCCGAAGAGCCGGTCCCCTCAGTGGTCGTTGCCGCGATCGCAGGCCTCGGAAACTCCGCCCTCGACCAAGACCTCACGATGCTGATGAGCTTGTGCACGTCGGCCGACTGGGAGGTCGTCAAGGCTGCGGCACGGGCCCTGAACAGCTTTGCGGCGCACCGTGCGACCGCGGCGTTGCTGGGCCTGCTCGGCCACGGCCGGTGGGACGTCCGCTGGACGGCCGCCGAAGTGCTCGAGAGCCGGGGCGATACGACAGCGCTCGCTTCCCTTCGGGTCGCCTTCGAGCACGAGGAAGACCGACTGGTCCGAGAGGTCTTGGCTCGCGCGATCGAGAGTGTCGAAGGGCTGGCCTCGTGACGCGCCGGCGTCGCTACACCAACCCAGGCTGGGGGCTCGCCGATGAGTCCCGCCCCGCCATGACGCCGGAGGAAGCCCGCCTCATCCAAGAACTGGTGGTGGACACCTGCGGCCTCTCGCATGGCTTGGATTCATCGTTTTTCCTCGAGCGTCGCATCGGTCCGCGACTCGAGGCGCTCGGCTTGCGAAGGGCGCGCGACTACTATCATTACCTTCGGTACGATCCGGCGGGCCCCGCGGAACTCGAGACGTTGATCGAGCGCCTGACCACGCACGAGACGTATCTGTTTCGCGAGCAGTACCAACTCGACGCGTTCCGTTTGGAGCTGCTCCCGGATTTCATCGCGCGAGACGATGGCCGAAAACGCCTGACTGTGTGGAGTGCGGGATGCTCGACGGGGGAGGAGGCCTACACGCTTGCAATCTTGCTGAAAGAGGACGCGCGACTGCGCGATTGGACTCTCCGGGTGATCGGAAGCGATATTTCACGCAAAGTCGTCTCCACCGCGCGACGCGGCCAATATGGGCCGTCCAGCTTCCGTTCGACAACGGAGTACTTCCAGCGCAAGTACTTTCGCGAGAAGGACGGCAAGTTTGCCGTACGCGATGACGTCCGGGCCCTTTGTTCGTTCGGTCAGATGAATCTGCTCTCCACGGAGCGATTTCGCGTGCTGGGCCATTGTGACGCGATCTTCTGCCGCAATGTCCTGATGTATCTGTCCGCCGAAGCTCGTCAGCGCATCGTCGATGCGTTCTATGATTCACTCAACCCCGGCGGGTATCTGCTGCTCGGTCACTCCGAGAGCTTGCTGAACGTCACGACACGCTTCGACCTCGTGCACCTCTCCCGCGACCTCGTCTACCGTCGCCCCCTTTGAACCCAACCCCGGACCCGATGCCCGAACTCGAGAAACTGCGCGCGCTGGTGGTGGATGACTCCGCCTACAATCGGCGCACCATCACCTCGATGCTGCAGGCCCAACCCGGGGTCGAGGTTGTGGGGCGGGCCATCAACGGCAAGGAGGCGTTGCGCATGGCGTTCAGCCTCAAGCCGGATGTGATTACGCTCGACTTGGAGATGCCGGAGATGGATGGCTTCTCCTTCCTGCGGTTGCTGATGAGCAAGCAACCAACGCCGGTGCTCGTGGTCTCGTCGTACTCGCAGCGCGAGAACGTCTTTCGCGCCCTGGAATTGGGGGCGCTCGACTTCATCGCGAAACCGACCCGCGAGGTCTCCCCGGACATTCGCAACATCGAGCACGACCTTCGCCAGAAGATCGAGATCGTTCGCAAGCTGCAGGTCGTTCGCCTGCGGGAGCGGGCGAAGTCGATGGCCACCCTCGATCGCCCGAAGCCCAAGCCTCTGCCGGAGCCGGCACCCAGGCCCCAGCCGACCCGGACCGGAGCCGCGGCCCGGCGAGTGATCGGGGTGGCAGCGTCGACCGGCGGTCCACCGGCCGTTCAGCAGGTCCTGTGTGCCCTCCCGGCGGACCTGCCCGCGGCGGTGCTGATTGCGCAACACATGCCGGCGCGGTTCACCAAGGCGTTCGCCGACCGGCTCGATCGTTTGGTCTCGATGCGCGTGGTCGAGGCCGAGGATGGACTGCTCGTTGAGGCGGGGACCGTCTACATCGCACCAGGTTCCGGAAACCTCGAGGTGAGCGGTAGCCCTGGAGATGCACGGGTGCGCATCGTGGCGCCGACCAAGCCCGGACGGCCCGGCCCGGTCATCACACCTTCGGGAGACCATCTGTTCAAGTCGCTCGCCGCGGTCTACGGGGTCGAGCTGTGTACGGTCGTCCTCACCGGGATGGGGTCCGACGGCCGCGATGGCTGCCGGAGCGCGAAGGAGGCCGGGGCGCGGGTACTGGCCGAAGATCCAGAGTCGGCCGTCATGCCTGGCATGCCGTACTCCGTGATCGAAGCCGGCCTCGCTGATCAGGTCGTGCCGATCGAAGCCCTCGCTGCTGCGTTGCTCGAGTTTTGCGGACGCGCTTGAGTCTGAGCTGGCAACCCTTTGTGCTATCGTCTTGTCGTGAGTGGGGATGACGCGCCCGGAACCTCCTTGGAGGTACGCACGCAAGCGTTCCTGGCCGAGTTCTTTGACCGCGGACAAGAACTCGTTCGTGATCTGATCCACGAGAACGAAGGTCTACGGACCCAGCTTGAGAGCATCGAATCCGGGCCGGACGTTCCCGGTGCCGTCGTCGCCAGGCTTCGACAGCGGGTGTCGGACCTCGAGGCGGAGTGCGAGCGGATGCGGCGGCTTGCGGGTACCGTCGAAAAGGACGCCGGTGGCTATCGCGAGCGGCTCGAAGAACTCGAGCTTGCCCACTATCACCTCGCGGCGCGGCAAGTCTCCGCCGAGCAACTGCGTCACGCGGTCTCGCTCGAAGACGTCGTTCGTTCTACGACGGAGATTCTGCTCAACCTCGTGGGCGTGGGTCGATTCACGATTCACGGCATCGACCGGGACCGGTCGCTGCTGTTCCCGTTGAGTCTCGAGGGAAACAGCCCCGGCAATGAGGGAGCGGACTCCCCGACAGACCCGTCCAGCCGCCCGATTCGCGACGCGGGTCCGATCGGGGCCGCCGCTTCTGCGACTACATCTTGGCAGGCATCCGCCGACACTGTTCGCGAGCTCACGGCTCCGATGGCTGTCCCGCTGGTGTCCGGGTCGGTGACCGTCGGGGTCATCGAGTTGGTCCGGTTCCTGCCCCAGAAAAAGGAGTTTACGGATGATGACTTTGCCTTGCTTGAGCTCATCTCTTCGGAGTCGGGTGCCGCGCTGGATGCCGCATGGATGCGCGCACACGCGCAAGACGTTCCATTCTCCCGGTCGGGCGTGGAGGCGTTGCTGCGATGACTGAGGACCGCAAACCCGACGACCCGTCTGGTCGGGCCTCGGAGAAGAGGCTCAACGCGCTCGTTGTCGAGGACAGCCCTCCGATGCGCAAGATGATCGTGTTCGCGCTGTCGCGTGTCCGCGAACTCACCGTGGTGGAAGCCGACGACGGCGTCGATGCGCTGCGGCGGATCGCGGGCACGAAGTTCGACATCATCATCACCGACATCAACATGCCGATCCTCGACGGGCTCAAGCTCGTCAAACGGCTGCGTGCTGATGAGGCCTACCGGAACGTGCCGATCATCATCATCACCACCGAGGGCGCGGAAGAAGACCGACAGCGCGCGCTTGCGTTGGGCGCCAACGCGTACATCACCAAGCCGATTCAGGCGCCGCAGGTGATTCAGTTGGTCCGCGAAACCCTCTCCTTGCACGAGGGCTGAACGAACCCGGAGATGGCTCTTCCGCTCGACGACGCCGTCGACGACTACCTCGACCACCTCAAGGTCGAGCGGGGGCTCGCTCGCAATACGATCAGCGCCTACGCCTCCGACCTGCGGCGCTTCGTGTCGTTTTCAGAAGAGCAGGGCGTTGAGACGGCGCAGGGCGTCGATACACCCTTGTTGCTCCGGTACGTGGGGAGCCTGGTGGATGGCGGGCTCAGTGCGCGGTCCCAGGCTCGGGTGCTGGTGGTTGCACGCGGATTGTTCAAGTACCTCCGGCGCGAGAACCGGGTACAGACCGATCCGACACAGGGCGTGACGCTCCCAAAGTTCGCTCGGCGGCTTCCGCAGCTCCTGTCGCGTCAGGAGATCGACGCGCTGCTGACCGCCCCCGGAGTCGACACAGTCCTCGGGCTTCGAGACACCGCGCTGCTGGAGTTCATGTACGCGACCGGGTGCCGGGTGTCCGAGGCGCTCGACTTGCGCTGCGACCAGCTGCACCTCGACCAAGGGGTTGCGCGCGTCATCGGCAAGGGCAGCAAACAGCGTGTCGTGCCCGTAGGGGACATGGCCCTTGCGGCGGTCGGGGCGTGGCTAGAACACGGACGTGCCCAGATGTGTCGTGGCAAGAGTCCGCAGTCGTTGCCGTGGGTGTTCCTCTCCTCTCGTGGGCAGCGCCTGCGCCGCCAGTCCGCATGGGTGCGGCTGCGCAAGCATGCCGCGTCCGCCGGCATCGATCGCGCGATCTCACCGCACAAGCTTCGGCACAGCTTCGCCACCCACCTGCTCGAGGGCGGCGCGGATCTTCGCTCGGTCCAGGCTCTGCTGGGGCATGCGGACATCTCGACGACGCAGGTCTATACGCACGTCAGCGATGCACATGTGCGGGCGGCCTACGATCGGCACCACCCTCGCGCGTAGGTGGAGTTCGCGTGTGTTCGATCACGATGCGACGGCTGCGTCTGTCTGATCGGCTGGGCTGGAGCCACCTATCGTGAGGCCCGCTACGATAGCGCAAAGCACGCCGTCTGTAGGATCAACGCTTGCACGGGCGGACACCGGCATTCTAACTTGCCTTTCACGGATCACAGCGAGTGATTCTGGAGGGCACCATCTTGAAACTACCAAATCTCACCCGCGCCGAGCGAACCGCACTGGTCTTTGCCGTTACCGCATTCCTCTTGCCGGGATGTGACTCGACCGAGGACCCGCCGGCTGAAACCGCGTCGGCCGAGACTGGGTCTCAGACGACCGACACCGAAACGACCGACGCCACAGAAACCGATCCGACCACCGATGTGGACACGGACACGACGGATCCGGGGACGACGACGGCGGGCGACACCGAGGAGACCACGGGTACGCCCATCGAGGGTCTCGGATGCGACCCCGCTCCGGCGTGTGACAAGGGCGTCTACGAGGGCTCCCCGACCATCACGACCATCGAGGAGGCCAACGACATCGCGGGCTACACCGGCGTCACTGGGCGGCTGGCGATCGCCAACAGCGATTTCGAGTGCCTGACCTTCTTGTCCTGCATGGAGAGCGTCGGGCACGACCTGACGTTGTTCGGCAACGACGTGCTGACGGATGTCACCGGGCTCGACAACGTGGTCGCGATCGGTGCGATCACCGATGGGCCGCTGATGCCCGGTGGAACACTGACGGTCTCGGAGAACGCGGCGTTGGTGGACTTCAACACGCTGAACCTGATCGAGCAGACGCCGATCTCGTTGAGCATCTCGGAGAACGACAGCCTCGAAGCCATCACCGGGCTCAAGACGTTGGTTGGGACGCAAGTCCACTTCGAGATCCGGGCCAACCCGGTGCTGAATGAAATCCCCGGGGACAGCCTCCGAGACATGCTGTTCATCGGCGGCAACTGCGTTGTCACTGCGAACACCAACCTGTGCATCTCCACGATTGAGGACATGTGCAGTCTTGGGCTCAAGGTGTTGCCGCAGGACGGCAGCACGACCCTCAACGACAACAGCTGCTGAGCTGCTTCGCGGTGCGCGCGGTGTGAACCGAGCGCGAACCCGAACCCGTCTCGAGCCTCTCGCTCGGGCGGGTTTTTGCGCGTCTTGCGTACGATTCCGGATTGCGGCAAGCCCGGTCTGCGCGACGGTGATACCTTCAGCGCTCGCACCATGTGGGTGCGCCCGACCTTGCGAGTTTCACGGTGAATGCCGCTCTGCTGACCCTCACGCCCCTGCTTGCTGGAACCCGGTTGGACAACGCCGAGAACCTTCGGATGGCGGGCCTCGTCGTCATCTGCCTGATCCTCTCGGTCACCATCCACGAGTTTGCCCACGCGTTTGCCGCGCACAAGCTCGGCGATGGCACTCCCGAGGCTCAGGGCCGGCTGACGCTGAGCCCGATGGCCCACGCCGACCCGATCGGCACGCTGATTCTCCCGCTCATCCTGGCCGTGACGAGTCCGGGGATGTTGTTCGGATGGGGGCGCCCGGTGCAGACCGATCCGCGCAACTACACCCGCAAGATCACGATGCGCGGAGGCATGGCGATCGTCGCGTTCGCCGGCCCGCTCTCCAACCTCTTGCAAGCCGGGCTGACCCTCGCCATCGTCGCAGGCCTCTCGGCCGCCGGCGTGTTCGCGGAGTCCGCGTTCCTCCTCAAGCCGTTCGGGATTTTCTTCAGCCTCAACGTCCTGCTGTTCCTGTTCAACCTCCTGCCGATCCATCCGCTCGATGGGGGCAAGGTCCTCAGCTGGGCCTTTGGACCCAAGTTCGAGCCCGTGGACGACTTCCTGCGGCGGTACGGCGGCATCGTCTTGATCGTGCTCGTACTTTCGGGCGTTCTGGGTTATCTGCTCGGACCCGTCATGGACCTGGCAGGCACGGTCTTCCTGGCGGTTCAGTAGACACCCCCGGCCCACGCCACGGTGAGCACGTCCGACGACCAAAAACCGCCATCGAACGATGGCGGGAGCGAAGACGATCGGGTCGAGCACTCGGGCGAGCGGGCAGACATGTCTACCCAGGGGTCCACAATCGGTCCGTCTGGGCCACCGCCCGCCGATCCGTCCGGGCCGGACCTCGCGGCGAGCCCCGCGTCGGTACCCGAGCCCCCGGGCAGCGAGTCGGCCGACGAGTTGGCCGACGACGATGCTGGGGGCGACGAGTCGACGGTCGAGGCGTCCCCGGTCGACGCATCGTCGGCCGACTCTGCGTCGGCTGCACCCGTCACACCGACCGGACCCGAACAGCCTGCGACGCGCACAGACCCCGGAGATGCTGGAACGGGCGAGCCGGTACAGGAGCCGCGCGCCGAGCCCGAAGGCCAGACCGAGGCGTCGCCGAAGGGGGACACAAGCTCGAGCCCGGAGCCCTCGGCCAACCCGCTGACTTCGATGTTGGGGTCGGTCAACGAGGCACGCTCGTGGCTGCTCGAGCTCCCCGACTTCGAGGGTCCGCTGGACCTGCTGCTGCACCTGGTTCGCCGACACGAACTCGACATCCTCGATATCCCGATCTCGTTCGTGACCGAGAAGTACCTGGAGTACCTCGCGTTCATGCAAGCCCTCGATTTGGAGGTTGCCGGGGACTACCTGGTCATGGCGGCCACGCTCGCGTACCTCAAGAGCCGCGAACTCGTTCCCACAGAGCCGACCGAGGTCAGCGATGAGGGCCAAAGCGACGACGAGGGGCCCGACCCCCGCGAGGAGCTGATCGCGCGGCTGCTCGAGTATCAGAAGTACCGTGCGGCGGCGAGCGACCTCGATGGGCTCCCGATTCAGGGGCGCGACGTGTTCAGCCGGGGAGGGCGTATCGAGCTGCCGCCTGTCGACCCTGGGCTTGCTCCGCTCACGCTGTTCCGCCTCGCCGAGGCCTACAACCGCGTGTTGGACCGCGCGCGGATCCACAAGTCCCACGATGTCGTGTTGGAGACCGTGTCCGTGGCGCAGCGGATGAACCAGCTCACCTCGATGCTCATTGAGCAGGAGCGGGTGGAGTTTGAGGGGCTGTTTCTCGGTCGCAGCTGGAACAGTGAATCCGAGCTGCGCTCGATGCTCGTCGTGACCCTGATGTCCGTGCTGGAGCTGACCAAGCTCGGGGTCATCTTCGTGCATCAGGACACGGCCAACGGGGCCATCGTGATCGAGCGCAAGGCGACCCCCGAAGAGGCCAAACAGGCCATTGCGGACTACGACGAGAACATCAGCTTTGGGAAGGTCAAACCTGGGGTTGCGGAAGCGTCCGCTTCGGGTGAGGCTGCGTCCTCGTCCGACGACCCGCAGGCCCCCGAGGCTCCCGAGTCGGACGCCGAGCCCGACAGCGATGTCTGACCCCGCACAAGAGCCTTCCGAGCCAGAGATCGCTCCTGAGTCCGAGCCCGAGCCTGAGGCCGGGCCGGCACCCGAGCGCGCGCAGCCGCAGGAGGCGAGCCTCGAGGACCTGGTCGCGGCGTTGGGTCGTCCGCGCAACCGTGGCGATGAGCCCGAGGAGGAGGACGAGGATGAGGTCGCCGACCCCGAGCCGGACCCGTTCGCAGAGTACAGCGATCTCGACCTGGCCACGTCGTTGCCGATCGACCCCGACGACGACCTCTCGAAGGTCGAGGGCGAGGCTTCCCCGCGGCTGATGTCGATCATCGAGAGCCTGCTGTTCGCGGCCGACAAGCCGATGACGGTGAAGCTGATCCGCAGGCTCCTCAAAGAGCCCACCAAGCGTCAGATTCAGCTCTCTTTGAAACAGCTGATCTTCGACACCCAACATCGCGGCGTCGTTTTGGGGCAGGTGGCGGGCGGGTTTCGGCTGCGCACCCACCCCGACAACGCTCCTTTCGTGCAGAAAATGATGGCCGGAAAACCGGTCCGTCTGTCGCGTTCGCAGCTCGAGTCGCTTGCCGTGGTCGCGTATCGGCAGCCGGTGACCAAGGCCGAGCTGGACCACATCCGCGGGGTGGATTGTGGAGCGGTGTTGCGGGTCCTGCTGGAGCGAGACCTGGCGAAGATCGTCGGCCGCAAAGAGGAAGCGGGCCGACCCCACCTCTACGGCACGACGGTCGCGTTCCTCGAGTTCTTCAACCTCAAGGGGTTGCGCGACCTTCCGGACCTTCATGAGTTCAAAGAACTCAGCGAGGAATCCGAAGCCACACTGAGGCACACGGTCCAGTCCGGCAGCCTCTCCGATGAACAGGAGGCGATGGGGCAGTCGCGCATCGAGTTCCCCGACGCCCAAGCGGGCGCGACGGCCGAAGACGGCCCGGCTGCAGACGGCCCGGCGCCAACGCCTGAGGGCGGCATGGAAGGCATCGGCGAAGCGACGTCGCGAGACTCTGATGCGCCCGACACGGATCCCGATGCGTCGAGTGACACGGTTGCCGCTCCGCTGAACGGGACGGAATCGAACCTCGAGTCGGATGCATCATCAACACCCGCCGGTGATCAGGACGGGCCGGGGGATGCTGGCATCGACGATGCGCTGACCGTGAGTCCGCCCGACCCCCCGGCCGAGGCGACGGATTCGGAGCCGGAGGCTGACGCCCAGCCGGAGCCCAAGCCCGATGTCGAAGCGGAGGCCACAGCCGAGGTCGAAGCGGAGGCCACAGTCGACCTCGAAGTAGGGGCCACAGACGACCTCGAAGCGGAGGCCGCAGCCGACCTCGAAGCGGAGGCCACAGCCGACCTCGAAGCGGAGGCCACAGCCGAGCCTGTTGAATCCCCGTCGACGCCCGGTCCTCTCGAGGCGGATACGAACACGCCGGATTCGGAGTCCGGGCCGGTGACGTCGCCGGAGGCCGAGGACTCCAGTTCGGAGGCCGCGGGCACCGACTCGCGTTCCTCCAGCGAGAGCGAAGGCTCCGCTGAACAACCCTCAGACCCGACAGTGTCGGAGTCGGACGCAACGGACGTTGCCGCCGACGACGACCTGTCCAAAGACGAACCATGAGCCGCCGATCGAAGCCACCGAAGCCACCGAAATCAGACGGGGGCCGCCGTAGCCGTGGCCCAACGCCGGCCAAACCGGCACCCGAGCGCGCCCAAGACATCGGTGAACTCACCGGTCAGGTCCGGCTGCAGAAAGTCCTCGCGCGAGCGGGCGTCAGCTCCCGGCGCGGCGGTGAAGCGCTCATCGCCGAGGGGCGCATCAAGGTCAACGGCCAGGTCGTCACGACCCCAGGGACCCGGGTGGACCCGGTGCGCGATCGGATCAGCGTCGATGGCAAGCTGGTCGAGCCGGAGCCGCCGATCTACTTGGTCCTCAACAAGCCCGACGAGAGCGTGTGCTCCACCGAGAAGAAGGTGGACGAGCGAGGACGGGCGACCGTCATTTCGTTCCTGCGAGGCATCGATGCCCGCGTCTTCCCGGTGGGCCGGCTCGACTACCACACGCGTGGGGCCTTGCTGATCACCAACGACGGCGAGTTCGCCTCTCGGCTTCTGCACCCGCGACACAAGGTCCCGCGGACCTATCACGTGAAGTTTCAGGGTCGCTTGGACAACGTCGCCATCGACAAGCTTCGCGCAGGCGTGACCCTGGAGGACGGCACGGTGACCCAACCGGTCGACGAGCTGTTGGTCATGCGGGACACCGAAACCAACACGTGGGTCCAGATCACGCTCAGTCACGAACTCAACCGACAGATCCGACGCATGGGGGAGGCCGTCGAGCACCCGGTGCTCAAGCTCATTCGTGTGGCGTTTGCCGACGTCACAGTCGATGATCTGCCAGAGGGGCAGTTCCGGCAGCTGCGAGAGACCGAACTGGGCGATCTACGGACCCGGACCGGGCTGTCCGGCGGCTGAAGAACTGCGCGCTGGACGCGGGAATGCGCTTCTCAGGCCGCTAGATGGCCCTGGGAGGCGCTTTTTCGCATGAGAGCTGACGCCTCGAACCGCGCCGAGAGAGGCCTTGCGCGGGCGGGTTGCTGTCGTGTAGGTTCTCGCGCTCTGGGCCGGCCGCCTTCGGTGCCTGCCCCCAACGCCTCAAGAGACTTCAGTCATGGCCAAGCTTTCCCAAGTTCTGCGCGACGAAAAGCGCGACAAGCTCATCGCCAAGTACGCCGAGAAGCGTGCCGAGCTCCGCAAGAAGATCAAAGACCCCAATCTCGACCCGGACGAGAAGTGGGTTGCGATCGACGCGCTGAACCAACTGCCCAAGAACTCCTGCCCAACCCGCAAGACCAGGCGCTGCATGCTTACGGGCCGCAGCAAAGCCGTCTATCGGAAGTTCGGCCTGTCGCGCATCATGCTTCGCGACCTTGCCCTCGCCGGCGATCTGCCTGGCGTCACCAAGTCGAGCTGGTAGCCCCAGCCGTCTTCTAGAACGACTAGGAAAAGGAAACGCTGCCATGAAGATGGGCGTACATCCCGACTACCACAAAGTGCTGTTCGTCGATTCGTCGAGCGGTCAAGAGTGGGTCGCATTCTCTACTCAGAACACCAGCGAGAAGCGCGAGGTTGACGGCGTTGAAATGTCCGTCGTCAAGCTCGACATCTCGAGCCACAGCCACCCGTTCTGGACGGGCCAGGCGCGGACCATGGATACCGAGGGTCGTATCGACCGCTTCAAGCGCCGCTGGGCCGGCCGCACGAAGAAGGGCAAAGAGACGCCCAAAGAGACGGCCGACGCAGCGGACGTATCGGGCGTATCGAAAGAGTCGTAGTCTTCGCTCGTGTCCGAGGCACACGTGAATCCGAAGGGTAGCGACAACCGCGTCGCTGCAAGTGAGGCTCCGTTCATCACGGGGCCTCACGCGATCGATGACACCTTGATCGCACGTGCGCTCGGTGTGGCGCTTGAACAGGGGGGCGACTTCGCTGACCTCTACTTCGAGTACCGCCGGGCCGCGTCCATTTCGATGGAGGACGGTCGCGTCCGCAGCGTTGGCGGAGGCATCGACCTCGGCGTCGGCGTGCGGGTCGTGAACGGCACCGCGGTCGGGTACGCCTACGCGGAGAGCCTCGATCCCGAGGAGCTTCTCGCAGCGGCTCGGACGGCGGCTCGGATCGCAACCGGCGGCAAGGTCGTGGCTCCGATCAACGTCACGCGTGTGCGTGCTCCGAGTCGCTACGCGGTCTCCGAGAACCTCGTCGACGTTCCTGGGGCGGACCGGGTGGCGCTGCTGCGTCGCGCCGATGCTGCCGCGCGGGCGGCCGACAGCCGAATCGCTCGCGTCGATGCGTCGCTGGTGTCGGTCCACAAGGAACTCTTGGTCTGCAACAGCCGCGGCGCGGTCGTGCACGACGTGCAGCCGATGAGCCGCATGGGCGTGTCCGTCGTCGCAGGTGATGGGGACCGGACCGAGTCAGGCAGCAGTGGTGGCGGTGGTCGCTACGGCATCGAGTACTTCGCGATGGTGTCCCCAGAGGACCACGGTCAAGAGGCCGCTCGGGTTGCGTTGGTCAACCTCGACTCTCGCCCCGCGCCTGCGGGGGCCATGCCGGTCGTGCTCGCACCGGGCGACTCCGGCATCCTGTTGCACGAAGCGGTGGGGCACGGTCTCGAGGCCGACTTCAACCGCAAGCAGACCTCCAACTACACCGGTCGGGTGGGCGAGTCCGTCGCCTCCGAGCTGGTCACCGTCGTCGACGACCCCGCGCTCGAGGGCAGCCGCGGCAGCATCAACGTCGACGACGAAGGCGAGATCCCGCAGGAGCACCGCCTCATCGAGGACGGCATCTTGCGCGGCTACATGCACGACCGGATCAGCGCGGAGCACTTCGGCGAGCCCGCATCCGGCAGTGGCCGTCGGGAGAGCTTCCGCGAGGTGCCTCTGCCGCGCATGACCAACACGTTGATGACGGCTGGCCAGGACGACCCCGAGGAGATCATTCGCTCGGTCAAGAAGGGCGTCTACGCCAAGAAGTTCAGCGGCGGTCAGGTCAACATCAGCAACGGCGACTTCGTCTTCAGCCTCACCGAGGGCTACCTGATCGAGGACGGCAAGATCACCGCACCACTCAAAGGGGTGAACCTGATCGGCAATGGCCCCGAAGCGTTGGCCACGGTCTCCAAGGTCGGTCACGACTTCGAGCTGTCCGACGGCATGTGGACCTGCGGCAAGGACGGGCAGAGCGTGCCGGTCGGCGTCGGCATGCCCACCGTGAAACTCGACGAACTCACCGTCGGCGGAACCGAAGCCTGAGGAGCCGGACATGGCCAGCACCAGCAAGACCCCCGAGATCCTCGCCCGCCTCACCGGATCCGCAGAGCATGCGGTCGCAACGCTTCGCGCCCTCGGCGTGGACCATGCCGAAGTCAGTGTCGGTGTCGGAAACGAGCTCGAGGTTGGCGTTCGCAAGGACGAGCCCGAGCTCGTCAAAGAAGCCCAGAGCAGCGGGCTGTCGGTCCGCGTGATGCGGTCCGAACGCGTGGCGACGAGCTCCACGACGGACCTGTCCAAGGACGCCGTCGAGGCGTTTTTGAAGACCGTCGTCGAGATGGCGGAGATCAGCGAGCCGGACCCGATGGCCGCGCCGCCATCACCGGACGAGCTCGCCGACGCATCCGCGCTGCCCGAGCTCGACCTGTTCGACCCGGAGACCGACGGCATCGATGCCGCCCGTGCTCTCGAACTCGCCCGGGCCGGAGAGCGTGCCGCCTTCGCGGCCGACAAGCGCATCACAACCTCCGAGGGGGCGAGCTTCTCCCGCAGCAGCGGCCACGGCGTGCTCGCGACGACCGGCGGCTTCGTTGGGACCCGCTACGGCACCTACCAATCGCTGGTAGTGCAGGCGGTCGCCGACGATGAAGGCGGCAAGAAACGCAACGGGATGTACTGGACCGGCGGGCGGTTCTTCGCCGACCTCGACGATCCCGCATCGGTGGGCGCCGAGGCTGCCCTGCGGGCAGTTCGAACCCTGGGCGCGTCCAAGATGCCGACCGGGCAGTATCCGATCGTGTTCGACAAGGACGCGGCGCGCAGCATCGTCGGACTCGTGGCCAGCTGCGTGGTGGGCGATGCGGTCTACCGCAAGCGCAGCTACCTCGCAGAGCGTCTCGGAGACGCGGTGGCCGCCTCGGGCGTGACCATCGTCGACGACCCCCTGGTGTCGCGCGGTCCGGGCTCCCGGCGCTTCGACGGCGAGGGCCGAGCGGTCCGTGCAATCCCGGTGATCGACGACGGCGTGCTCTCCACGTTCCTGCTCGACACCTACAGCGCCCGCAAGCTCGAGATGAGCCCGACCGGGTCCGCGTCCGGGGGCGGCGGCATCCCGCACAGCTCCGTCAGCAACTTCTACATGTTGGCCGGCGAACTCGAGCCCGAGGCGCTGCTCGAGGGCATCGAGACCGGCTTGTACGTCAGCCGGATGATGGGCTTCGGCTTCGATGCCGTCACCGGCACCTTCTCGCGCGGGGCCGAAGGGTTCCTGATCGAGAACGGCAAGCTGACTCGCCCCGTCGGCGAGATCACGATCTCCCGCAACCTCGATGACATCTTGCTGGGTATCGACGCCATCGCGAATGACCTCGATCACCGAACGTCGACCGCGGCGCCAAGCTTCCGGGTCGACCAGATGACGGTCGCGGGGAGCTAGCCCAAGTGCGACGGCTGGGCTTGGGCGGCTACGCCGTCCGGGGCCCCAGCCAGGACTCCGCCAACGTCGCGAGCCGCTCCAAGATCGGCTCGTGGTGCTCGGCCGCGCACGCAACCACCCCACCGGGATGCGTCACCGGAGGAGCGCTGAAGTCCAGAGGGTCGCCGCGGAGGTCACTGACACGTCCACCGGCGGCGAGAACCAGTGCCAGCGGCGGGGCCGTGTCCCACATCTTCGTCTTGCCCGGCGCCTGCACGTAGCAATCGGACTGGCCGCGGGCGACGGAGGCCATGCGGACGCCGACGGAGCCCACCGAGCGGATCCGGTCGCGGCTGATGCCGAGCGCCTTGTGAATCTCCCGTTGGCGGGAGAACGGAGCGACCTTGCCTCCGATGATCTGAATCTCGTCCCAGGGACGTGCCACGACGTGCAGCGGGACGGGCCCGGCGAGGGTCTCGGTCTCGCCGACCCACCGCTGGGACGGTGTGCCGGCGCCCTGCAGCGAGGCCCAGCTGAGCCGCCCGTGGGCTGGTTCGGCGACGACGCCCAAGACGGGCGCGCCGTCGATGCACAGGCCGAGTTGAACCGTCCAGCCCGGCGTGCCGCGGGCGAACTCGCGGGTGCCGTCGATCGGGTCGACGAACCAGCAGCGGCCGCCGCGTTGCCACGGGGTTTCTTCCCAACTCTCCTCGGCGACGATAGGGTCGTCGGGAAACGCCTCCCGCAGGGCACCGACGATGTGGGCGTCGACCGTCTCGTCCGCAGCGGTGACCGGTCCGCCGCCCAGCGGCTTGTTTCGCAGCCGCAGGATTCGGGCCCCGCCTCGCTGGAACCCGCGGGCGATCTCGGCACCGGTTCGCGCCAAGGACGTCGCCAGGCGGCGCTCTTCGTCGAAGGAGACCAAGTTCCTGGGTACGGTAGCGCCCCCGACCCTCGATGGCGACCCGATAGCGTGCAGCCGGAGCGTCCAGATACGCCCGGAGGTTGAGTCAACCCGCCGGCGGCTCCTACACTGTCCGGCATGGGGACGGTTGGACGATGGGTTGGCGTGCTTTGTGGACTGGCTCTGGGCACAGGGTGCTCGAGCACGCCTCCGGAGGAGACCGGGTCATCGGAGTCGCTCAGCGACACCTTGACCGACACCGACGGCACCAGCGGGACCACGGGCGGTGGTTCGGCCGAGGTGTCGTCTGGCTCTTCGCCCTCCGAGACATCCGCGGGTCCGATCTGCGGCGAGGATGAAATCGCCTGCGAGGCGAACTGTTGCCCCAACACCCAGGTCTGTTTCGAGGGCGCGTGCGCAGATGACTGCGGCGGGGCGGCCGCGTGCGGCGCTGCGCAGGCGTGCTGCGCCGATGGGGACGCCTGTTACCTCGGTCAGTGCGTGACCCCCATGGGTGCGTGTCAGGACAGCGGCTGCGCGACCCGGGTCGAGAGCAGCGACTGTGCCGACGGGTTTGTGTGCGCGGGCGACCTCGGACTGTGCGTGCCGTCGATGGCCGACCCCACGTGCGAGTACGTGCCCAAGCCGGCTCAGTTCTCCCCGGTCCCGCGCTTCACCTGGGGCGTCCGGGCGTCCGTTGCGTGCACCGATGGGAGTGAGTGTCAGACCGCCGAGACGTGTGTGGCCGACGTCTGCACGCCGTCGTGGACCCACCGCGATCCTGACGTGGCGCCGGAGAACTACCAGGTGTCGTCGATCCCGGTCGTTGCGGACCTGGATGCCGACTGCACGCCCGAGATCATCTTCAACACGTATATCGATGGGACGATTTCTGCTCAGGGAGTCGTTCGCGCGATCCGTGGTGACACCGGGCTCCCGGTCTGGTCGGTCACCGACCCCGCCTACCAAACCAACTCGACCGCCAACCCCGCGGTCGGCGACATCGACAGCGACGGCCTTCCGGAGGTTGTCGTTGCAGGACTCGGCTCGACGCTCGTCGCCATCGAGAGCGACGGCACCCCGATGTGGGTCTCCGACACGTTCGCCGGCACCCAGAACAGCGGGTCGGTCGCCATTGCGAACATGGACAACGCCGGCGACCCGGAGCTCGTCTTTGGAGCCGCGGTGCTCGACAGCAGCGGCGGTCTCCTTTGGGAAGGCAGCGCGGGGATCGGCCGGGATGGCCAAGGGCCCATCTCTTGTGTCGCCGACCTCGATGGCGACGGTCGCCCCGAACTCATCGGTGGAAACACGGCCTACTCGACCACCGGGACGGTGGCAGGGGGAGACTTCACCGGATCCATCCTGTGGGAGTCGACCGTGGGCGACGGACGTTGCGGCATCGCCGACTTCGACGCAGACGGGAGCCCGGAGGTCATCCTCGTCCGCGGCGGCCAGATTCATGCGCTCAACGGACTGACCGGGGTCGAAATCGCTTCGTTCTCCATCCCCGGCACCGCCGATCGCGGGGGCGCACCCAACATCGCCGACTTCAACGGCGACGGTGCGCCGGATATCGCCACCGCCGGGGCTTCGTTCTACGTCGTCGTCGAGTTCGATGGCACGAGCTTCAGCGAGCTGTGGCGCGCGGCAACCGAAGACGACTCCTCGCGGGTCACCGGGTCCTCGGTCTTCGACTTCGACGGGGACGGCATCAACGAGGTCGTCTACAACGACGAGTTCTTCATCCGGATCTATCCCGGCGTCGAGCCCGACTGCCAGCTCGTTCCGCCCGGTCCCGGATGCGACGGCGTCATGACCGACGCCGAGGTCCTCTTCCAGGACCCCAACACCTCGCGGACCCGAACGGAGTACCCGGTCGTGGCCGACGTCGATGGCGACTTCAAAGCCGAACTCGTCTTCTCCAACAACTCGGACATCTCCTGGGGACTCGATGCCGGCATCGAGGTCTGGGAGGACCAACTCGACAACTGGGTCGCGACCCGCCCCGTCTGGAACCAGCACAGCTATCACATCACCAACGTCGAGGTGGACGGCACCGTCCCGGTCACAGAGCCCGATGCGTGGGACACTCCGGGCTTCAACGCCTACCGACGCAATGCCCAGGGGCTGTCCAACTTCTGCGCGCCGGACCTGGCCTTGTTCGACCTGCGGGTCGACCAGGTCATGTGTCCGACGCTCGACATCAGCGTCGACGTGGCCAACCTTGGCTGTCTTGGCGTGGGCCCCGGGGTGGCGGTGTCGTTCTATGAGGAGGCCGCGGGTCTGTTGGGCACGGTGAACACCATCGCCGCGCTGCCAGCGGGGGCGTCGGAGACCGTCACCCTTGCCACCGGGCAGTCGATCCCCTCCGCCACGATCTTCGCGGTGGTCGACGACGACGGCACCGGGCTGGGCGTGCTCAACGAGTGCGACGAGATGAACGAGATCGAGCCGCAGCTGGTCTGCACACCGGTGGGCTAGATCAGCGCATCACGGCGCTTTTCGAGGAACAAGCGGTCGGCTTCGTTGCGCGTCAACGCCAGGGCTTGGTCGTACGCATCCCGGGCATCCGAGGTCCGGCCCTGTCGACGGAGCATGTCAGCGCGGGCAGCGTGAAACGATTGGTAGTGTTCCAGTCCTTCGGGCAGGTTCGCCAGGCCGAGGGCTGGTCCGTGGGCAAACGACAGCGCCACGGCTCGGTTGAGTGCGACGACGGGGGTTGGGACGAGCTCGACCAGGCGGTCGTAGATGAGCGCGAGTTCGTCCCACCGGGTTGCTTCGAAGTCCGCGGCCTCGGCGTGAACAGCCGAGATCGCCGCTTGCAGTTGAAACGGCCCGGGGCGGCCGCGGCGGAGCGCGGTCTTGAGGATCGCCAACCCTTCGCGGATGTGCCCGTGGTTCCAGCGGGTACGGTCGTGCAGCTCGAGTGGAATGGTGGTGCCCGACGCATCGAGTCGGGCGGGGCTGCGGGCGTGGTTGAGCAGCAGCAGGGCGAGCAAGCCCGCGACCTCCGGATCGGTTGGGCACAGCGAGTGAACGGCGCGAGCGAGTCGAATCGCCTCATCGCAGAGCGTCCCGCGAATGGAGGCCTCACCGGTGCTCGCCGAGTAGCCCTCATTGAAGATGAGATAGATGACGGTCAGCACCGAAGTCAGGCGCGGCTCCCAGGCCTGCGGCCCGGGGACGTCGTACGGGATCCCCGCCTTGGCGATCTTTGTCTTCGCGCGCGCCAATCGTTGGGCCATGGTTGCCTCCTTGTCGAGGAAGGCTCTGGCGATCTCGGGGGTGGCCAGTCCGCACAAGGTCCGCAGCGTCAGGGCGATCCGCGTCTTGGGGTCGAGCGCGGGGTGGCAAGCCGTGAAGATGAGCCGTAGTCGCTCGTCCGGGATGTCATGCTCGGACTCGATTTCCTCGGCATCCAGGGCCATGAGGTAGGCGAGGTCCGGCCGAGCCTTCGTGCGGGTCGCCGCCCGGCGGAGTCGGCTGATCGCTTTGCGACGCGCGACCTGCAGCAGCCACCCCTGTGGGTTGCGTGGATACCCTCGTGGCCAGTGCTCCAGCGCGCTGCTGAACGCGTCCGACAGGCAATCCTCGGCGAACTGGAAGTCGCGAAGGTTGCCGATCAGAACGGCAAGCAGCCGCCCCCAGTCGTCTCGCATGAGCTTGGCGATGTCGGACTGGAGGCGGTCCACGTCAGGCGTCCATCATCTCGGAGAGGTCGAGAAGTGGGCGGACCTCGATGGTGCCCGTCTCGTGGACGGGGATCATCGCGGCGTATTTGATCGCTTCGTCGAGGTTCTTGCAGTCGAGGACGTAGTAGCCCCCGAGTTGCTCTTTGGTCTCGGCGAAGGGGCCATCCATGGTTTCCTGCTTGCCCCCGCGAACACGAACGCGCGTGGCGGTGGAGGAGGGCTGGAGCGCCTCACCGCCGACGTACACACCGGCTTCCTTCAGCGCCTCATCGAGGGCCATCCATTGGCCCATGTAGGCCTCGAATTCGGGACTGCCAGGAGCGAAGTCGTTGTTGCCCTCGGGGTCGTAGATCAGTGCGAGAAATTTCATCGTGTTTTCGTCTCTTGTGTCCGTGGCTGTTGTCGCTGCCACGGTAGGGAGACGCTCGGGTCTGCCCAGAATCGACATCGTCGCAAGAAAAACGAAAAAGGAGCGCCGTACGGCTGCACACCGCGCTAGCTCGGGTCCATTGCGTAGCGGAGCAGGGCGTCGGCCTCTGCGCCCCGACCCTCGGCGTACAGGGCCTCGCCCAGCGCCTTCGTCGTCTGCAGGTAGTTCGTCAGAACGTCGGTGGCGAAGGGGTGGCCGTCGACGAACGGGACCTTCACCAGGGGTCCGTAGACCTTCAACGCTGCCTTGTGCCGGGTGACGACTTCATCGGCGGTGGTCGGGGGAAGGCGAGGGTGGACGAGTCTCCACAGTACGCCCTCGGGCACGCGGTTCAGCCCGACCGAGTGCCGCGAGAAGTCGTTGGTGAGGTACAGCGGGACGTCGTCCCACGCGGGGTCGGATTGCAGCGCGGTGAGCAAACGAACCGGTTTGTCGATGTCGGGCAGGGTTGGAAGCTTGCTCCGCAGCCGGGCGCGGTACCAAGGGTAGGCCAGCAACGAGGCATCGATGTAGACGACGCGTTCGCCCTCGCCGAGGACCTCCTGCGCGTACAGGAGCGGGAAAGTGCGGTGGTCGTCGGTGCCGACGATGATCGATTGCGGAGCATCGGGTGTACGCAACACGTCGACGGCGTAGCGCTCGAGCCAGGGGTTGGTCGAGGGGACGCCGTGCCACGCGGCGAAGACGATCTGCCGCAGCACCAGCAGGGCTGCCGCGACCGCCAGCCCCTGACCGGCCCGTCCGCGCTCCGCGACCGCGGCCGGGAGCGGCGCCAGGGCCAATGCGCATACGGGAATCAGCAGCGCCAGGGGGACGAGGTCGAATCGCTCCAAGATCCACTGTCCGAAGGGCGAGGTCGGGTCAAGATTGTGGGCGAGGGGGAACAGCGTGCCGGCCAACAGGAGGCTGCCCACCAGACCGGCGCGGACCTTCGCAGGGCCCGGGCCGCGGCGCACCGCGAGGGCGCACGGGACCAGGACGAGGACACCGGACAGGAGCCAGTGCGGGCTGATCTGGGCCGAGAGCGCACCGCCTTGAACCTGCCACGCCCGGCGCAGCTGGGCCCAGGCGGGGACCTGGCTGTTCTTCTGCAAGCTGAGGTCGAAGACCCCGTAGTCGCCGCGGGTGACGTGGTGCATCCACCCCGCGAGCGACTCGGTGTCTCCCCACGCCCAGGCGGCCTCTGCCCCGTGGGCGCCGAGCATCAGGGTCAGCAGCGGGGCAAGGCCGAGCAGGCTCCCGCCGAGCCCCTGCAGGCCGGCTCGCAACAGCGACTTGGGCGTGGCGGCGTCGGGCCACGCGGCTCCGATCGCAAGTGGAACCAGGAACACCGCGGTGAGGTGGTGGCTGACGCCCAGTCCCAACGCGAGACCGAGGACCCAGGCGGGACTGCGGCGGACGACGGCGAGGTACGTGAAGCCGCCCGCCGCGAACAGCAGAGGCCCCCAGACTTCGCTGTCGAACACGTGCAGGACGACGGGCGGTGCGCTGGCGAGCAGCAGGGTGAGCAGCGTTGCGATGACCTCTCGTGCCCGGACGGGTGCGTCCCGCAGGACGTGCAGCGCGACGCGGTGCAGGACCGAAAACCCGGCGATGCCGAGCAGGGCGCAGGGCAGGGCGGCCGCGGTCGCGGGTGGCAGGCCAAGCGCCGCGAGGGCGCGCGCGGGCAGCCCGAGCATCCGCATCCACGGGTAGCCCGACGGATGCGGAACGCCGCCGCGGAGCATGATGGTCGCGAACTCGCCGGCGTCGCCGGGCTGGATCGCACGGGGCAACGCCCAGGCCGCGATCGCCAGCAGCACGCCCACCACCAGGAGTGTGCTTCGCATTCCAACCGGGGCGGCTTCGGAGTCTTTGCTCATCGGGAAAGCAGATCGTCGAGGGCCAGCATCCACGACCCTGCGGGTGTCCGGACCAGGCTGCCCGGTCGCAGTCGCTCGCGGATTGCGGCCTCCAACCCGGGGGTACTCAGCGCCAAGGCTTGCTCATCGAGAAGGTCGACAAAACGCTCGACGTCGTCCTCGAGGGCGGCGCTCCCCTCGGGCCAGGGGGCGAGCGTGAGGCGGCGTCCTTCGCGATCGAGAATCGGTTGCAGCCACGGGTGCACGTGTTGGCAGAGCGCTTCGAGCTCGGGTTCGGTCCACGTCTCCGCGACGTCCACCACAACACCTCCGGCCATCAGCGTGGAGCTGGTGTCTCCCGGAGTCGGGACGGCCCCGGCGGTCATCGAACCCGCGGCCCCACCCAGCTCGTGGATGTCGGCCACCCGGGCTCGAAGAACCTCGAGCGCAGCCTCGGCATCGGGGCGCTCCGCCGGGTCTTCGGCCTGCAGCGCCCGGGCGATGGTGTCCTCGGGGGTGGACTCCTCCGGAGGAGGGGTCTGCAGGTCGCCGTCGAGAAGCCACTGCAGCAGCACTCCGATCGCAAACAGGTCGCTGTGCACCGTGGGCGCCGCACCGCTGCGCAGCTCGGGGGCGGTCATCGCCATCAGCTCCTCCAGCCCTCCGGTATGGGTCGCGGTGAGCCCGGAGAGGTGGTGACCGCCAAAGGGAGGGACCAGCGGCCGTCCGGCGCCGTCGAACGACACCAGGCTCGGCAGAAGCCAGCCGTGCACCAGGCCGCGGGCGTGGGCGGCCATCAAACCTTCGAGCATGAAGGCAATCCAGGCGCGGGCACGGGAGCGTACTCGTCGCATGCCCGGGGGTCGGAGAAGGGCCCGCAAGGACGTGCCCTCGGTGCGGGGCATGACCAGGAGTCCGGCGCGGGCATCGAGCCGCAGGATGGGGCGAATCGCGGGGTGTCCGATCGATGCCGCCGCCTGGGCCACGGCCGAGAACCGGTCGAGTTGCTGCGCCACGTCCGGGTCGAGCTCCCGGGCGTCGCCGTGCTCGGCGAGCAGAAGATGCAGCTCGACTTCCTCGTGGGTGGCGCGGTCGAGCGCTTGGTAGGTGGCGCCGACCAAGCCGGTGCCGCCGAGGCCGGTGACCCGGTAGCGACCAGGGCTGACGGCGTCGACGCTCCGCGAGGACTGCCCGCGCAAGACCATCTGCGCCGCGAGGTCGTGCCCCAGGGCGGTCAGCGCCCGGCCGAGCTGGTCCCGGGTCGCGTCGTCGTCCTCGCGCAGGCGAAGGGAGGCTTGGGCGTGGCGGGCGGAGCCTTCGGCGTCGCCAAGCTCCCAAGCCAAGGTTGCCGCGAGGGCGAGGGCGGGGTGGGACCGCAGCGCGTGGGTCTGGAGCATGTCGAGGGCTTCCTTGACCTCGCCCGCCTCCGCCAACGCGTGGGCAGCCCCATACGGATCTCCGCCCCGTTCCAGCGCCCGGGCTTGCGCGACGGGGTCGTCCCGAAGTGCGAGCAGCCGTGCGGCTTCCATGGGGCGGCGGCGTTTCTCCAGCAGCTCGATCGCCGCGTCGACCTCATCGGGAACCGCGTGTTCCTCGATGTCCGAGAGCACCGCGTCCAGGTGCTGACCCACGCCGGATTCGAGCGCGATGCGAAGCGCGTCCAGGCCGAGGTCGGCGTCTCGATACGCCGCCAGCGCGGCATCCCAGTCCCAGATCTGCTCGAGCACCGCGCCGGCAAGGTCGGGTCGGGCCCGCGCACGCAGAGCATCGGCGACTTCCTCGTGAAAGCCCCCGGCGAGCTTCTCGCGCTCGCTCTGTTCGAGTTGGGCGTGCAGCTCGCGGTCGTTCACGGCGCGGGATCCTGGGCTCCCTGCGTCGGTGGGCGAGCCTGCAACGGTTCGACGGTTCCGCGGACCGGTGAGGGGCGGTCATCGTCGCCCGGCGGCATCGCGACATCGTCGATGAGCCCGGCGGGGAGCCACCACAGCTTGTCCAGCGGGACCACGCCAGCGGGTCCTTGAGACACTCGGGACAACGCGATGCCCTCGAGCGCCTGCCGCGGCCTGGCCTCGGCGCGTGAAATGTACTCCGACGTCTCCAGGGGGCACGGGGTATCGAGCCGCTGTGCGAGGGCGGCGTCATCTCCCAGCTCGCCATGGACCCACAGGGCGGCGGCGGCGAGGCAAGCCGCATCGAGCTCCCCGCGGAGGGCTCGGGCCGCGGCGGGCTCGAGCGCGGGCGCGCCGAGCAGGAGCGCGGAGCGGAGCGTGTGCGCCTGGGACCCGCGGGCCACGCGACCACCGACCGAGGCGAGCACCTCCGGCAGGGCTTGATGGGCGCTCGAACGCAGGGGGCCGACCAACGCGACGTCGACAAGGGCGATGCGCAGATCGACATCATCGAGTGTCGCCGTACCCAGGCCAGCCACGAAGCTGTCGCAGCCAAACCCTTCGGTGCTCAACGTCTTGTGGGCCTCGAGCACCGGAGCGATGTCGGTCCACGCGGCTTCACATCGGGCGGCGGTTACGGCGGTCGGGGGCTGGAGCGCTGGAACCATCCGCTTCTCCACCATCGCCGCGAGTTTCGGGACGGTGGAACCGAGGCTCTTGAACAGCTCGGTTGCGGATTGGCCGACGTTTTCCTCGACCTCGAGCTGTCGCTGCAGGACGTTCTTCCCTAGGCGATCGGGTTCGTTCGCGGAGGCCAGTTGGCCCTCGACGGCGACGGCGAACGCCTCGAGGGCGACGGCGGCGGAGGTGTCGGTCTGCCCAGGGAGTAGACGAACGCGGCCCGCGAGCGCGCGCGCGTCGAGCACAGCCGCGTTGGCGCGGGCCTTGGACACCCGCTGCAGGCCCGCGGCCGCGACCGGCAGCGTGTCCGCGAGGTGGGGGAGGCTGACGTCGCAGTGCATACAGTCGCCGCTGCGGCGGGCGGAAAGCTCGAGCGCCTCGACGACGCGTTGCGCTTCCGCGGTCACCCAGGTGGGATCGTCCGCCCAGGGGGCGCGGCGAACGTACGCATCGCGGGCTCGGTCGATCGCGAACCGCGAGGTCATGGCGATCACGCGGTCGGCCGGTTCGAGCAGACGCGGGGTCAAGCCCGTCGCTTCGCGGTCGGCGGCCTCGAGAGCAGATCGCAACGCGGCGCGGTCGTTGGCTTGAAGCGGAGGCATCCGAGGTGCGCTCCCATTCCGCAGGGCGGTGGTGACCGGATCCTCCAACGCCGCCAGCGCGGCGAGCTTCGGCGCGAGCCGGCCCAGCGCTTCCTTCTGCGCCTCCTTGCGCAGCTTGACGGTCTTCTGTGCTGGGCTGGGCTCGGGCTGCGGGTCCGGGTCGGGGACGGGATCCCTTGGGCAGCCCGCACTGGCGAGCACGAGCGCCAGCAACACCCACGAACGCGGGTGCCTGTGAGCGGCGCGAGGTGTTGGAAGACAGCGCACGTCAGTCGGTGAGGCCAGGAGCCGGGAATGGCTGCAGGAACTCGCGGATGCGACCGGCGAGGGCGGTGGCGAAGGCATCCTCGATGGTGCCGTCGTGTTTCGCGGCTTCGCGGACGCCTTCGTCGATGAAGCCCGCGACCGTATCCATGTGCTCGGCCGTGAGTCCACGAGAGGTCAGCGCGGCGAGGCCCACCCGAACACCCGACGGATCGAACGGCTTGCGCTTGTCGAACGGGATCGAGTTTCCGTTCATCTCAATGCCGCAGGCGTTGATCGCCCGCGCGGCGACCCGGCCGGAGATCCCGGTCGAGGTGAGGTCGACGAGCAGCAAGTGGTTGTCGGTGCCGCCGGTGATCAGCGTGTGACCACGCCCCAACAGGCCTTCGCCCAGCGCCTTTGCGTTGGTCACGACTTGGGCGGCGTAGTCCTTGAACTCGGGCTTGAGCGCCTCACCGAACGCGACCGCCTTGGCGGCCGTGGTGTGGTTGTGGGGTCCGCCTTGGAGTCCCGGGAACACGGCCTTGTCGATCGCTTTGGCGTGCTCGGCTTTGCACATGATCAGACCGCCACGCGGGCCTCGGAGGGTCTTGTGTGTGGTCGTGGTGACCGCCGCGGCGTGCGGGACGGGCGAGGGGTGCACGCCGCCGGCGATCAGGCCGGCGATGTGGGCGATGTCCGCGACCAAGTGCGCGCCGACCTCGTTCGCGATCTCGGCGAACGCCTCGAAGTCGACGATGCGTGGGTAGGCTGAGTGGCCGCACCAGATGAGCTTGGGGGAGTGCTCTTTGGCGAGCGAGCGGACCTGATCCATGTCGAGGCGGTGGTCGGTCTCCCGCACGCCGTACTGGACCGCGTTGTAGTAGATGCCGGTCGCCGAGACTTTCCAGCCGTGGGTGAGGTGACCGCCGGCGGGCAACGACATGCCGAGGATGGTTCCGCCCGGCTCGACCAGCGCGAGCAGGGCGGCAAGGTTGGCCGGGCTGCCGCTGTAGGGCTGCACGTTGGCGTGCTCGGCCCCAAAGATTTCCTTGGCGCGTTCGATCGCGAGGCTCTCCAGCGGATCGATCACATCCATGCCCTCGTAGTAGCGACGGCCCGGGTAGCCCTCGGCGTACTTGTTGGTGAGAGACGATGCGCTGGCCTCGAGCACGGCACTACTCGCGTAGTTCTCCGAGGCGATCAGACGAAGGCTGTCTCGCTGGCGGGTGTCCTCGCGGGCGATGAGATCAGCCACCTGAGGATCGGCGGCTTGGAGTGCGGGGTCGAAGGTCACGAGCGGACGGTAACCAATCCTTCCCGGGGGCGCTATCGTGCGAGGCGTGGACGTGTTCCCCGCGGAATCGAAGCTACGCGCGAGCCTGGAGGCGGGCGATGCGGCGATGGTACCGGTGTGGACCGAGGTGCTCTGCGACACCCAGACTCCGGTTGGCGCCTTCGCGCGCCTGCGGGCAGAGGCGGACACCGCGGTTCTGCTCGAGTCGGTGGTGGGTGGGGAGCGCTGGGCCCGGTACAGCTTTCTGGCCCTCGGGCATCGATTGCACGGGCGTGCATCATGGACAGACGGTGCGCTGCGCTGGACCTGGACGGCGCCCGAAGGCTTCTGTGTGCCGGCCGATCTCCCGGAGGTGGGGCTGGACTCCCTGCGTGCCGTGAGCCACACGTTGCGCGGCGAACCGCAGCCGGACCTGCCGCGGTTTTGGGGCGGCCTCGTGGGTGTGTGTGGTCACGACTTCGTGCGGGCGGTGGAATCGCTGCCGCCACCCGTTGGCCGGGATCCCGATGTGGTCCCCGGCGTCGAAATGATCGCCACCGACGTGCTGGTGATCTTCGACAACCTCACCCAGCGCGTGAAGGTGGTCGGAAGCGTGTGTCCTGCGACCGACGGTGGGTTCGAGGCCGGCTACGCGCGCGCAGTGGCGAGGGTTCGAGAGGTCGTGGACACGCTGCTGGGTGATGGACCGGCCGCGCCCACGCTTCGCCTTCGAGAGCCCGAAGCGTCGCAGTGGGAGACCGAGCCGGCACCGCCGTGGTCGCGAGCCCGACACATCGAGGCGGTCGCGACGGCCAAGGAGCACATCGCGGCTGGGGATGTCTTTCAAGTCGTGCTCTCGCAGGCGTTTGATACGCCCCGCGGCGGGCTGGATCTGCTGGATGTGTACCGCGCGCTTCGGGTGACCAACCCCGCACCGTACATGTACGCGATGCAGCTCCCGTCCGCGACGCTGGTCGGCGCCTCGCCCGAGGTCCTCGTTCGTGTCGACCGCGACTCCCGACAGGTCACCGTCCGCCCGATCGCCGGGACGCGTCCGCGGGGACGAACCGAGGCCGAGGACCAGGCGCTGGAGCGGGAGTTGCTCGCGGACCCGAAGGAGCGCGCCGAGCACCTGATGCTGATCGACCTGGGACGCAACGACATCGGCCGGGTGAGCGAGGGGGGATCGGTGCGAATGACGGACCGGTTTGCCATCGAGCGGTACAGCCGCGTGATGCATATCGTCTCGGAGGTGACCGGAACGCTGCGACCGGAGCTCGATGCCCTCGATGCACTGGCGGCGACGTTCCCAGCGGGGACGCTCAGCGGCGCCCCCAAGGTCCGCGCGCTGCAGTTGATCGACGAACTCGAGGTCCACGGACGCGGCTGGTATGGCGGTGCGGTCGGCTATCTGGGATACGACGGCGGGGCCGACTTCGCGATCTGTATTCGCAGTCTGGTGGCCCAAGGGGACACGCTGCGGGTGCAAGCCGGCGGGGGCATCGTCTACGATTCGGATGCGCAGGCCGAGGACCAGGAATGCCGCAACAAGGCGAGCGCCGTGCTGCGTGCGATCGCGATGGCGCGTGGCGCTCGGGAGAACGAAGTATGAAGACGCTGCCTGCAGGAGGAACCCGCTACACCCCCGCGGATGCCGGAAACGGCGCTCGGGTGCTCGTGGTCGACAACTACGACTCGTTCACCTTCAACCTGGTGCAGTACCTGCTCGAGTTGGGGGCGGTGGTCGACGTCTATCGCAACGATGCGCTCACCGCCGAGAAGATCGTCGCCGACGCCCCGAGCCACATCTTGCTCTCGCCGGGCCCGGGTCGTCCGAGCGACGCCGGCGTTTGTGCGGACGTATGCCGGCTGTTGTGCGGCCAGGGGCCCGCGATCCCGATGCTGGGGGTCTGTCTGGGCCACCAGACCCTGTGCGAGGTCTTGGGCGCAGACGTCGTCCGAGCGGACCGCATCATGCATGGCAAGACCTCTGCGGTGCTGCACGACGGCTCTGGGGTGCTGGCTCGGATCCCCTCGCCGTTCACCGCGACGCGGTATCACAGCCTCATCGTCCCCGAGGCGTCGCTGCCTGCCTCGCTTCTGCCGGTCGCCCACACGGCGCAAGGCGAGTTGATGGCGGTCCGCCACGAGTCGGCGCCAGTGTTCGGCGTGCAGTTCCACCCCGAGTCGATTCTCTCGGAGGCCGGGCACCAGCTTCTCGGCAACTTCCTCGCGCAGGCGGGCTCCAATGCCTGACGTCCACGTGCGTGCGGCCCTGGCCGAGCTGGTGCATGGTCGCGACCTGCCGCGCGACACGATGAAGTCCGTGCTGCGCGAGATCATGGCCGGGGACGCGCACGCCGGGCAACTTGGGGCGTTGCTGATGGGGCTGGCCACCAAGGGGGAGACCGCCGAGGAGATCGCAGGGGCGGCCTTGGCGATGCGGGAGGCGATGACGCCGGTTTCGCCGGTCGCGACCGAGCTTGTCGACACCTGCGGAACCGGAGGTTCGGGCGTGCCGCGGCGGAACGTCTCCACCGCCGTGGCGATCGTGCTCGCGGCGTGCGGAGTCAAGGTCGCCAAACACGGCAACCGTGCCGCGAGCAGCCGCAGCGGGAGCGCGGACGTTCTCGAGGCGCTCGGGGTCGACATTGGGGCTTCGGCCGAGAGGGTCGCGGCGTGCATCGACGACGTTGGCGTTGGCTTCCTGTTCGCCGCGGGCCTGCATCCGGCGATGAAACACGCGATGCCGGTGCGCAAAGCGCTGGGTGTTCGCACGCTGTTCAACCTCTTGGGCCCGCTGACCAACCCCGCGGGCGCGACCCGGCAACTGCTCGGGGTCTTCGATCCCGCGCGGTGCATGCCGCTGGCGTCTGCGCTGTGTGCCCTCGGCAGCACCCGCGTTCTCGTCGTGCATGGCTTTCGCAGCGGCGTGAGGGCAGCCGACGACGCTCCCTGGGGAATCGACGACTTGAGCCCCGAAGGGGAATCGTTGGTCGCCCACGCGCACCGCGGCACGGTCGAGCGCTGGGTGCTGACGCCCGAGCAGGCGGGGGTGGAGCGGTTCGGGTGGGAGGAGATCGCTGGGGGCGATCCCGCGGACAACGCGATGGCTCTGGAGGCGGTGTTGCAGGGCGCCACGGGGCGTTACCGGGATGCCGTGGTGTATTCGGGGGCGGCCGGGCTGCTCGTGGCGGGCGAGCAGGGCCTCCAGGCGTTGCCCGAACTCGCGAAGCGGATCGCGACCGCGCTCGATGATGGGTCGGCTGCGGCCACCCTCGCGGCGCTGGTGAAGGCCTCCAACCCGGCGTAGCCTTCCCCCATGTCCGAGTCGACCCATCTCGATCGGATCATCGCGGCCAAGCGTGCCGAGCTCTCGGCAAATCGCGGCGATGGTGTGATCTCGGCCCGCCAGCTGGAGCAGGCGCTCGCTGGCCTGCCGCCGGTGCGGGACTTCGAAGGCGCACTGCGCCAGGGACCGGCGCCGCGGATCATCGCGGAGTTCAAGCGGGCCTCTCCCTCCGCCGGCCCCATTCGTGAGGACGCCGATGTTGCGCAGATCGTGGCCGCGTATGAGAAGGCTGGGGCCACGGCGATCAGCGTGCTCACCGACCGTCACTTCGACGGCCGTCTGGCCGACCTCGAAGCGGCGCGTGCAGCGACCTCGCTGCCCATTCTGCGCAAGGATTTCATCCTCGATCGCAGCCAGATCCTCGAGGCCCGTCGCGCCGGCGCCGATGCGGTGCTGCTGATCGCTGCGGTGCTCGAGCCCCCGATGCTCAAGCAGCTGATCGACTTCGCGCACGACCTGTCGCTGCATGTTCTTTGCGAGGCCCACGATGCCTATGAGGTCGACCGCGCGCTCAGTGCCGGAGCGACGCTGATCGGCGTCAACAACCGAGACCTCAAGACCTTCGAGATCGATCGCAACGTAGCGCTCTCCCAGCGGGCTCGGGTGCCGCGCTCGTTCACGTTCGTCGCCGAGAGCGGCATCGAGGGCCCTGAACACCTCCGGCAGCTCCGTGATGCTGGGGTCGATGCCGCGCTGGTCGGCACGTTGTTCATGGGCGCCGAAGACCCAGGGGCCGCGCTGGCCTCGGTGCTCGACGCGCTCGGCTGAGGTGCGTCATGCCTGCGCTGAAGGTCTGCGGGATCACGCGGCGCGGCGATCTGGACGCGTGTGATCGGCTGGGCGTCGACGCGGTGGGCATCAACCTGTGGTCCGGCAGCAAGCGCGGCCTGACCGCGAGCCAGGCCGAGGCGCTGCTGCAGGGCGGACGCGGCGCTCAGCGGGTCGGGGTGTTTGTGGATCACGCGCCACGCGAGGTCGCAGCGCTCGCCCGCACGCTCGAGCTGGACGCGATTCAGCCCCACGGGGATACGCCGCCGGAGTCCTTCGCCGCGCTGGGCCTGCCGTGGGTGTGGGTGATCCGCGGGACCCCGGCGCTTGCGACCCTGGCCATCCCGAAGCCGCTGCCCACCTGGATCTTGCTGGATGCTGCGGTGGCTGGGTTCGGCGGTGCGGGAGCGAAGACCGACTGGGTTTGGGCGGCCGCGGCGGTTCAGGCCCTCTCGCCGCTGCCGGTATGGCTCGCCGGAGGGATCACGCCCGACAACGCCGCGGAAGCCCTGGCACAGGTGAAGCCGGCGGGTCTGGACGTGGCGAGCGGGTCGGAGGTCGTCGGGGCGACCCGCGGAGAGAAGGACGTGGCGAGAATCGAGGCCTTGTTGCGGGCAGTACGGGCGACATCCGACGCGGCCTGGTAGAACCGGCATCGATGGCCGACGAACCCGCGAACCCCTCGCTTCAGTTTGGCGCGTTCGGTGGGCGTTACGTCGCCGAAACGCTGATGCCCGCGGTCGAGGAACTCGCGCTGGAGTGGCCCAAGGCGTGGGCGGACGCGAGTTTTCAGGAAGAGTACCGGTCGATCCTTCGTGACTACGCCGGGCGCCCCTCGGTGCTCACCGAGGCGAAGCGGCTGGCGGACGTCCTGGGCATGAAGGACGGCGGGCGCCTGCTGCTCAAGCGGGAGGACCTCAACCACACCGGTTCGCACAAGATCAACAACTGCGTCGGCCAGGTGCTCCTGGCACGCCGCCTGGGAAAGACGCGCATCATCGCCGAGACCGGGGCCGGTCAGCACGGGGTCGCCACCGCGACGGTCTGCGCCTACTTCGGGCTGCCGTGCACCGTGTACATGGGCGAGCGAGACGTCGAGCGGCAGGCGCTCAACGTGTTCCGCATGCAACTGCTCGGCGCCGAGGTCGTGTCGGTGAAGGCGGGCAGCGCGACGCTCAAGGATGCGATCAACGAGGCCCTGCGCGACTGGGTGGCGCACGTCGACGACACCCACTACGTGATCGGAAGCGTGATGGGGCCCGACCCGTACCCAACCATAGTGCGCGAGCTGCAACGGGTTATCGGGGATGAGTGTCGCGCCCAGGTGCACGCGCTGACCGGCGGGCTCCCCGATGCGGTCGTCGCATGCGTCGGCGGCGGTTCGAACGCGATGGGGATCTTCGCGGCCTTCGTCCCGGACCCGGGCGTTGCCCTGTACGGGGTCGAAGCGGCAGGGGAAGGCCTCGAGGGAAAACACGCCGCAACGATGACCGCGGGCAAGCTTGGCATCTATCACGGCATGCGCTCCCTGGTGCTCCAGGACTCTCACGGGCAACTCCAGGAAGCGCACTCGATCTCGGCGGGTCTGGACTACCCCGGCGTCGGCCCTGAGCACGCGCACCTGCACGCCACGGGGCGCGCGAAGTATCTCAGTGTCACCGACGCCCAGTGTCTGGAGGCGCTGTCCCAGGTGGCCCAGACCGAAGGCATCATCGTGGCCCTCGAGACCGCGCATGCCTTCGCGGCCCTGCCGGAGATCTTGAACGAGGTCGGTCTCGACGCAACGGTCGTGGTCAACGTGTCCGGACGCGGGGACAAGGACATGCACACCGTGATGGACGCCCTCGAGCAGCCTGCAGAGCAAGACGGACAGTCGGAGCAGCCCTCATGAGCCGGATCAAACAAGCCTTCGAAGATGCCAAGGCCGAAGGCCGCGCGGCGTTGGTCGGATATCTCACCGCGTACGATCCGGACCTCGAGGGGTCACGCGAGCGCATCATGGCCGCGTGCGATGCCGGCCTCGACGTCCTGGAGCTGGGCGTTCCGTTCTCGGACCCGACCGCCGATGGCGGTGATGTGCAGGCGGCGATGATTCGGGCCCTGGGGGCCGGCGCGACGCTGCCCGGCGTCCTCGACCTGGCGCGCTCGATTCGAGAGCGCACCGACATTCCGATCGTGTTGTTCTCGTACGCGAACCCGCTGCTTCAGATGGGCAGCCGGCTCGGTGCCACGGCCGCCAATGCTGGAATCGACGGCCTGTTGGTGGTCGACTGTCCGCCCGCGCACGCGGAGGAACTCCGGGGGCCCGCAGCCGCGCGGGGTCTGGATTGGATCGGGTTGGTGGCGCCGACGACCACGGATGCACGCATGGAGGCGGTCGCGAACGTGACGACCGGCTTCGTGTACGCGGTCACGCTCAAGGGCGTGACGGGAGCCGAGGTCGATGTGGACTCGGATGCGCTCGCTCAGCAGCTCGCGAGCGTTCAGGAGCGCTTCGATGTTCCGGTCGCGGCGGGCTTCGGCGTCCGGTCGGCCAAGCAGGCGCAGGTGTTGGCGCGCAAGGCCGACGGCGTCGTGGTGGGCTCGGCGTTGATCCGCGCCGCGCAAGAGAGCGTCGGAGCCCTCACCGAGCTCGTCCGGGACCTCCGGGCGGGCACCGAGGTGGGCAAGTGAGGCCCTCAGCGCCTGTCTCTTATACACATCTGACGCTGCCGACGAGCGATC
>CAJXVA010000007.1 GCA_913061055.1 uncultured Pseudomonadota bacterium
CTACACTAGATCGCTCGTCGGCAGCGTCAGATGTGTATAAGAGACAGACCCTGTACGAATCTCTCTACGCCGAGCGGCCCTTCACCGGGACCACCTGGCCCGAGCTTGCGGCCAAGCTGCTCTCGGGCGACGTCGATCCAAAGGTTGCGACCCGACGAGGCAGGCTGGACGACGTGATCCGTCGCGCCATGAGCGTGGACCCCGAGCAGCGGTATCCGTCGATGGACGCGCTCATCGAGGAGGTGGAGCGCATCCGCAAGCCCAAGCGGAGGTGGTGGGTGGCCGCTGGCGTCGCGGGTCTGGGCGTGGCCGCTCTCGCGTACGGTGGCCGTTCCACCCCGACAGCGGGACGCTGCGGCCTCGGTGCAGAGCGGATCGCAGTGTGGTGGAACGAGGGCAGCAAGGGAGACCTCGAGGTCAGCAGCCCGAGCTTCACCGAACGCCATGCCAGCCAGACTCGGGAGCGTTTCGAGAGGGAGGTCGACGACTACGCCAGCGAGTGGAGCGCCGCGTTCGACGCTTCATGTGCCCGCGTGGGGCCGACCTCGAGAGAGGGCACGGTCGCTCAGCGGCACACCGCGGAGTGCCTCGAGAACCGCTACGACTCGCTTCGCGGGCTCGTCGAGTTCGTCGCCTCGGCGCCGGTCGGACCCAGTCAGGTCAACGCGCTTGTGGGCACCCTTCCCCGCCTCGAAGACTGCGAGGACGACCGCTGGGTTCCCTACCCCGCCGACCCGAAGGATGCGGCTCGGGCCGCCAAACTGCATCAAGACATCGCTGCCATTCGAAGACGGAGGCTTGCGGATCGCTCGGAGAACTTGCTCGAAACCTCCGGCGACGTCGTGCAGGAGGCCCGCGATCTGAACGAGCCCTACTTGCTCGCCCGGGCGCTGGGTGAGCAAGCGCGACTCCTGTCCATCCGCGGTGAGCACGAGCCGGCGGAGGCCACGATCGCCGAAGCCCTCGAGGTTGCGCTGGCCGCGGAGCACGACCAGCTCGCGGCACACCTCATCAACGCCATGATGCTCTCGCTGGGGGGTCGCCCAGGAACGCGAGAGGTTGCGGCCGCGTTCGTCACTGTGGCGCGCGGCTTGCTCGATGGGGGTCGGCGCAATCCCACTCAGATGGGAAACATCCTGCTCAACCACGCCCGAATCCTACGAAAGGCCGAGGACTACGAAGCGGCCCTCGCAGCCGACACGGAGGCGGCCGAGCAGTTCGCCATGGCAAACGATACCGAGGGCGTCGAGAAGGCCCGGGTCAACAAAACCGCGACCTTGGCCAGCCAGGGCAAGTTTGCCGAGGCGCGTGCGTTGCTCGACGAGGCGGGGCCGGCGTTGGTGCGCAGCGAGGGAGAGACCTCGCCCAACGCCTTCGTGGTCCGGGGAATGCAGACCAAGCTCGTGCTCCGCAGCAAGCGACCACAGGACGCCCTGCCCATGGCCGCGCGCGCCCATGCCCTTGCCAAAGACATCTACACGCCGGGGTCTTCCACCCTCTGGAACGCAACGGACACCTACCTCACCGCCGCCCTCATCATTGGAAACGATGCACTCGGACGTCGCCTGCTCGACGAGCTCGGTCGCCTGGATCCCCCCAACAAACAGGCCGCGGTCGATCGGGCGATCTATGAGCTCGTCGCACTCGAAAACCTCGAGCGCTGGCAAGAGGTGCTCGAGGGTATTCCGCATGCACGCCGCCGGGCGACGGCCGATGGATTCCCCTATCACGTCCTTCGCGTGGAGCTCATCTTCGCTCGCACCCTGCTCATGCTGGGACGCTACGATGAGCTGCGCAAGCACATGTCCGGGTCTGCGCTGTCGTCCGAGATCGGAGAGCAGGGCATGGGACTCGCCAACGGCGAGATTGCCCTCATGGGCACGCTGCTCGGCGTGGCCCCACCGGGCCGCACGACCTGGTCAGAACTCGCCCGGCGACGGCCGCTTCCCCCTCAGGGAGAGCTCCTTTTCGAGGTCGTCGACGCGCTCGAGAGCGGTGTCGGGGTCGCACCGGCCATGAAGACCGCACGCGACAAGTATGTCGCGATCTACCACGAGCATGACCCGCTGGTTCAGATGCTCGAGCATGGTCTGGAGCACGCAGAGCGCATCAAGGGGCCGAGCCTCAATCACAAGCACGATGTCGGCGCGGCACCCTGAGCCCTGACGGGGTCCCGGGCGTCGAGGATGCGACCGCCGAGCGGTCGGCTTCGCTCAGCCCCTGACAAATTCGTCACACCCGAGGGAGTGAATAAACCGGCCTCCGTATGCAACCGATCGACCCCTTGTGGCGACTGACACTAGGCCACCGGTATACTTGGGTGGCACTTAGGGGATTGGACTGATGGAAACTCAAAGACGATTGGCCGTTGCGGGCCCGGCCACCGCAACGCGGAGCGTTCGATGGTAGTGGGCTTGAATGCCGCTCTCGTCGCGGCGGTCGCAGCCGCGCCCGCACCGACGACGACAACGGAGCCGGCGCCACCACCAACGGCTTCGGCACCTGCGCCGGCGTCGGCGGCCACACCTGCGGCCACCGCAACACCCCCACCAACGGCCGCACCTGCACCCGCGACCGCAGCACCCTCATCCGCGGCCACACCGGCACCAGCACCTGCACCTGCACCAACAGCTGCACCTGCACCGGTGATAGTCACCCGGGAGGAGCACCCGAGCGGCCTGGGCTTTCTGATCGCGGGGCCGGTGGTTGCCGCGATCGGCGTCCCGTTCTCGCTACTGGGGAGCGACGCATGGCGAAAGAGCTGTGGCCCCACCAACTCCGACCTCGAGTGCAGCGGTGGCACCGTCCGATCGGTCGCCAGCCACACGGTGTCGCTTCTTTCTTACACCACGGGGATTGTGTTGACCGGAGTCGGTGGCCAGCGCTACGGACGGTACTCCGCGTCGGAGGATGCGCGAGTACGCGGCCGGGTCCACGATCGTTCGGGCGCCGTCCTGGCCGGGGCCATCCTCTTGCCGGCCTCGTTGGTCGGGATGATCACCGCCCGCACCCTGTATTGGATCCCCACCCCGCGGTGCGAAACGGAGAACTGTGTGAAGACATACCAGCGGGCCTCGACCGCGGTTGTGGGAGGCTTTGCGCTCGCCGCGAGCGCGAGCGCCGGGCTGTTGTTCTACGGCGCATCATACAAAGGGTGGGTCGCGAAGAATGTGAAGCTGTCCGTCGCGCCAAACATCGGCCGGGGCTCCGGCGGCCTCGTCCTTCGGGGGGAGTTCTAATGCGACCGGGAACGTCGCGAGTGCTGCTGACGATCGCGGTGTTGTGCATCGCCTCCAACGGGTGCGTGCGGTGGGGCGAAGAACCGGAGGAGGACGACGACCAGGGCGGCTGCGGCAGTTCGTCAATGCCGATCGATGACGGTTACACGAGCGACCCCAGTTCGCCGACCGACGACGACATGGACGCGAGCGACACGCGAGCGACCGGAGCTGATCCGACGGTTCCAGATCTCCCGCAATGGCCGACACCCTGGCCGATCGACCCGGACGCCGCGGTGGTGGTGTGGGGGAAGACAGGGATCCCCACCAAGAACCTCGACTTGGTTCGCAACATCTACGTGTCATTGGCCGCGGGCGGCCAGGCCGACCCAGGAACCTCGGGCACGGGAAGCACCTCGGGAGGGTCATCAAGCTCATCCGACGGAACGACGGGAGGTCCGGGAGATACCGACACGGATGCCAGTGGAACAACCGGCGGCATCGAGACCGCAGGCACCACGGGAGGCGCGACGGATGGTCCGACAGGCGGAACCACCGAGGGCACCGAGAGCGACACCGACGGGACCTCCGGTGACACCGACGGTGGTACCGGCGACACCGGCGGTACGGAGCCCGAGCCGAGCGCAGGCATCAACATCCTTTGGGTGGCAAACTGCGACCCCCGCAGCGACGCGGTGGGCTGCCTTGCGGGCAACGTGCAACCCTACTTTGCGATGGTCGACACCATCGGGAACATCGACTTCAAGCCGCTCTCCGAAGTCGACCCTCTCGCGTACGACGTGGTGATCGCGGACTTCTGCGGCCCTGTCAGCGCGACCGCGGTGGGCGAGATGCTCGGGGAGGGTGCGCGGGTGTTGGTGCTGGGCGACACCTGGTGCGTGCGCGACGGTCAAACAAGCGCGGCCGCGGCCAACGAGCTTCTCGAGCACATCGGCACGCGTCTCGATGGTGCCGAAATCTACAACCACGATTTTCTCGTGCCCGAAGCGCGACGTGTGGGGATCTTGGAGGGGATCGATCGTATCGATGCCTGGGGCGTGGGATTGCAGGGCTTGGGTGAGGAGTTTGACGAGCTCCTGGGAACCTCGGCCGGCACCCTGCTGAGTTCGCGGAATTAGGAGGACAGGATCATGCTTAGTCTTAGAATCCAACGAACAGCGCTCTTCGTCCTCGGTCTACACCTCCTCGCTTGCGACCCATCGGAGGGCACAGGCCTCTCGGATACGACAGGAGCGGACTCAACCGCGGGCGGCGAGACCGCTGCGAGTGGGCCGACTGACGAACCCGACCCCGTGCCGGATGAAGGGTTTCGGGTGTTCCCCAAGTACATGCTGCAAGACGTCCAGGCGGTGGTCACGATGGTGGCCGAAGGAGAGGAAGACGCTGTTCCCTGTCCCGCAGACCCCCTCGATGCCGGCGGCTACCTTTGTGATACGAGCCCGCTGTTCCCCGCGGACGAGGTCACGATTTGGGTGGAACGCGACGGCTTCGAGCCCGCGCAACGGGTCGCTTCGATCGAAAGCCTCACCGTGCAGTTGCTCGAGGTCCACCTCAGCATCGAAGGTGGACCCACCGGGTTGTGGAGTGACTGCACCAGCCTCGACACCTTCGCGACCTGCGCTGACGTGTGCGCCGCAGGGGAGATGGTCTGCATCCCCGCCTCGTGCGCGGTCGATGAAGACTCCGATGCCCTCGCGACCTCAAGAGTGTTCGCCGACCTCGACTGCAGTCAGGACGGCCAGCTCGCCGCAACCCAGTCGTGCAACGCCGAGCTTCCCGAGCCAGACCCGGAGATCCAAGCCGTGCGTTGCTGCTGCGAGAGCTGACCTACTCGGGCTGAAACCAGATCGGGGAGCTCCAGGCGCGCTGCTGGACGGTCTTGGCGACCGTCTCATCGCTGCAGGCCTCGGGCTTCGGATCGGCCAGCTCGTTGCACAACCGGTGGCTCCATCGGCACGTGGGCACCTCGACCACGCGCGCGTAGTAGAACGCGTCCGCGGTGGGGTCAAAGTCGGGGTCTTCCCACACCTCGCACAGCGTCTCGGCGCCCTGACGCAGCGGCTCGCATGTGCCCGGGTCGACATCGGGACCCTCGCCGACCTCGCCCACAACGGCCACGACCCGCTCTGAGGGGGTGCCATCCGCGGAGACCCAGCCTTTGATGATCTGGATCTGTTCGAGCGGAACGCCTGGCTCTTCGGCGGTGCCCGGATCGAGACGCGCCTGCACAGCAAACTGCGGCGCGGCGCCCTGTCCTTCGAGGCGGGCGCCCATCGGGACGCCAGCATCGTCGGCTGCTGCGACAAACCCTGAGCCGCATGTGACTGAAGACAGGTCCCACCCTCCGAAGAAGCGAAGCTCGATGCGCGGGCCCGAGGTCGCATAGACCTCTTTGCGCTTCAGCCCCGAGAAGATCGAAGAGCGCGAGTTCTCTTCGGCCCACACTGCGACCAGACCACCGGGGTTGTTGATCACACCGTCGTGGGTGACCGTGCCGCTCCCCAGCCGCTTCTCGGCGGTGTCGTCGACCAGGCCAATGTGCCCGGGGAAGTTCAGCGTCGAGGCCTGACCGGGCGTGCCGTTGTGGGTGTCGGTGCTTCCGATCATTCCAAAGGCGTACGGGTTCACGCCGAGCCTACGCCGGTGCGCAAGCCCCTCCTCGAGCACGGGGCGAACAAAGTCGAGCCGGTGGCTGCAGCCGCCCAGGCGCATGCCGCCGATACCCGGTGTGTCGCCGCAAAGCTCGTCAGTGGCCGGGCGTAGCTTTTCGAACGCGCAGAGGGGGTCGGGTTCGCCAAGCTCGTAGCCGGGGCGGCATTCGCTGTCGCCCTTGTGCTGGAAGACCTCGATCAGCGGCTCCATCTCTGCGCGTAGCTCGGCGACTTCGCGTTCCTCGTCCTCGGTTTCGGCGCCCGGCGCCATCGGGGAAAACAGGTTCCCGTTGCTGAGGTTCGAGTTGTGGGGGATCGAGATCACATCGCATCCCGGCTGGCCCTCGCGGCACTCTGCGCGCAGGCGACGGAGCAATCCGGCGGGGTCGGGCTCTTCGAAGTAGCTGATCGGCCTGTCGGGCACGACGTCGCTGGCGAAGATCACGTTGCGGTGCAGGTTGCTGACGCCGCTGGTGTTTGTGTACTCGTAGCCAAGGAAGCTGGTGAACTCGCACGCGGCGGTCCGGTCGTAGGCTGCATCGGCGGCATCCTTGAGCTGTTTCCACCGCTGCTCCGCGCGCTCGAGGCACTGCTCGGCCGATGGATCGCACACCTCCTCCATGCGGGCGGGGGTGGCTCGCGCCAGCTCCACGCCAAACACAAGCGCACCGTCCGCGCCTTCTTGCCGCATCTCCGTACAGGCCGCGGTCGCGTACGCGGGTGCCGACGGATCCTGGCACAGCGCGACTTCCCCCAGGAACTCGCCGTGATCGGTCACCGCCGCAAAGTCGAGCGGACGTGCAAGCCGGGTGGTCCGGGCCGGCTGCTGATCGGAGGGCGCAAGCGTCACGGCTTGTCCCTTGGCAAACGCGTAGGCATCTGCGGGAAGCAGGCGGTTGCCGTAGGAGCGCGCGTCAAACGAGAACGACGTGTGAACGTGGAAGTCGCCAAAGAAAACCTGGCGCCGAGGATCGGAGTCCCGGCATGCCACCCGCTCCTCGGTCACTTGGCCGTCGTCGGTGGGGAGCTCGTCGGCTTTGCACGCACCCAGGGCGACCGTCGAGACCACCGCCCATGTCGCAGCGACACGCAGCCCGCTGAACGAGGCTCGCCCGCGATCACCACAACCCATGCGCGCACCCATCGGCGGAGCATACCGAAGGGTGCAAGGAACAGCACCCAGGGGGAACGGAACACTACGACGTCCCAACGACCGCCGCGACACGGGCGCGCTACCGCGGGTGCCCAGCCGCCCATTCGTCGATGCCCTTCTGCAGGGTTTCGTCGTCGAGCGCGGCGATCTTTCGCGACACGATCCACGCATGGCCGAACGGATCGGCAACCCTCCCCTCTCGGTAGCCGTAGAAGCGGTCGTCCACCGGGATCAGGATCTCACCGCCACGAGCGACGAGGAGCTCGGCCACCGCGTCGGGGTCGTCGACGGCCAGGTGCAGAAGTACGGGCGAGTCCCCCGGGCTCTTCGGCGCGAACGAGTGTGTTCCATCGTCGTCGACAACCGAGAAGACTGCGCCGCGAATCGACAACGCGGCGTGCACGATGTGCCCCTCGGGGGTCGCGAAGCGCTCGAGGCACTCGGCACCGAAGACCTCGGTGTACACCTCGATCGCACGTGCGGCTCCTTGAACGATCAACCGCGGTGTCAGAACAGGTTCGGGAGTGGTCATGGACTCACCCTCGCCCGCAGCCGATGCGGCGGTCTTGTAGAAAACGGTCAGCGGAGATGACTGCGATGCGAGAGCAGTCGCCGTCGCCGATATTCGCTCGGAGAAATCCGCGCGAGTTCCTTCAGCTCATGGGTGAAGTGCGCTTGATCGTGATAACCGCTGGAGTGGGCGACATCGGCAAGTGGGCTGGTGCCGCACAACCCCTCGAGGGCGCGCTGGAGCCGAAGCACGCGACTCATCTGCTTCGGTGGGAGTCCAACTTCGGCTCGAAAGCGTCGTCGTAGGCTGCGTTCGCTGGTACCTACCTCCGAGGCGAGCACCGCGACGCGCTGCTCGCCACGTTGCATGAGACCCAGGGCCGCATGGATCGTGCGGTCGACCTCGCCTTGAATCCGGGCCCGCAGCCAACGCTCCGTACGATCGAAACAGTCTTCGGGCGAGGCCCCGACAAGCTGCTCGCGCAGCGGCGCTTCCCCGCGCGTCAGCTCGAAGAGATCCACATGCGTGTGGGCCAACGCATCGAGCGGCGTGCCCAGTAGCACCCGGCCCGCCCCCGGCTCAAACACCACACCGAGCACGTCGCGCTGGTCTGCCCGATCGAGGACCACGGCTCGTGTGTGCATGCCCTGGATGACCGCCCCCGACCGCACCGCGACCTCCCCTCCGATGAGGTCTGCGTGGCGCAGCGCGTCGGAGTTGAGATTGACGATCAGCTGCATCGTACCCGAGGGCAGCATCCGCGCCTGACCGCGCGCATCGGGGGCCCGGCAGTGCCAGAGCGACCGCACGAGGCCGCACAGTCGCGGGTCACGGGGCGTACGGGAGTGCAGCTGCATCGATCAACTCTTGGGCGCAGGAACTATGGACAGTAGCGCATGCCTCTGAGCCATCGTAGCAGTCGGTGGGTTGTAAACATGACCACGCGTGTTGACGCTCGGCCCGGCGATGGTAGCTCCCGTACGCAAGCGTACGGAAGCGATGTCAATGCGACTGAAGACTGAAGAACACGCAGCCGAACCCTGGCGACTGCCACAGGTGGCGCCTGATTTCGCGCTCCTGGACGCGTGGGCACTACCTGCGCGCGGAAACGAGGAGGACTTCGACGACTTGGTCAAGCTGTGGTCGACGCTCGATCCAGCCCAGGCGTCGTCCAGCGTTTCGCGGTTCCTGTTCAAGCTCCGTGAGCGTCTTGGGCAGTGGTTCGGATGGGACGACGAGACCAACACGCTGCCCATTCCCGGGTGCCAGGAGTCATCGCTTCGCGGTCGGCTTCCACCAGACCTAGCACCACTGCCGCTGCCAGAGCACCCCAAAAGCCCCTTCGTCCCGGTGTTTCGCACCCGCAACGAGTGGGGCGGCGAGCTGTCGAACTCGACCGTGCACGCCGCCGTTCAGCTCGGGTGGGTCCGCCAACCGGGCGGCGACTTCAGAGGGCAACTGGGGATCTATGTGAAGACCCGAGGACCCTTCGGGCGGGCGTACATGGCCGCGATCGCACCGTTTCGGCACTACATCGTCTATCCCGCGCTGATGCGGCAGGTCGGCAAGTTGTGGGATCACCGACACCGAGCCACGGCCAGCGAAGCGGCATGTGTCGGGGTCCCTGCGGGCGCCAGGAGTTGCGCCCGCGGCCTATAGGATGAGTCCGCCGTCGGATGCACCGGGCTTCCCCCACGAGGTGACCTCGGTGAGGCCGAGCTTGTGGATGAACGACAGCAGCAGTTGCTGATGGTTCGGGTTCCCCTCGAGCTGGGCGTAGTAGCCCGTTTCGAGGCTCCCCCCGCCTCTCCCCGCGACGATGAACGGCATGTCGTTGGTCGAGTGCGCACCGCCGTCCGCAACGTCCGACGCATACCAAGCGATCGAGTTGTCCAGGAGAGTCCCGTCCTCCTCCTCGACCTCTTTGAGCTTGCCGACGAGATAGGCGAACTGGTCGAAGTTCCAGCGGTCGATGATGCGTAGCTTTTCGATGTGGTTCTCGACGTTGCGCTGCAGGCCGTGCGTCGTGCTGTGGTGGCCGCTGTCGATCGTCTCGAGACTTCCGTTGTTGTCCCACTGCAGCCACGTCATCGGAGCACCGCACGACCCACCGAGCGACAAAGAAATGGTCGCGACACGGGTGAAGTCGAGCTCGAGCGCAAGCACCATCAAGTCGATGTGCAGCTTGAGGATCGTGGGGTAGTTGGCGTCCGTGTTGTCCACGGGCTCGCCCGTCATCACATCACGCACGTCTTCGCAGTTGGCCGAGGTCACCGGGTCACCGATGCTATCGAGCACTTGCTCGATCGATCGGATGCTCTCGGCCATCCGCTCGAGCTTCTGCGACTGTGCCTGTCCCATGCCGCACCGAGCCTGCATCACCGAGGTGCGCTCGCTGACAACATCGAGCACGCTCATTCGGCGATCCCGGGCTGCGAGGAGTTCGGGGGATGGGCCCCCGCCCTGGCAGTCTCCGACCAGAGGCGCGAACAGGGAGTTGTAGATGTCGAAGGGATTCTGCAGGTACTCGTTCTCGACGCCGTTTTCGTCGAACGAGATGTACATCGAGGGGCGAGTGCACTGCAGGCGGGTGCCCATCAGCAATGATTCAAAGGGCTGCCCGGCAGAGAGTTCCTTGCCGAGATAGTTGTCCAGCGACTCACCTTCGGCGTAGGGGCTGCTCTCGGCCCGCTGGTCACGACCGGTGAGAATCGAGCAAGAACCCTCGTTGTGGCTGTCGTTGCCACCGCGGTTGATCCGAATGCCGCGCGGAATGATGATGTCGTCGAGGTGCGGCGCCAGGCCTTCGAGGGACGTGCCGGTGACGTCGTAGCTGCTCGAGGCTGCGGTGCCCGGGTTGCCGGTCGGCCAGAAGAATGGCTGGTGTACGCCACTCGAGGAAAAGAACGTGATGAAGCGACGCGGCGAGATGCTCCCGCCCGCGTGGGTGGGCTGCGCCGAACGGACGATTGGCCACACCAGGAGCGCGGCGGGCCCAAAGCGCAGCAGCAGGTCACGGCGTGATACAGGCATCGTCATTCTCCTTGGCGCGGGTACGGAAGGCGGCGGAAATCACGAGATCGCGGAAGAGCGCTCGAATGTTTGGAGTCTCGCGGAAGGTCTCGCTGAGACGGGCGATGTCATCGTCATCCGCCGAGTCCTCGCGTCGCCCTTGGGTGTAGCGAACGCCCTGCTTAACCAGGCAGTCATAGATTTCAGGCCGGTCCGCAAGGCTGTCGATGAGCGCCCGAACATCGCCGAACACAATCGGCTCCGGGCTCGTTGCCAGGAGCACCTGACCCGAGGGGTCGATGGTCTGGTCGTTCTCCAACGTGCGGAAGCGGCCCACCCCGTCGTACTGCTCCATCGCGAAGGAGAACGGGTGCATCGGGATGTGACAGCTGTTGCAGGGCGCCGTTTCCTCGAGGCTCTGGAGCTTCTCGCGGGTGGTCGCGTCGTCAGGGATCCCCGCCGGCGGGGTTGGCTCGACGCCAGCGGGTCTGGGCGGAAGATCTTGGCAAAGCATCCGGTTGAGCAACGCCTTGCCCCGATAGATCACTGCGGTTCCCCCTGCGTCCGACATGGCGACCACAACTGCCGGATGGGTGAAGATGCCCCGTCGCTCGTCGGGCGGCAGCTCCACGGGCATCCCGTCCATCGCCGACGCCTCGACACCGTACAGACCGGCGAGCCGCTCATCGACGAAGCTGACGTTCGTGGTCAGGAGCGTGCGGAAGTCCGCATCATGCTCGTCCAACACATACTCGAACAGCTCGAGCGTAGAGGTGTGCATCGACGCCCGCATGGCCTCATCGAACTCCGGGAATGCGGTGGGGTTCTTTTCCATGCCCCGCAGACCGGTTAGGCCCAGCCACTGAGAAAGGAACTCAATCATGCCGCGGTTGCCCTCGGGGTCGGCCAACATCCGGTCGAGCTCGGCGGCAAACGCATCACGGTCGGCCAGCGATCCATCGGCCGCAGCAGCCAGCAACTGGTCGTCGGGCGGGCCGTTCCACACCATGTACGCGAGGTACTCGGCGAGTTCGTACGATGTCATCGTGACGTCTTCGCCGTCGCCACCAAGCTGGGTGCGGAAGAATGCCTTGGGCGAGAGCAGCGCTGCGACCAATACGCTCGCGAAGGCATCGCGTGACCCCTGGATGGGCTGGAGGTTCGCGTAGAGATCGAGATAGGGTTCCGGTGGCGTGGCGTCGGTTCGATGCGCCTTGCGGAGGAAGGGCCCAAGGAACTCCGAGAGGCAGGCCTCGTCGAGAGCTTCCAGCCCGCATGGCAGCTGCCCACCTATCGTGTCGATGTTCTCGCTGGCGACCGCAAAGAGGTCCTCCTCGAGGCTGGCGAAGAACACATCATCGACGCCCACCGCGTTGGCGTAGTTGATGAAGTCGTCCGTCCGCGAGGTCCATGCGATCCGCGAAAGGTCGACATCGATACCGAGCGCCCCCGCCACGGTGCGCTCGTACTGGCTCGCAGAGAGCCGCCAGACCCGGGTCGGGTCGAGCTCAGCATCGGCGGGCTCGTCGGTGTCGTCGGTGCCGTCTCCGTCGTCGGACGTGTCATCTCCATCAGAGCCCGGGTTGCCGCCATCCCCCCCAGTCTCCAGCGCTGGCGCCACCTCGGCCGAGAAGCCGGAGTAGCACCCGCTGCTGACCAGACAGCACGCCAAAGCGAGTCGTCTCATCCCCACGGATGCCATGTTCCCACTCCCACCGCTTCTGTCTCAAGCAATAGCGTCGCAAGCGAAGGTGGTGGGGTCGACTACGCTCTGTGCTCGAATACGGCGTCACTGATCGTCGAGCTCTTCGTCGACATGGCTGCCGGGCTGCAATGTGAGAGAGGACGAGTCGATGCGGGCAGCGACTCGGCTGGGGAGGATGTGCTGCAGCTCTGCCGCGGCGTGTTCGGGCTGACCGAAGATGGTCTGCGGCATCGCGTCGTGGGCGTTGGCCACCGGGGCTGAGCGAGCACTCGAGCGTCGTGCGAGCTCGGATCTCAGGGGCGGTCGGACACCTGCCTGCTGGGGACGTTGTCTACGTCGAGCCACTCCGCAGCGGCGTCCGACGGGGCGACGCGTTCGGTGCTGCGGAACGCCCTCGCTCTGCCTCGCCAGTCCCAACAGGCGGCTCGCTGGGTTCTACCCCCGCGGCTTGCGCCACTGCACTGCCATTCCCAGGCGCAAGCGGCGAGCCCGTTCCCCTGGAGGGCGAGGCCTGCTCTCCTCGATCCTCACCCCCCACAAGCTGTCCGCGCAGTTTCTACCCCTTACGACTGTTCGTTCACGAGCATGCGTTCTAGAGTCGAGGCGTGACGACGTCTCAAGCTAACCGAGCACGTTCAGGGCACGCCACCGCTCTCGGGTTTGCGCTCGCGACACTCGGGTTGCTGGGGTGCTCGAGCGACGAGGCCGGAGCCGACGGCACCGACGGCATCGTGTCCGCCGGTGTCGACACTGGCCCCGGTGTTACGGAATCGACGGGCGAGGTCCCGTCCTCGACCAGCTCCGGCGACGCCACCTCCACCGGGTCTGCCGGCGTCACGTCAATGACTCCCGACGACGACGACACAGACTCCGGCCCCCCGCCGATCGTTCTCGACGTCAATGAGGTCCCCAAGGGCGGCGCAGCCTGCGACGAGCAAGCCCCGACGATCGATTTCGTCGAGCCGACGATGGTCATGGTCCTCGACCACTCGGGTTCGATGGGCGGCAGCTTCTCCGATCCTGTACTCGGCTCAATCACCCGGTGGAACGCGCTTCACAACGCCGTCACGTTCATCCTCGAGTCCTACGCTCCGGTCGTCGAGTTCGGCGTCAAGGTGTTTCCCTCCGACAACAGCTGCGGCGTCTCGGCGGGTCTCGACGTGGACCCCGCGCTCGACAACGACGCCGCGATCCTGAGCTCGATCCCGGTCGCGTCCAGTACCGGTACCGGATCCACGCCCGCGTACGAGGCGTTCGTCCAGGGAGCCCTCTCGCTCGTCCTCGAGGCCGACCCGGACCGGCCTCGCGCTGCGCTCCTCCTGCTCGACGGGGACGCGGGGTGCGCGGGTTCTCCCGCAAGCCTGACGTTTGAGATCGAAACTCTGTTTCAGGACCACGGGATCCCGACCTACGTCGTCGGCGTCGATATCGGCACGTTCACAGTCGCAGACATGAACGCCTACGCCGAGGCCGGCGGCGTTCCGCTCGGCATGCCCGGTGACGCCGAGCGTTTCTACAACGCCACCGACACCACTCAACTGCAGTCCTTCATGGACGATGTCATCGGCGACCTGCTCAGCTGCGACCTGGAGCTCGACCCCGCCCCAACGCACCCCAGCCTCGCCGAGGTCGACATCGATGGCAGCCAGTACGAGTTGATCGATTCCGAAGCATGCGAGGCCGGCGACGACGGATGGACGTACAGCGTCGAGTACACGCAGATCCGCCTGTGCGGAGCGGCCTGCGACGCCTACCGCGACGTCCAGCAGGCCGACGTGGCGTTCTTCTGCCCTCAGGGGTGAAGAGCGCCCACGACTTGGGGGCGACGGTGTCGTCGGAACCTCGGCTGGAGAACCCCCTACAAGCTCCTCCACTGTGTCCTCGCACGGACGATGGAATTCGAGCTCCGCTTTGTCGCTGTGCGAAGCTGGCACGTGGAGTTGGCCGAGCGGTAGCTCCGGCACACGTGGGCGTCCGCGGTTTGCCAGGACCGCGTCACGGAAACGAGGCTCGGAATGAAACGCTGCGATGGGGCGTGGAGCTAGCCATGCCGAGAATCGATGACCGCTGGCTGTGCTTCGCGCTTGGGCCGCTGGTCACTGTCGTTGTCCCCCCTGTCCAACACGGGTTGTTCGCTGCCGAAGGCTAGCCGCCCGCCGCCTCGGCCTCCCACGGTGAGACTGTGCCCCTGCCTTTTTCCGCATCCGAGGTAGGAGCAGGGGCTTCTTCATGGGCAGCTCGACGCGGCCCAAGGATCTCCTCGGGCGTGCGGACGACGTGCGTCACGTTCTTCAGCTGCGGTCCGATGACGTCCGGGTCGCCGACGATGACCACGTGCAGATGCTTGACGAGGAAGTGCTTTCGGTAGGCCCGCGTGACCTGCTCGGGTCCGGGCTGGGCCGAGAGCGACTGGAAGGGGGCGCCGGCCGGCAACGTGTAGCCTCGCTCGAACGCTTCGTGCAGGCGAAGCAGGTGCACGATTGCCAAGCTGCGCTGCTCGTAGGCAGCTGCAACCAATCGGGTCGTGCCGTAGTCGAGTTGCTGTCCGGTCACTGTCTCCGCGGTGCCAAAGGAGCTCATCATGAACCCCGCGGCGTCCTTCGCATCCTTGGGCGGGACGCGAGCGGTCACGCCCCAAAGGCTGAGCGGACCGTCGTCGAGCACGGCGAGTCGTGCCCCGTAGGTCTTCTGTGTCAGCTCGCGCATGACATGGTTCGACCTGGCCATCGCGGCCCCTACAACGATCGGCACGGCGGGCTTGGGGTCCGGCGGCACGCTGGTCCCGACGAGGATCGTGGCGGTGTCGAAGCCACGCAAGGGGACAAAGGTGAACACGCCAGGCTGCTTCGTCACCGGAACGTCCACAACCTTCGGCGAGGCGCGGTGGGGCCAGCTCCCAGACGCCGCCTCGGCCCACGCATGGGCGGCATTCGAATCGTGCGGGCCCACCACGAGCCAGCAGGCCGACGCGCTCGTGAACATGTCGTTGCGCGCGGCTTTCAGGGCGGCGAAGGAAATCGACTCGAGGGACGCAGCCGTGCCCAGGCCGAGGCTGTCGAAGACCGTGGACGACGGGCTGAGCGTGGACTGCACCAGGGCCAAGCGCGCGAGCTGGGCCGGACTCCGCCCGTGACTCGCCACGAGTCCACGCTGATGCCCCTTGGCCGTCTCGAACGCGAGTTCGCTGTCGGCCTGAACGAGGAGCTGTGAGAGGGCCTGCATGGCGGCCGGAACGTCGCGGTGTTCGACGGTCACCATCAAGCGGGTCGACGTCGTGCCGACGTCGATCGAGACCACCGCGCCAACGGCATCAAGTCCGGGGGAGAGGTTCGTGTCGGCTTCGAGCTGCAGCCACGCGCCCAGGAGCATCGCCATGCCCGGGACGCGCTCGTCGACGTATCCGCGCCCGAAGACCAGCGCGAGCGTGGTCGTCGCGGGGTGTTCGAAGCCCGAGGTCAGGACGCCGATCCCGTTGCCGAGCTGCGTTCGTTCGGATGAGGCGGGCACGAAGGCGAGGTCCGTCTCCGTGTCCGGAAGGGAGTAGCGCATCAGCTCGCCGCTGGCGCACCCGGAAGCGGCGAGTAGGAGACTGAGGACGAATCGCTTCATCGGCCGGATGGGGGCGTCTGCAGGACGACGAGACTTGGCGCGCGGACCAGTTGCACATCGACGAACTGCCGAACCTGCGCAGGCGTGACGTCGGTCGGGTTGATCTCCCCCTGGGGCGCGTCGCGAGCTTCGCTTCGGGCGAGGAACTCGGCACGTCGCTCGAGCGAGTCAAGTTCCGACAGCAGCGCGACGCCCCGCCGCCTGAGCGCAGCTTCGAGTTCTTGCGTGGTGGGAGGGTGTTCGATCACCTCCACGAGCGCCGCGCGAAGCTCGGCCTCGAGGGCCTTGGGCGCCGCTCGAAAACCGCCGAGCGAGGCGAGCCCGAACGTACGCCCGCCGAAGTTCAGGGGGAGCGCCTCGTTGTGGAGCACGCCCGTGGGGCTGCTGGGCTGTAGTGCTCCTCGGCGCCGGAAACGACGCGCGAGCACGGCATTCGTGACGATGGCGACAGCCTCATCGTCCTCTTGGAGCGGCCAGACGACGAGCGCCAATGGTCCCGTCCCTGCAGCGCCAGCGATCTCCTTGCGAACCGTTTTGGAGAGCTCGATCGGCGGGACCTCCGGTTCGGGGACGTCCGGGCCGGGGAGCAGGCGGCCGAAGTACTGCTCGATGCGTTCTTCGGTATCGCTCGGTAGGTCTCCGGCCAGGACGAGGATGGCGTTGTTCGGCGTGATCGACCACCGATCGAACTCCTCGAGCTCGTCCAGCGTGATCGGGGCGAGCGTTTTCCCTGTGGATGGATGCAACGGATGCGTCGGAGGATGGAGCGTGCGCAGTGCGGTCTGCAGCGCCGCGCCCGACTGCAGATCGTCTCGACCCTCGGCAAGCTCGCGGACGATGATGCGCTTCTCGTCCTCGAGCGTGTCGTACTTGAACCGCGCGTGACCCATGCGGTCGGCTTCGAGTCGAATCGCAGCGCGGACGCTGGTGGGTGGAACCATCTCGAACAGCTGCATGACGTCGTCTTCAGTCGAGGCGTTCGCCCGGATGGCGTGCATGCGCGCGAGTTCCGACCAGACCGGGATCTCGAGGTGCTTGGTCGTGCCGAAGAGGTTGTGCTCGAGCAGGTGCGTCATGCCCTGCTGACCCGGCGGGTCGTCCCGACGTCCGACCTCGTAGAGCACCCGGACCGCGACCAAGGGCTGGCTGTGGTCTTCGTGCAGGACCACGCGCAGCCCGTTCTTCAGCGTGTACCGCTTGCTGGGAATGAGCGGGTTGGACTGGGGCGCGGCCGCAGGGACGGATAGCGAAGCGGCCAGAAGGGCGGCACCGAGGAACATGACGCGGACGATAGCGCTTGGGGGACGTTGTTCGGAGGTATTCTGGGTCGTCCGGCGTTCCCTGCCGCGTCCCGATCGGAGCCTTCGGGCCGGGGACGCGAGCGGGTGCGTGACGCAGACGCAACCCTGCAGCCGCAAACAGATCGCCTCACCTACGATACTTTCGGTCCCTGATGTTCAGCCGATGGTTCAAGCCCAAGTCACCGCAACAATGGGCCGAGCGCGCCGCGAAGTGCCTACCCGGCGACCCCGCAGAAGCGCTTCGGGCGGTCGGCGAGGGGTTGAAGCAGTTTCCCGAGAGCGTCCTGCTCCTCGAATGCACGTGCGACCTCGCCGGGATGGTCGGCAACTCCGAGGCGCGACTCGACGCCAGTTCCCGGTTGGTCGAGATCGAGGACAGCGCGAACTCGTGGTTTCTTCGGGGGTGCGCGCTCGGGAACGCAGAACTCAAAGACGAGGCTCTGGCCGCGTACCGCCGGGCGGTGGAACTCGATCCTCAGCACGCCGACTCCTGGATCAACCTCGGGTCGATCATCGACGACCAACGCGATCACCACGGAGCGATCGAGGCGTATGAGCGGGCGCTCGCTGTGAGCCCCGACGACGAGATGGCGTGGTCCAACATGGGAAACAGCCTCACCGAGCTCGGACGTTTCGACGACGCAGCCGAGTGCTACCGCAAGGCCGGAGACGTCGACCGCCAGCGCATCGCGTTGGCCAGCGGAGGCCGAACGGACGAGGTGCACCAGCTGCAATCACAGGCCAGCCTCGAACAGGGCGAGTTCCGGGAGCAGACACGGGCCCTGGATGGCCGCCGCCTGGTCGCAAGGTACTTCATTGGCCAGCACTCCAACCCCGAGTTGCTCGACCTCGTGATCGAGCAGCTCCTGGACTACACAGCGTCGCGCGTTGGGGTGGGGAGAGGCTTGGCGGACGGCGTGACGCTCCAGTATCTATGGCCTGTCGTCACGCTGCGGGAGCGCGGCACCGACCTGGTGCTCTGCGAGGCTGCCCAAGCCAGCGACCCATCGCGACTGCGCGAAGAGCTGACCTTCACCGCGTTCACCCTGGTATTGCTGCACATCGTGCACAACGTTGTTGGGGTCGAGCCACAAGCCTGCCCGTTCCCCGCGACCATGATCGTGCAGAAGGGGGCCCTCGGCGCCGAGAGAACCGTCTTCTGTCGGACCGATCCGCAGGCAGAGGGCGACAGCGGTTGGCGGCTGTTCTACAACGACGATCAGAGCGTCCCGGTTGCGACCGTACCGCTGCTGCTCGTCATCTCTGCCGTACCCGTACTCGCCAAGCTCGTGACCTTGCCCGTGGATTGGTCTGCACAGCTCGAGTGCGATGAGCTGCTTCGGATCTTGGATCCGGAGGGGGTCGTCCGCCTCGACGAAACCTGACCCGAGCACCTCTGCTCCCGAGACCTGTCTCGGGCACCGTGCAGGGGCGCGGCGCGGCGGAGTCGGGGCCCTACAAGTCGCAGTCGAAGCGGTCGAGCCGGGCGGGATCCCGCTCGATCTCGATCTGGTCCGCGACGGCTTCGAGGTCCAGGGGCTCGGCCGCGGCGCCCTCGCGCTCCGCACCGGCTCGTTCCCACATTCTGATGTAGAGCTCGGCCGAGCTGTACAGCTGCGAGGTGTCGGCGCCCATGTTCTCGATGTCCTTGACCAGGTCCATCAGCAGGCCGGTGTGAGCCAGGCCGAGCTCGTCAAAGTCGGTGCCCAAGCGCGGCGCGTTGGCGTCGGCCTCCTGTGCGTTCGCTTGGCAGACACGCTCCCCGCGGAAGGTGTCCGAGCACGCATCCTCACCGAAGCGGGGACGGGCCTGCTGGATGAAGCCGTTGAAGTCGGCACCCAGTCCGATGTCGACACCCAACGCTTTGCGACCAAACTCGTAAGACTGAGCGAACGAGCGTGACGATCCCGCGCACGTGTTGGCAACCTCGCCGCCGCGGAACGTGTGCGTGGCCTCGGGCCCGGTGCGAAGCCCAAACATGCCACCGGTCTGCCGAATCATGTCCACGGCCCACGCCGGGCTGGACTTCTCCTGCTCGCCCTTCTCACCGCGCATGATGTCGCGAAAGTGTCCGTGCGAGATGTAGATCGGGTAGTAGTCGCGTTCTCGCGCGATCTCGAAGATGTCGACCATGGCGCGCTCCGAGAAGTGGGCAGTATCCACGAGCATCCCGCGATTCATCATTTCGTCGATCAGCTCAATGCCGTCGGCATGGAGGCCGGTGCTGTTTCTGCACTCTTCATCGACGTCGAACCCGAGCACGATGCCGCTGGGGCAGTCGTTCTCGACGTGGCAGGTGTCGGTGTACTGCGCGAGCTGGAAGATCTCGTTGTGCATCGCGGTCCCGGTGAACCGGTTGTCCAGCGAGTGGACCGGCTGCAGAGTACGGACGCCGGCGTCATAGAACGCCTCGAACGGGACCCGCCAGTCGTCGAACTCGTCCATGACCCGGTCGGCCTCCACGCTGAGCACCAAGGCGAGCTTGCCCTCGGAGATGATGCGCCGTGCCTCGCCCGGGGTCGTCGCGATCTCGGCCCACTCGGTGCGTTCCGCAAACGCGTGCGCCGCCTCGAGTTGAACCATCACGTCATCGAACTCGGAGCACTGGGGCCGGGCACGGTTCTCCTCGGGAAGGGCATTGCACAGCCAGCCCATGCTGACCGCGGAGATGACCTCGAGGCGAAGGCCCGCCTTCCAAGCGTCTTCGAGCTGGCCCTCCCAGGCCTGCTGGTGGGCGATGGTGTCCCAGCGTGGCCATCCGCCGAATCCTGGGTAGCCCTCGGTGCGGTCTTCGTGGTCTCCGGTGTCACCGTCGGATCCGCGAATCTTACCGATGCGGTCCCCAACGACTCCGCCCCCGGCAAGGATCATGGCTCCGGCCAGCGGCATCTTCCACGAGAGCTCGAAGAAGCCCATGCCTTCGCAGCTGTTGGGTGTGAGCGATGGACGCAGGTCGTCGCGCAGTCGGGCATGATCGCCGCCGCCGTCGCAGTCGACGAGTGCATCCGCGATCTCACCATCGTGGGTGCCGTGGAGCCACGCGCCGCCGAAGGCGTGTTCGCCGAACATGTGCAGGTGAAGGTCGGCGACGCCCTCAACCGGCTCGGGAGCCTCCGCGTCTGGGTCGTCCGCCTTGCCGCCCGCCGTAGCCGCGGGAGCCTCTGAGCTCGCGGACTCGGGCTCTCCGCACGCGAGGACGATGCAAGATACGGTGGTGAGCGCCAGCGTGCGCCCCACTTTTGCACACATCGGACTACATGTGGCAGCGCGTCGAGGATAAAGGACCATCAGTCTGGTAGAGGGACCCGGCACCGCGATCTTGCGACATCGTGGAGAATAATCCTCAACATTCGACCCCGCCTGCGATGTTCGCGCACGAACACTCTCCCGCCGGACCCCGGTTGCGGATGGGGTGAACGCAGCAGCCCGGTTTGCGTGGGGCTGACTACGGCAGACCCCCGCGCTTGCCTCAGTTCAGCCCGCAACAGCGCTTGTACTTCGCTCCGCTGTCGCAGGGGCATCGGGCGTTGCGGCCAATCCGAGCCGGGCTCCGGTACGGAACCGCGTGCGGGGGACAGTACGCCTCCGCCGGCCGCTCCTGGATGGACCAGGTTTCGAACAGGCGCTCTGCACAAGCCCCGAAGTCCTCGAGGATGCGGGCACACACCTCGGCGGGAACCGCCCCGACCTCGCCCATGTACCGGACGAAGTCCGCGAGGTCGGGGAGCACCGTCGCGCTCTGCCAGGACCCCGCAGGCTCCGCGCCCACCACCCGAAACACGAGTTCCTCGGCGTCGAGTCCTTCCCACTCGAAGACCGGCCGCCCTGCCTCAGGCTCACGCCATCGGGCGCGCATCAACGGCGCATCGAGCAGGAAGAAGCCAGCGATCCGCGCCGAGAGCTGACGACGGGGCCTCCGGAAGCCGCGCTGCTCGATCCAGGCGTAGAGATGTGGCTCGTAGGTCTCCCACCACCCCGCAGGTGCGTCGATCAGGTGACCGGTGACGAACTCAGGCTGCGCGGCTTGGGCGTTGTTCACGACCCCCCTGTCGGCCACCGACGCCCAGCGTTGCACGATCTTTTTGGGTCCCGCGATCAGGCCGCCCACGACGCCCTCGCTCGCCGCCGAGTATGACCGGCAGGTCGTTGCTCGAGATCTCGATCACCGCGAAATCCATCCTCCATCTCGCCGGTATCAAACACCACCGGGGCTCCGAACGACCCGACACATGAACGGGCATCCAAGCCTCCGAAATGTCCCCGGTGGCTTGCACCGTTTCGTCCGCCGCGGCCGGGCAGGCATACTCCTTGGGTGCCTCCGTTGCGAATGACGGTCCGTGCAGCGAAAGGTTCCGTGCTCTACCGAGCAGACAACACCGCGCTCGCTGAGAAAGCCCAAAGACTGTTGGAACTGGCCAGCGCTGGGGAGGCGTTCGAAGAGCAGCGAGCCTTGATGGAGCAGCTCGGGGCCTCACGCCGCATCGCAGCATTCCGGCCGCTGGTGCGAAGCTGGGCTTGTGCCGTATCCGTCCGCAAACCCAAGCGGCGTTGGTTCTCGTTCTCGTTCTCGTTCTTGGTGAGCAGGTCGGCAGAGGACGCAGAGACAGCGCAGAGGGCTCAGACGGCGGGGGAGGCATTGCGCGCGCTCACCCAACTCTGGTCGAGCGCAGCGCCCCACCAATACAACCAGCTCGACCATGAAGTGCGAGGAACCTACGGCTCCCCGGGCGCGGAGGCTCCATGGCGGCAACTCCGTCCAGATTCCGCACTCGAGGCCCTCCCCGACCACGGGGAAACGAGGGCGATGGGCCTCGGGGTGCTCTCGTTCCACCTCTCGGGTTACGTGCGGGAGGCCGCTCTTCGAGAGCTTACGCGCGAGCCTCTCGACGTATCGTTGCCCTTCCTGTTGGTGCGCGCGAACGACTGGGTGTGGCAGGTCCGGTCGGTGGCGCATGCGCGACTCCTCTTGCTCGATGAAAGCGACGTCGAGTTGCTTGCACCCTTGCTCGAGTTGGTCCAACAGTTGGCCGCGCAGGGCAGGCGCGAGCCCGGAGCGGTCGAGCACTTGCTCAACCTCCTGCGGACCACTCGGGGCCTCGCCGCTGTCCAGCGATGCTGGGACGCGACCGCCCCCTCGTTGAGGCGCGCCGCCGTGCGCTTCTCTTGGGGGGAGTCTGCGGATCGAGATCCCGTTCTTCGTGCGGCGATGAACAGCCACGATCCCCAGCTGCGCCGATGGGTCGTACAGATGCTTTCCGCGTCCGACAGTACGCGCTCGGCGGTGAGGCTTCGCGCGCTGGCCCGCGATCCCGTTCCCATGGTCGCGACCGCCGCACTCGATGCACTCGAAAACAGCCTCCGACCCGAAGACGTCACCTTGTTGAAGGAGTTGCGTTGCGCTTGCTCTCCTGGGCTCCAGCACACGGCCCGCTTTCTGCTTGAGAAGCACTTCGCGGACCACTCTCACCGCGAGGTCTATTTGCAGCTGCTCGCCAGTGACAACGAGCGGTCCAAAGACGTCGCCGCAATCGGCCTTGCCGCGACTGGCGAATCTGAGGACGCTCGGCTTCTGCTCGCTGCTCGACGGGGGTCTCGTTCGAAGGTACGTCAGCGACTGCTAAGCGCTGCCGTTGCTCTGGATCCGCAGACCTCGCGTGAGGCCGTACTCGAGGACCTGGGCCACCAGCTTCGAGGCGTGAGCAAGGCTGCACGGAAGCTGCTGTCGAACCGGGTTCTCGAAACCGATGCGCCGGCGCTCTTTGAGCTCCTGCAGAACGCACAACCCCACGTCCGCAGGAACGCCCTGCTGCTTTCGGCGCGCATCAGCCACTGGCGTGGACTCCCTGCGATACTTCGTTCGATGAGGGACGCCGCTGAGAAGAATTCGGAAACGGCGAACCTTCTGCTGGAGAGTTGGTTCGCTCGACACTTTCACGGGGTCTATCGGGCCGCTGAACCAACGCAGGCCCAAGAACTGGAGGCGCGGGCTGAGATGCATGCGTGCAAGGGGGTTCTCGGGCTATCGCAGCGTGAGCGCCTCGAGCAAGCGCTGGTGAGAGGGTGAGGGCCCGCTGCGGTTCTTGCGAAAACCGTGTGGATCGGACGTGCAGAGGCGTTCGAGGGCCAGAGGATCGTCCGTGCCGGGGACGAGGACGGAGATTGCCGGAGGCCGGAACTGTCGAGAACGACCAGCTCCGACGACTAGGATCCCGAAACGGGGATGGACCCATACGGCGGCACATCTCTCGGTGGCGTGAAGGGCGGTTCGGCCGAAACTGGAGGGCAAAGACAACACCTTGCCAGCCGCGATCGCGACGTGGCGAGAGTCCGGGTGCGTAGGATCGAAGTGGCGGAAGAGGGTTGCTGCCCTCGCACTTTAGGCCCGAGCCTGGGGCGCAAAGCCGGACCCAACCAAACCGAGGCCGGTTAGAGCTCGGGCCAAATGCGACAGCACTGTCGTATTTGAGACGCGGCATCTGGGGGCACATCTCCCGGTTCCGATCGGGTCTGGACGGACAGGCTCCCAATGCAGCTCTGCCGCGGCCGAAGATCGTCTGCAGCAGCGCATCCTCTGGCGGGCCTTGGTCACCGGGGGACGGAGTCAGCACTGGAGCGTTCACGGTTTACTTTCCGCATTGGGTGTCGAGCACCCATGCTTGGCGTCGTATCTGGTCTATTTGCTCGTCTGTGACGTCCTCCCCGGGGGTGGAGGGGTGCATCACGTTGGAGGTGTCATCGACATGCTCTAGCCCTAGTGCGTGCCCCATTTCGTGCGCGATGGCTCGAGGCTCATCGCGCGGGGCCGAGATCCACGGCGTGCAAGAGGTGCCGGAGCCCCATCCGGCGGTGGAGAACCCCACAAGGAAAACCGCGACCGAGCCGGTAGCTCCGTCTTCGGGCTCAAGTTCGATTCCGTAGATCAGCTCGGTTTCTTCAATCGCTTCTTCGGAGAGTTCGAACCAGTCGGGGGGAGTGAAGAACGAGACCGTGTCCGAACGACCGTCTGGTTCTTCGCAGGCCGCGAGGGCGAGCACGGCGATACAAGCAGCGCGTCTCATGCTCGGAGTCTAGCGAAGGCGGGGTGGCAGTAAGAGGTGTGACGCGACAAAGATGGGGTTCAAGCGGTTCGTCGCGGCGGTGCTCCGACCGATACCCGCTGTCCTCCTCAGTCCCCCTTCGGCCATCTTTGGGCCGTTCCCTTCTGGGTCCGAGGGTAAGAGGCGCGCATGGGCGCTGACCCGTTGCGTGGTGGTTCCTGTGGTCACCAGGGGCCAGGCCCGTTGGATAGCGTCGGACGAAAGCCCGTCGCTCCCAGAGAGCACGTCGACCTCGAGCTCGCCCCAACCGAGGACGAGCACAGGCAAGGCACGAGGCTGGATGGCCTTGAGAACCTCGACGTTTGGATCTGAAGCGGCGGCTCGCGCGATTCTCTGCTGCTCCCCGGGGGAAACAAGCAGGCCGAGGTCCCCCGAAAGCGAGGATGCATCAAGCTTCGCGGAAAATGCTCCGACGGCGAGGCCTCCGATCACGACGGCGTCGAAACCGTGCGCGTGCGTCCACTCGAAGACCTCCACGAAGTCCTCGAGGGACTTGTCGCGTTCTCTACTCAAGGGCGCGGAGCGTAGCGCTCAGCCAAGTCCGCGCACCACTGCATCTGCTCCTCGTGCGACGCGTCCTCGGGGAGCTTGTGCATGAGGGAGTCCCACGGGTTTGGGTGCGGCATCGGCAAGCCCGCAGCCTTTGCTTCGGCGTTGGCAGCCCGCTGGTCGAGTGCTCGACGGGTCTGTGCGGCAGTCTTCATGCGCCCTTCAATTGTGTGCAACCTGGGTATCGGGCGCAAGCGGCAGATCGAGGGGAGCGTGGGAGGTACACAAGACCGGGTGGAACTCGGGCCAAATGCGACAGCACTGTCGTATTTGAGCTGCGACATCTGTGGGCACAGCTCCTGGTTCCCGTTGCCCAGCTGGGTTCGTTTCGGCGTGACGGGCTCGAAGGCGAGGTCCGCCGCCCTGTCCGGAGCCGAAGGCGACCCTGAACTTCGAGCTTCGGTTTGTCGACTGACTCGCAGCCGTACTCGCTCGATCCGCCTCAGGCGTCGAACACGTCAGCCGGATCTGAGACCGTCGCCGCGCGAACGAGCCAGCGGTCCAGCGTCTCCGCGTCCGTACAAGTCTCGATGCGCTGTCGGGACTCCGCGGGAACATGCAGGCCTCGGGCGCGGAGGATGATGAGGACCGAGGCAGCCAGTCCTTCGGCCCTGCCCTGCACCTTTCCCTGGGCGAGGCCCTTGGCGTGTCCTTCAGCGTGGAGTTGTTCTTCGATGGTCATGGTCACGGCCTCGGCAGTGGGCCCCTGCCCATCAAGGATGGCACGGAATTCGGACAGTTGCAGGTCGCGGGAGGCCTTGGCGATGTAGCGCAGAAGCACAACGAGCAGTTCTTTGCCTCGGGGTGTTTGCGCGAGAGATTCGAGGTCACCCGTCCACGACGGGAGGCTCCGTAGGAGCGAGTCGCGGTCTCGGGCGTCGCGCAGCAGCCACAGCGAGAGGCGCGCGGCGTTGGCGAGCGCTCGGGCGCGCAGGTCGCTGTCATCGCAGTGGTGGAGGTCGTCGACGGCGTATTGGAAGTCCGGGAGAAGCCCAGGCGCGATGTCAGAGGTCGAGACGGAGAAGAGGTCCGAGAACCTCGTGGGGGCCGTCCAACCGCCGGGGACGTGGGCGAGGACTGCGGGGATGATGAGCGGCAGCGGAGCCTCGACGTGCTCGTCTGCATGGCGCTTCCAGATCCGGACCATGTACCGGAGTAGGCGCAGCGCCATGCGAGGCTGGGTTGTGGACTGATGCTCGAACAGGAAGTAGACGAGGACGGGCTCATGGGACGGTCGGCCAGCGGCGGAGAAGAGCAGATCGCTGTGCTGATCGGCGAGTTCTTCGTCGACGTAGCTGCCGGGTTGTAGCGTGAGAGAAGACCAGTCGATGCGGGCGGCGATGTGGCCGGGGAGGATGTGTCGGAGTTCGGCCGCGGCGTGCTTGGGCTGGCCGAAGATGGTCTTGAAAAGCGCATCGTGGGGGGCGTTGGTCACCGGGGAGTGACGTAGCACTGAGCAGTGGCGCGGGCTCGAATCCGCTCGGTGCTCGGACACCTGTCCTCTGAAGACGTTGTCCGGTATGGGCCGGCCGCTGATGTCGAAGTCTTCCGTCCAGCGTTCGCTGCTCCCGAACTTGGCAAGCGTATCGTTGACGAACGGCCCGTACACGACGTGCAGTGCGGGTCGACCTCGGAAATCGCGCAGAAGACTACGGGAGAACGGGGCGAGGATTTCTCGGCCGAGGTACGCTCGCAGACGCCACTGAGCGCTTCACGTCGTCAGAGAGGACGGTACGGGTATGCAAGACATCATCGAGCTATCGGCCGGATGGTTCCTCCTCGGGTGGTGGTTGCTTGCGGTCGGAGGCGGATGGTTTTCGGGGCGCATTCGTGAAGCGCTCGAGCTGCCCGGCGACCGGGACACAGGCTCGCGAGAGTCGCTGAGCCCGTACGACGTTGCGTTCTTACGGGCCGGCAGCAACTGGGCTGGCGACGCCGCGCTCTTCAGCCTTCTTCACGCTGGAGTCGTTCGGGTCGACGAGGACGGCAAGCTTCGGCGCGGCTCCAAGCCACTGCCCGACGACGCGCCGGAGATCGAGCGATACGTGCTGGAGCGCGCGGCCGGGCTCGAGGCCAAAAGCACGCCGGAGGTGGTCCTCGCCCGCGCCCGGACGCACCACGTCGAGCGCCTTCAACGGCTTGGCTTGCTCCCCTCAAAGTCGGTCCGCCTCGCCTCGCGCTTCGCTCAGGGGTGTGTGCTGGCCGCGATCGCGGTGGTGGCGATGACCTGGCTTCGACACAACGCCAGTGGCCTCTCGCTTGGCGTCGTCGCGCTCGTAGCATCGCTGGCGCTCTTCGGGCTCGTCAGCGTTCGCGTCCTACGGAACACGCTCCGGCCCACGCGAAGCGGTCGTTCGGTGCTGGCGAGAATCGATGCGGCGGTGGACCTGCCGCACTCCTTGAAGGGGTGGCCGGCACCTCACCTGCCAGCCGCTCAGATCAGCTTCGTCATGAGTGCGTTCGGGTTCTCGGCAGGCCTAGGCGGAGCGTGCAGGCGTTATCGCAAGATGTTGGACGGCTCTCCCATCGCCGACGACGAGCCCGGACCTCAGTCGGGGTATCGAGCCGACGACGCCGTACTGACGGGCGTCGCCAGAGTTCCCACGAAGGCCGAACTGGCGCGCGTCGACCGACTTGCTCAGGGGTCGGTGATCCTATCCGCCGTAGTCACCGCCGTCGCACTCCAGGGGGTGGTGTCGACCGCTGGGGCGACCGGCGAGGGGCTTCGAGAGACACCGAGCTTCCTGGTCGACGCTCCGATCCTCGTACGAGGGCCCTACGGGCGCCGCGAGCGGCCCAAGCCGATGCCCCCCGTCGTGCGGCGGCACCGCTCCGCGGCTTGCGATCCCGAGGCTGCCGCCCGGGCCGAGAAGAGTCCTTTCGCCATGCTGGCCGAGATCGACCGTCGCGAGCGCGAAGCGGAGGGGCCAAAGCCCTTGACCGCCGAGGAACGGGCGCATCTTGGTGTCGCTGGATCGCTGTATGGAGTCACGAAGGACCGCCTCTTTGAGATCACGCTGGGCGAGCGTCGAGTGACCACGCGAGAGGTCGCGCCGCTCCTGGTCGCGGTTCCCGTGCTGGGCCCTGAGCGAGCGCTTCAGGAGGACGAGTATTTCTCGGTGAGCGTCGATGCCTTGGGGTTCGACCGCAATGGCCTGCTGTGGGCGGCGGGCGATGAGCGACTCTACTATTGCAGCGTGGCGACGGGGATCTGTGCGACCCAGGGCATCCTTCCCCCCGACGCTTGGTCGATCTGGTTCGCCGACAACCCACAGGGCGAGGAGGTTCTGCTCGCCTCGGATGTCGGCTTCACGACGAGCCTCCTGCAGCGGCTCGCTGTCCCCTCGATCTTCGGTCCTCTCGCAAGTGAGCTCTTGGGAAGAGTGGAGCTGTGCGCCGAGCCGGGCCCAAAAGCGCCGCCGGGTCTCGTGGCCGTCGCCGCCGGTCCAGTGCAGAAGCAGGGCGGCGTGGCGGTCGCTGTCGTGCGAGACGAGGCCGCGCTCAAGTTGACGTTTCTCCAGCTCGGCCTAGCGCCCGGCGTCGTCGAGCAGCACCGACTCCCAGCGGAGCTTCGGCCGGTTGCGATCGTCCCCACCGACCGCGGCGTTCTCCTCTTCGGAGCACAGGGGGCGATTCACGAGTGGTCGTCGGGCGGAGGACTCAGAAAGCTTACCGAGACGGGGTACGAATGGAGGGCTGCGGCGGGGTTTGAGCTGGAGTTGCCATGAGCGGCTGCTCTAGCAGGGTGAGATGAGGGCGGACCACCCGAGCTCTCCGGTCGAGCCTGGGGTGACAAGGGAGTGCGACCAGCTCGACAAGTTTTCCAGCAACGGTAGCCATCGGATCCTCTCTCGTGCTCAAGCCGTTTCTTGAGCCGAGCAAAGGACTGACTTGGCGAAGGGCCTCACACGTCGTGTCGTGTACGATCGACCTTCGCTCTCGAAGAGGGGGCGTGGGGTTCGGCTGCAGCGGCCACCGGACGCGCCGAGGATCAAGAGCGCGGTAGGGTTGTCGTTCCTCAAGCCGACACCTCGTTCGGAAGAAGGGCAGTGCGCCTGCGAAGAGAAGGCGGTCGAGCTCGATCAGGTCGTCAAACTCAACACAAGGGCAGAGGAGCCCTGCCAAGACCCCTCGGCCAATCTCGGGCCGCATCTGACTCGCGGCAAGCTGCTGCCGCCCGGGGTGCTCACCGAGGTCGAGGTCCGGGCGCTCATCGGCGCGTGCTCGACTCGCGGGCTCACGGGGCATCGGAACCGGGCGTTGATCGCGATTCTCTGGCGGACCGGGATCCGCATTTCCGAGGCGCTCGAGCGGCGGCCGCACGGGGTGGATTTCCAGAATGGGACGGTGCGCGTGCGACTCGGGAAAGGGCTCAGACCACGGACGACGGCGCTCTCGGACCTCGATGCGTTGCCGCTGGTCGAGCGCTGCCTCGAGGAGTGGGGAAGCTGACGGCCGTGGGTTAGGCGGCCGCGCCTCTTCTGCACGCTCAAGGGGACGCCCACCGACCCCAGCTACGCCCGACCTTGCCGCCCCGGCTGCCCAAGCGGGCGTGCCTTGAGCGGCGCGTTCATCCGCAATGGATGCGGCACACGCATGCGCCGGATCTGGCGCTCGCAGGGGTGCCGGTGCTGGCTATCCAACAGCAGCTCGCGCACAGCTCGCTGGTCATGGCGGCGAGCCACCTCCGACGGGTGAGACCACTGCGCGATATCGCCCGGGCGATCCGCCCTAAATAACTGGGTGTTCATTTTCCAGTAACATCTTGTTCACATTTTGCTTGCGCCCACCCAAATGCGTGGCTATCTTGAAGTTGGCAGGGACGGATTTCCGCCCCTCGGATGTCGCTCAAGGACAAGAACCGCCTCCATAAGAACTCGGCACAATGTAGGTCCACCTAGGACGCTTGAAACACGCTTCGGCGTGCGGCGAGGAGAACACCTCGTTGATCTGACAGGGACGTGATTTCCGCGCCCTGATCTTGGCCGGGACCGCCCTGGCCTCCGAGCCCTTGGCACCTGCTCAGCTCTCGCCATAACGCACCGTGCTGACCCGACTCCGGGACCCGGGTCTCGACCCGGTCTTATGGAAGGAAAAACGTCCATCAACGAAACGGTCGCGAAACTTCGCGACATGAACGACAACCACGAGCTGAGCACTGAGCAACGCCGGACTATCGAAGCAGCAATCGAAGAACTAGAAGATGCATCCAGACAGGGACGGATCAGCCCCAAGGCGATCCAACGCGCGATCTTCCGGATTGCTCTCTGGGTACTCTTCGACGACATTCTTTGAGGGTGCTCGACCCGAGCGCGACTTAGGTGCCAAGGGTACTTTTTTTCACCTCACCGTAACATGAAGCTCGGAAAAGCATTTCGCAGAGCCAGGATGCGGTCGGGGCTACGACAGAACGAACTCGCCGCCCGGTTAGACGTGTCTCCCACGTACATATCTATGCTGGAGAATGACCGACGCGACCCAAGCTGGAGCTTCATCTGCCGTAGCTGCGACGCCCTTGGAACCCCCATCCCCCTCTTACTACTCCTCGCATCCTCAGAAGGCGAGGCGGCCCCGAACAATGACAGCAAGACGCGTGTCCAGCGAGACCTTTCACGGATGCTGCTGGACCTGAGCGGCAACGAGGCCGAAACGTTGTGAAGAAGCTTCGGCTCAATTCCATCCGCGATCTGGCCAAGCTGGCACGCATCCCAGAGGGCCATCTGAAGGATATCTCCGAGAGAGCTCCGGACCTCTACTTCGTCCCCGCCAGAGAGAGAAACCGGACGGTGGCAGCCGAAAGATCGACGCTCCACAGGAGCCCCTGAAGAGGGTTCAGAAAGCCATCGACCGACGAGTCCTGCGGAGAATCGGGTTCTCCGACGTCGCGTTCGGAGGCATCCCCGGGAGAAGCCACGTCGACGGAGCAAGACTCCACGCAAGCGAAGCCGATACCGTTGCGTGCATAGACATCAAGAACTTCTTCCCAAGCGTGCCCAGTGGAGCAATCTACCGACTCCTTTGCGAGTTTGGATGCTGCCCGGATGTCGCTCGGATGATCACGCGCCTGACCACCAAAGACGGTTGCCTTCCCCAGGGAAGCCCGGCGAGCACCACGCTGGCCAACCTCTTCCTGCACGCGACCGACCACCTTCTCACGACGCTCGGCGACTCCAACATCACAGCTTCCCGAGTAATCGACGACATCGCGCTCAGCGGGCCCCGCGACGACGTGTACTTCGCCATCAGCGAGACGGTCCAGGAGCTCCACCGACTTGGACTGCGGGTCAACAGGAAGAAGCTCGTGGTTCAGAACCGAGGAAGGCGGCAGCAAGTAACGAAACTGAACGTCGGGAAGAAGGTGTCTTTGCCCCGTCGTTCGAACGACGGGCGCCTCTCCCAGAAACGACTTCGTGATTCTGTTCGACGTGCCGCTCGATACGGACTCACTGCTGGTGAGCGCCGAAGCCTTGAAGGGCAGCTCTGCTACTTTGCCCAGTTCAACAGCCCACGAGCCAGAAAGCTCCAAGAGCTCTTGCGATCGGCTCCTGCAACCGTCTAACGAGAACTGACCCATGAGTGACCACGAGATCGAAGCTGGAGAGCAAATTCAAATCCTCACTGTCACCGCTGGGATGAGCGGTCGCCTCAGCCAACGCAGCGATGGCTCCCGAGTGGTCACCGTGAGCTTCCATCTGGAAGGCAGTCGCTTGGTGTTCGAAGCCCAGGAAAGCTGCGAGGGCAGCGGCGGCATCCTGGCAGCCGGGACATCCGTCGACCTCCGAAAAGCGCTTGCTATCGACGATGACGTCGCAATCGAGCTGGATGACCGCGGGTAGGGCGAAGAGACACCTCGCCGATGCTTGCGCCCGAGCTGGTCCATCACCCCGCACAGGACAACGGAATGGCGACTGACAACGACAGCTTCGAAACCGCAGGGCAGCGACTTCTAAAAGCTCGAGCGTGGGACATGTTGCCCAAGGCGGCGCAGCACGCCCTGGCACTCGGGTGGAACCGGCATCACGAAGCCCGGCGAGAGCGACAAGCCCGAGCGTTTATCGACCTCATCCGCGCGTTCGGAGACGCCGAAGGCGAGCAGCAGGTGCAGGAACGCATCGAATGGCTGATGGACGACGAAGACCGAGTCGACGAGCTGCTGAAGCACATCAACACGCTCACGTTCGAGGTCCATCTCAATGCCCGCAAAGCCTACCTCGCTCTCGCGGCGGACTCCATGTCGCAGACGATCTCCTACGACCTCGCCCGAGACCTGGGACAGCTCCTGCGGCAGCTATCCGGGCGTGAAATTCCGATGCTCGCTCGACTCATCGCGTCGGCACACGCAAACGACCAGCAAGTCAACGAAAGCTTCGCGCGAGGGATCAGCGCGGAGGGAAAATCAGTTGCGACTCGCCTCATAGGCCGCCTTGTAAATGCAGGTCTCGCAACCCAGCTACGGCCCCCCCCGAAACAGCTCAACCCTGGCACTCCCGCCTGGGGCTGCAAGCTAAACGACGCCGAGATGGGGCTCGACCCGCTCGTGCGCTACGCAAAGCTCCTTGAAGGGGCCGAGTAACAAAACCGCCACCTGACGAGCTGGCGGGATCCAAGCCACTGTTACTCACCGAGGCCGACGCAGTGGCCCCAAGTGAAGGTTCGGGTGTACACCGTTTCTATGAGCATCAAGAGTCTTGTTCTTCCCTATACAAACGACGACAACAACCCCAACCCGGATGAGATCGAGCATCTGAAGGCGCTGGGCTTCGAGCGGGGCGTAACGGGCTACGAGCTCCGGCTGGGCGAGACATCCGGGCCAGACGCGAGAGAGGCTCTAGACAAGGTGGTCAAGGATTGGCACGGACTAACTGGCGAGACGTTCCCGTGGGAGCTTCCGCAGGTGTTGTGGCGCATGCTCTGAGCCCTTCAACCGCCGATGGTCGTACTCCTCCGCCCCTGCTTTTTTCCATTTCATTTCGCCTAACTAAACGCAGGAGGAGGCCTCATCTAGTGCTTGTTGTAGGTGCCGACGACCGGTATCTTTGGCTCGGAAGATCTGAAGAGATGCGACTTTCAGTTAGCAGCCCCCCGCAATCACCCTTGCTCAGTCGTCTTCTGCTGTCTGCGTTGATCTTGTCCATCTTGGGGTGCGCTCAAGATAAAGACAGTCAAACAAGCACGCCTGCCCAGGCGGGGGCGGGGAGGCAGCCAGACGCATCGGAGGTAGAGGCCGCACTCTTGCCTCATGTGATAGCGCTGCATGGCTGCATGATTGTCGACGGGGACTCTGCCCTGGAGTTTGATATCAACCCGCGCACAGGGAAGGCAGAACCAGCGGCGTCGCAAGATCCGGCGGAGGCTCCTGGCGCTTGCGAAAATCCGATACGCAGGCTTCAATTTTCTCCGTGGGAAGGCAACACCCTTTCGGTCCGCTGGCCAGCATCAAAACTGCCCAGGCCAAGGGGGGTCCGCATCGAAGACCTGATTCAAGCCGGCGGGGATGCTCTTTGTGACGAGAAAGAGCTGTCATCGCTGTTCCCCTTTCCCGTGTCTTCTAAGTGCAGCTTGGATGAGGCGTACTCGGAAGAGGGCGGAGGCGTCTTCTACAGCATCAGTGTTTTCTCTCATTCATCCGCCTTGCCTCTTGTTGATTTTATCGGCGACTATGAGGGCGAGGGACCTTCGATTAGCGTCTCGTCGCCCTTTGTCGATGTGTCTGGACTTGCCGGAGTGAACGTTGGCGACATCATCCCGCCTGAGGCAGTTTGTCGAGCACTAGGTGGAAAAACAGAGGCTGTTTCCTGCGTCCCGTCCCGGGACTATATTATCTCGCAGTCAATATCATTCACTGCCCCTGCTTTTGTATCGGAGACCAGGAACGATGGCTCCGTGGGTCTCCGCAAGGGAACAAGGATCCGAGGTATCAGCTTCACTCCCGAGGTGTCTTTTCAAGGCATCTCGGCCGCACCGTCGAGCCCGACTCTAAGTGAAGCGAGCCGTCGGGAAATTACGGCAGATCTGCGGGGGGCTGTCGAGCGAGCCACAGAAGAAGAGCGGGCTTTGTCTCGGTTGCTTCGTCAAATCGCAAAAAGCGAGTGTGGGTCTGAATCTCGTCGACTTGCCGTAGAACGCTTTGCTCGGCGATTCGACGGGGTGTTTGAGCGGATGCTGATAGCCGTATCAGAGGCGAAAAGTGCTGCGTCTCAACTTGGTGGCCATCAATACATTCCTGACCCACATACTTTGATGGGCCAGGCGTTCTATGAGGAAATGAAGGGGGTGGACCAAGAGTGCCCGGAGATCAAAGCTCTTGTCGAGGGGGTCGAAGGCTGGGCTGATAAGAAAAAGGCAATGAACTAAGAGTTCATTCATCAGAGAGCGGCAACGACTGAAGACGCCAGTTTCAGCTGGGAGCCTCGAGCAAGGTCGCGGTGCCAGGAGCTCGAATCTGCATTCGCCTGTCACACTACAGCAAGCCATCCAACGTTCTCCACGAGCACACCGCGGTTCCGCGGCCGGCGAGCCATCGACCAGCTCACGCTCGAGCGCGTGGTATTAACGAGCATGGGGGCAAACGCAATGAGACGTGGACGCAGCGGAATGAGCCGCCGCTGGGTCATCATGCTCGCCACATTAGCTTCGGCCGCCTGCGGCGATCCAAACAGCGGCGACCGTGCCAGCGCGGCGACCACCCTGAGCTCGGGCCCGGGCAGCAGCACCTCCGCCACCACCACCCCAACCACCACCACCTCGGCCACGAGCGCGGATGCCTCCGGCTCGACAACCACCACGGCCACCACCAGCACCGATCCCACCACAGGCCCTGACGCGATCTTCGACCTCGGAGCGCCCCCCGACCTGCCCGGCGGTGTCCAGCCGCCCACCTGCGTCGTCGTCGATGACATGGATGCGGTCGGCGATTGCAGCCAGACCGCCCCGCCCGACAGCTTCGAGCCCGACGTCCAATGGGAGTGGCAGGGCGACGGCGCGGAGATCTACGTGGTCGTGACCCCGCTGGTGGCCAACCTGACCGACGACGACGCCAACGGTACGATCGACCTCTGCGACATCCCCGACATCGTGGTGGTCGCCTTCGCCACGCTCAATGGCCCCGCCCACATCCACGTGCTCGACGGCGAGACGGGGATGCTGCACTACACCATGCCCAGCATCGTCGACTTCTCCGTGGCCCCCGCGCTCGGAGACATCGATGGCGACGGGCTCCCCGAGATCGTCAGCGCCAACTCCAGCGGCAACCTGATGGCCTTCGAGCACGACGGCACGCTCAAGTGGCAGAGCCCCGACATCTGGTCCGGCTCCTACATCGGGGCCATCGCCCTCGCGGACATGGACAACGACGGCGACGTGGAGATCGCGGCCGGCAACCAGCTCTTCGACCACCTGGGCAACCTGCTGTGGACCGCCCCCCAGGTCGCGGGGGCCAACTCGGCCACTACGGTGGCCGACCTCGACGGGGATGGCGCTCTCGAGATGGTCCTGGGGCACGCCGCCGTCTACAACGACGGCTCGCTGATGTGGAATTCCGGGCTGGCCCCCGGCTACCCGCAGGTCGCCGACATGGACGGTGACGGCCTGCCCGAGGTGGTGCTCACCAACGCAAACGGCCTGGCCCTGCTCGAGCACGACGGCACCGTTACCTACCAGGGCCTGCGCCCCACCGGCGCACCCGCGGCGGGCCTCACCTGGACACGCCCGGCCACCATTCACGACTTCGACGGCGACGGGCAGGCCGAGTATGCGATGAGCTCGGGCAACAGCTACAGCGTGTACGAAGCCGACGGTAGCCTGCTGTGGACCTCCCCCGTCCTCGACAGCAGCGGCGTTGCGGCCGGCACCGCCTTCGACTTCCTCGGTGATGGCGACGCTGAGGCCATGTACGCCGACGAGAGCTTCTTGTTCGTCTTCGATGCCATGGGTGGCGTGCTCTTGCAGTCCCCTCGCACCAGCCTCACCGGCACCGAGTATCCCGTCGTCGCCGACGTCGACAACGACGGCTCGGCCGAGATCGTCGTCGTCTCCAACCAGCCGATCACCGGCGGCGGACCGAGCTCTCCCCCCGTCCAGGTCATCCGCGACGTCGAGGACCGCTGGATCCAGGCCCGCCGGATCTGGAACCAGCACACCTACCACGTCACCAACGTCCGCGAGGACGGCACCATCCCCCAGTTCGAGCCCCCCAGCTGGGAGCAGCTCAATACGTTTCGCACCAACGCGCAGATCGAAGGCGGTGGGATCTGCATCCCCGATCCAGCGGGGTAGCGAGAGCCGTGCGGGGCGCACTCGCGATTCCAGAGCGGGATGCGCCAGGGCAGAGGCTGACCGAAGTCGCGCGCTGCCTTGCACTCCTCCAACGAGCTCTGATGCGTTTGCGGCGGCCGATGGCCAGCGCTACGGTGGAGGACGATGGGAGTACGCGCCACGGTTCACAACGGTCGTCTGGTTGTCGACGTGGCCACGGATCTCCCGGAAGGGACCGTGCTCGACCTGGTCGTCGACGACGAGGGCGACGGGCTAGACACTCCCGAGCGTCAAGCCCTCGACGCGGCGATCAGCAGGTCGCTCGAACACGCTGGCCGCGGCGAGGTGGCTCCGGCGTCGAAGATCCTGTCCGAGCTTCGTGACCGCCGAAGCGAATGAACAAGCCGGTCGTCACCACGTCGACCACGGACCACCAGATCCGCGAGATCGACGATTGGTGGAGAGAGAACCGTGACAAGTCGCCGGACCTGTTCGCCGAAGAACTCGCACTTGCGTTTCGAATGCTCGAGGCCTCACCGGGAATCGGCCGGCGATATCCCCATCCCGGCGCGTTGGTGCGCCGTGTCCTGCCGCGTGCTTCTCGAAACCACGTCTACTACGTGGAAGAAGAGCGGCAGGTGGTCATCGTGGCCGTGTGGGGCGCCATCAAAGGCTCCGGGCCTGACCTTTCGCGCCCGAAATAGCGCGACCGTCCACCGACTGAGCGCTCAGCTGGAGCGCCACGGGTCGGGTGACTCGCACAAGGGGGTTGAAGACGATTGAGGGTCCGTGTTGCTCGGCTCTCAGGGCACATGGACGGATTCGACGTCGATGCGGTGCTCGCTCTGTACCTCGTAGACCCGCACGGTCAGAACCAGGTCACTCGCGCCGGACTCCTTCGTCCAGAGATCGATGACTGCGTCCCAGTGATCGCCCATCCACTGGGAGACCGACGATTCCCAGCACGCGTCGGGTAGCTCGGCGAGCGTCTCACCGAACTCGCGCAGGTAGTCTCGAATCTGCGCGGCGACGTCCGGGCGAATGCGGTCGATGGAGGGTGGCAGCCTGTCGGGAGAGAAGTCGCCCTGAGCGATGCTCGCGACGAGGTCGACCAGGACCGGTCGCCAAGCGCTGGCGATGGGTTGCTGCGAGGTCTCGTCCTTGATGGCTGAAACTCGCTCCAAGACATCTGAGCGTAACCTGTGTTGGACGAGACGCGAGCAGACCGGCCGAGTGCGCCGGATCGGAGCTGCGAGAGCACGACATCGCTTCAACCGAGCCGGTTGAAACGCGGACCACCTGTGGTGTACTGGGCCATTCGGGCAGACCGATGGCCTACCACCCTCGCTACAGGCTCTCCGCAGTCGTCTTGAAGGCAGCCGAAGAACTGGCCGCCGCCCGAGCGGTCGTTGAACTGCTGCCCCTGCCCTTCGCACAGGTCCGTCGGCCTACGCGAGCATTCGGTGTGTTTTCAGGCGCAAGAGCGAGCGTAGCGATGCAGCTCGTCCTGTGCTGTACGGCATGCACCGAGCCGGAGAGCTTCGCCTTCCCCTCAACCAGGGTCGTCTACGACAGCGAGCTTCTTCGCATCCACGCGGCGCCGGGTCTCGAACCGTGCGCGGGCACGGGCTCGTCGATGGATCGGACACTTGAGTTCTTCGCCAGAGAAAGCGGCCTACCGGTGCTCGAGGAGCCACTCGATCTCTATTGGCTTCCCGACGAGGAGGTGCAGGCGGTCTGTCAAACGGAGATGGACATCGGCGGGTGTTTTCTGTCGACAAGCGAATCCGTCACCAAGGACTTGCCCGAGGAGCACGAGCTGATCCACGCGTACCTGCAGAGAGTGGGAGGCGGGACCTCTCGCTACGCCTTCTTCGACGAGGGGCTCGCGCTCGTGTACGGATCCGACAGCATGCAGCTCGCCCCGACGACGGACCTCCAAGACGCGATCTTGTTCTCGCGGGGTCTCCCGTTGCATCACTATGCGCGGGCAGGACACTTCGTCGCGTTTCTCGTCGATGAGTTCGGACCGGAACAGACGGTCGGCTTCGTCCTCGACACGTACGACGTGACCCCGAACTCGCTCGCATCTGACTTCGCGCGCCACTTCGGGCCGAGTCTCTCCTCGGTCATCTCGTCCTACGAGACGGGCACGACCTCTTGCACCAGCGCCGGCTGGCAACGTCGTGCGGACTGCGAGGACCTCGAACCGACCCCGTGGTCGTCCGAGTTCTCGTGGACGGCGGAGGTCGGCGCTGGGTGTTCGGCCATCGGCTCGATCGGCTCGTTCGACGGCCCCATCCGCGAGCGATTCGGGCTGCAGATCGACGAGGCGGGGGTCTTCGACGTTCGTCCCGAGCGGTCGTCGGATGCTCGACGTCCGACGGTCGATCTCCTGCGGTGCGGAAGCTGTGAGGACGAGTTTTCGTTCGCGCACGATCTCGACGATGGTTGGCTCGTTGGTCTCCCGCTTGAGCCTGGATTCTACATCGTGACCTCCACTTTCGAGAGCGAGGCGGATGTCGAGGCGACCGAAGTCAACGTGCGGCGGCGGCCGTGAAGGACCGTCGACTCCTCCGTCCCGACCCCGAACCGCTGCGTGAGCTCCGTGCAAGCGGTTGGTTCGGAGCCGCGGACAAGCAGCTCTTTCTCAAATCCGGCTCTCACGGCCACCACCAGCACCGATAACGTGCCCGGTGTCCAGCCCACCTGCACCGTCGTCGACGACATGGATGCGGTCGGCGATTGCAGCCAGACCGCCCCGCCCGACAGCTTCGAGCCCGACGTCCAATGGGAGTGGCAGGGCGACGGCGCGGAGATCTACGTGGTCGTGACCCCGCTGGTGGCCAACCTGACCGACGACGACGCCAACGGTACGATCGACCTCTGCGACATCCCCGACATCGTGGTGGTCGCCTTCGCCACGCTCAATGGCCCCGCCCACATCCACGTGCTCGACGGCGAGACGGGGATGCTGCACTACACCATGCCCAGCATCGTCGACTTCTCCGTGGCCCCCGCGCTCGGAGACATCGATGGCGACGGGCTCCCCGAGATCGTCAGCGCCAACTCCAGCGGCAACCTGATGGCCTTCGAGCACGACGGCACGCTCAAGTGGCAGAGCCCCGACATCTGGTCCGGCTCCTACATCGGGGCCATCGCCCTCGCGGACATGGACAACGACGGCGACGTGGAGATCGCGGCCGGCAACCAGCTCTTCGACCACCTGGGCAACCTGCTGTGGACCGCCCCCCAGGTCGCGGGGGCCAACTCGGCCACTACGGTGGCCGACCTCGACGGGGATGGCGCTCTCGAGATGGTCCTGGGGCACGCCGCCGTCTACAACGACGGCTCGCTGATGTGGAATTCCGGGCTGGCCCCCGGCTACCCGCAGGTCGCCGACATGGACGGTGACGGCCTGCCCGAGGTGGTGCTCACCAACGCAAACGGCCTGGCCCTGCTCGAGCACGACGGCACCGTTACCTACCAGGGCCTGCGCCCCACCGGCGCACCCGCGGCGGGCCTCACCTGGACACGCCCGGCCACCATTCACGACTTCGACGGCGACGGGCAGGCCGAGTATGCGATGAGCTCGGGCAACAGCTACAGCGTGTACGAAGCCGACGGTAGCCTGCTGTGGACCTCCCCCGTCCTCGACAGCAGCGGCGTTGCGGCCGGCACCGCCTTCGACTTCGCGACCTCTCCCCCCCGCCCAGGTCCTTCGGGCTCGGCCCGGCCACCAGCGCGCCCGGTCGCGGCTATCTCGAGACCGTCACCGCATCATCGCTCAGTCCCCTGAAGACCACGCCAAGGGCGTTCGGGTACCAAGCCTGCGATGGCCTCGTGATCGTCTTGGAAGCGGCGCCCGATGAGCTCCACCATCGTCTTTGGCGCGTCGCCTTTTCGCAGAAGCACGCAGGCGGCGGCGTCATCGACTCGGTCCGTGTTCGGCGCCCGACAGTATCGACGCCGCAACACTTCGTTGAACCCGGCCTCCAGCTTGTCGCGTGCCCGCACGATCTCTTCCAGGAATCGCTCTTCGCGAGTCGGTGGATCCGGCTCCTTCGGGACGATGCCAGCATCGGGGTCCGTCACGTCATGTTCGTCCTGATATGTGACTCGGCGAAGTCCGAAGGACCCCACGACGTTGGGAGTCGAGTCGACGCGAAAGGTTGTGTGCGCGGTGTATCGATAGACGTGCTCGATGACCTCGTAGTCGTAGCTGCGGCGGACCACCTCGTACAGCTCGGACTCTGGCTTCGTCGCAGCCTCTTCGCACGCCCTGGGCGGATCCGCGTAGTTGCGGCAGGGGACAGAGTAGGTCTCGTAGCGAGTGGCCTGTGTGCCGTTGCCGGTTGTATTGGTCTCCGTCGTGATGTGCTCGTGCCAGACGGCCGTACGGGTTGCGCGGCGGGCAGCGTGGCTATCGCGGCGGCTGCCCTCGAGTTTGATGTGAATCGAGCACTCTGCGCGCGGATCGAATAGAGGTCCATCGACGAAGGCCTTGGACAGCTCGCGGCGCAGTTCTTGCGCCTCCTCGGTCGTTGCGCCATCGATATCCCCCTCGAACGTGAGGGCGCTACAGGTGCCAGGCGGAATCGAGACGTCTGGTCCAGGCACACCGAAGGACCGACAGTAGTACCCGGCGAGCATCGCGAGATACGGTTCCTCCGGCGCCCCGAATCCCTCGCAGCGCTCCCGTGCACCGGCACGAATCGTCTCGAGCGTCGCGAGGCGGGCAGCGCGATAGGGCGGCTCCCGTTTCAGACGCCCGACGTCCGGCCACGCCTGCTGGGCCGCGAGCGGTCCGCTCGAGCGCAAGATCTCCAGCACGCCCTCGGCATCGGATGCCGCGCTCTGGCCGACTGCCTCAGAGACCTGCCTCCGTTGCGCCTCCGTGAGCGTCCAGGTCTTCGTACGGGTGAGTAATCGGCCCACGCGCGCGCTGGCGCTTTGCCAATGAGAGAGCCGGCGAAGACTCGCAATGTTGTCGAGTTCCTTGTCCACCCAAGCCTGGCGCGCCGCGTTGCGGCGCTTTCGAACCACGCGGTCCAGCGGGCCGCGGAGCAGCGCCTCGTCGTAGTGCGCCAGTGCGGCCTCGTACCGCCCGTCGGCCATCGCCCGATCGCCCTCGGCCATCAGGCATCCAGATGCTCCGCCCAGGCACGCACAGAGCGCGATCAGTATCTGGATGCATGTGTGGTGAGGCATTCGTCTCCGAAGCGTTGCGACGCGGCCCCGGCGGGCCACCGCTTTGTATTGTATGCGGGTCGTTGCTCGGGGGCGGGTAGCGTTCCCGTATTTCTTTGCCGGATTCGGGAACGCTTCGCCCACTCGCGCATCAAACTGTCGTGAGAAGGTCCAAGTTCCGACCCAGGGATGTTCCCTGCCCGTACTATCCCCAGAGACACGACCCTCATGCCTTACTCTCGATACTCACTGCTTGTACTCGGACTCTCGAGTGCCTGCGCTGGAACCAACACGACAGCACCAAGCACCGACATGCCGGCCACGCTGGATTCGCACGACATCCGCGATGGCCTCGCGACGGTGAAAGCGGACGCGAAGGCCTGTGGGGTCGAGCATGGGGCTGAGCCCGGCACTGCCGTCCGCGTGAAGCTCGTAATCGCGGGGCCTACAGGGCAGCTCAAGTCAGTGGAGGCCCTGTCACCATGGACCGCCTCGCCCTTGGGCAACTGCGTTGCGGATGCGGTTTCACAGGCCCAGTTCCGACCGTGCGAGAAGGAGAGCGTTGGGGTTGTGTTCCCGATCCTGCTTTAGCGCTGCCACCGGCCCCAGGAACTCGGCGCGGAGCTTTTCTTCAACCTCCAACCGGGTCGCAGCTCGGCCCTTGGCGAGTTCGGCTTCGACATCACCGTGCGCGCCTGCGTACCGCTTCGGTGCCTCTCGGCGTCGTCGTGCCCCTCGTGGCTCAGCCCCACCCCGACGGATGCCAACGGAGAAGTGCACGGCTCCGTCGACCACCATCTGGGGCGTGTACGGAGCGGCCCTCATGAAGGCGCTGAGCGACAGCTTGCCCGCGGCATCTGGGAGCTGAGCCCAGAGTGGACGGCCGAGATCGGGCGCCGTATTGGGGGCGTCTAAGCGAAATGAGGAGCACGCGGGCCGCGGGGAGCAGGGCCATCGGGGAGCGGGCCGCGCTCGGCCTGCGCCGCCGTCACTCGGGCCGGGCGTGGGGAACGAGCGGGGCGTCCGGGTCGGTCAGCGAGAGCGACGTGGATTGAAGGAGTCCGGCGCGGCCCTCGGAGCCGGTCGTGTGCCATTGCGCGTACCAGACGGGTTCGACCTCGGGAGAGCCCTGCTCGGATGGGGTCAGGTAGGCGACCTGCCCTGCTCTGTCGAAGGAAATGATGAGCTCGGGATAGGCCGACTCAGCCAACTCGAGGAATCGCTGGTCGGCGGCCGGCTCATCGATCGCCGCCACCGCCTCCCCGACGACTTCGATCGGAGTCTCGAGATCCCGGATGACCCCGCGTTCGGTCAACTCCGCAACGATGTCTTGCGCGGCCGCCCGGGTTGTTTCGGGCGCAACGCCATCGCCCTCGAGATCATACTTCGTCCGCTGCGCCACCTTGAGACCCGTCGCACCTGTCAGTGATTGCTCGGTCGAGAGCCAAAGGTCCGCGTCATCGAAGACCGCGCCCACCTTTGGATCGTCCTCGCCCGTCGGCGATGATCCGTTCGAGCCCTTGGACAAGACCGCTCATAGGTGGGACGCGGGGATAGGCTCCGGTGGAGAGGTCCTGCCTTCGTGCGCGCCGGGGTGCGGCCAGCGAGAGCTGGCCCCTTGGCGTGGAGCTGTTCGTCGCGACCTCGTGTCACAGGGGTTTTCCCTTCCGTCGTGGGCGGGACTCCCGCGGCGCAGGACGTGTGTGACGTAGGGATTTCCTGTGTTTTGCACCGGGGCGGAGTCGTCGCGACAGTCACGAACCGTTCATCCCGGTCTCGTCCGGCGGGCGTGCTGCCGGTCGAAGCGGGGGCCCCTGCTAGCCTTGGCGTCGATGCATGGCCAAAGAAGACACTCCACGATCGCCTGGGCGCCCACCGTGTGCTGTGGACTCTTTCTGGTTTCGGCTTGCTCCTTTCCGACGAAGACCCGCAGCATGTCCCCTACAGACACAACCAGACTCGCCCGGGACTCGCGTCAAACGAACTTCCTAAGAACTCGAAACCACTATCACGAGACCCCCAGCTACCTTCTGGACGAAGCGGTGATCACGAAGCTCGACGCCTCCGAGGTGTGCATCGACTTCGTGCAAAACACGGATGCGGGGATCGACCAGCCGCTGTCCGAGTGGGACGTGGAGGTTGGCGGGAAGCCCGTGGTGGTCGTGGAGGGCGCATCGGACTCATCGTACTGGGAGTCGACCCGACGCGTGCATGAGACGGTGGTCTTGGCGGAGTCTGAGGACGCTTCGCTCCGGGTGACTCAGCCGGTCGAGCTCAGCGAGACCAACGGCTACGTCTCGCGAAACGGTCGGGTGTGCGCGCCACTGCAGGGTCCCCCCAAGGAAGTCCGGCTCGAGATCGTGCTGAAGCCCTCTCATCCGGGCTCGCTTCGGTGGGGGCAGATCTACGTTTGGAACTTTGAGCCGGCCTGAGATGGGACGTCTCGGTCGTGACTGCTTCTGTCCCTGCGAGTGAGTTCGGGGTGGGCGGGGAGAGTTCATTGTCCCTTGCCGACTTCGAGGGGACGAACGACGCCGCGTTCGAAGATAGGTTCGACCCGGGAGCACATGTCGAGCCAGCACGGGCACGTTGTCGGCCGGAGTGTGGGACGTCCTCGCTGTGCCGGGGACTTACGACTGAGGGTCCGCGATGCTCGGTTCTCAAAGCACGTGGACAGACTCGACCTCTATGCGGTGCTCGCTCCGTGCCTCGTAGACCCGAACGGTCAGAACCAGGTCACTCGCGCCGGACTCGTTCGTCCAGAGATCGATGATCGCGTCCCAGTGATCGCCCATCCACTGGGAGATCGACGATTCCCAGCACGCATCGGGTAGAGCTACTACGACGGACTGCAGCGCTCACTTCAGAGCTTCTCCATGCCGGGGAGAGAGGCACACCAGCTCCGGTACAGAAGGGCTGCGCTTCGGCGGGCGGGACTGACTCTCCATCGAAAAACAAAGATCGTCTCCAGCCGCCACCATCGTGCCCACCGTCAGGCTCTCCCAGTATCGAGCGGGCGGCTTCGGGCGGTGCACCCACCTCCAGGCCGTCTCGCCCTCGGGCGTGACCGCGAGGATCTCGAACGTTCTGCTTCCGTGCTCCCCCGGCAAGACCCGTATCTTCGGACTCATCATGGAGACGTAGATCCAGCCGCTGTCATCCACGAACCAATCCATGACCGGGTTCGGAAGGCTGCGGCGCCATTGAAGCTGAAGCTCACGATCGTACAACGCGACGTAGTGCCGTAGCACCTTGCCGGAGTCCTCCTCAAGCACATAGACCCCGTTGGGGCTTGTGGAGGCCACCAGCGCACCCCGTCGCTGACTAAAAATCTGGCGAGCCGCCGCCGCGTTGGGCAGTCCAAGCTCGGTCGCGGTGACCCGCCACTTGTTCCGGTCGAGTACCGTCATGGCCCCGTTGGGATCAACGCGGACTTGACCAATTCGGCCCCCAGCGTGGGAGAGCCTATGCGCGCCCCGGCGGCCACGCGGGCCGAGACCGGCCTCAACGACGACGGTCCCATCACGGACGAAGCCCTCGAGCAGGCGTTGCGCATTTCGGCTCTTTCCTCCCCACGCCTCCCCTTCCATCGGCAACTCCAGGCGCGCCGTCCCTAGAGGTTTTAGCGTATCCGGTTCAAGACGCGAGATGTACAGCAAGTCTGGCCCTGTGAAGGAATGTGCGTTTGGCTTATTACGCCTCAACTCGCTATGAAGGACGACCGTGACATCGTCTCCGTACCAAACTGCCAGGATGACATCTACGTGGTTCTCGCAGACTCCTTCGTCTGAGCGACGCCAGCAGTGGCCGAGAGCCTCTTGAAGCTCGTCCAAAGACCGCAGGGCCGCGCCAGCGGGACCCGCCATTGGTTCTGGTTGTAACGTCACAATCCCATCGCGATCGATGGAATACATGCCAGCAACGAAGAGCCGGCGGCGCGCAGCGTCGTAGATCGTTTGGCCGAAGGGCGACGTGGACTGTCCGCGCCCTCCTCCCAAGCTGGACAAGTCGTCTTCCCGTTGTTTCAGCTCTACCCGATGGACCGCCGGCCCTGGACCGACGCCTGCGGCCGGAGCGAGGGGTGTCGAACTCTCGCCAAGGTCAGCCCGACATCCACCCAGGAGGCTCACCGCGAGTGCGAGACAGCTAGCCAGCACGGCTTCTTTGGCGATTCTACACATAGAGTTTGGCCCGGTAGGTTGCGCCCAGCTGCTCGCCCAGCCAGTCGGAGAGGAACCCAAGCTCGCTTGGCTCGAAGTCACCACTCCACTCGCCTCGTGTTGAAGTACCGGGGGGCGAGTTCACGGTGCTCTCGGCTCCCGGTGGGACGCTCACTCCGGGGCTTCTCCATGCCGGGGAGAGAGGCAGACCAGCTCCGGTACAGAAGGGCTGCTCTTCGGCGGGCGGGACTTGCTCTCCATCGAAAAACAAAGATCGTCTCCAGCCGCCACCATCGTGCCCACCGTCAGGCTCTCCCAGTATCGAGCGGGCGGCTTCGGGCGGTGCACCCACCTCCAGGCCGTCTCGCCCTCGGGCGTGACCGCGAGGATCTCGAACGTTCTGCTTCCGTGCTCCCCCGGCAAGACCCGTATCTTCGGACTCATCATGGAGACGTAGATCCAGCCGCTGTCATCCACGAACCAATCCATGACCGGGTTCGGAAGGCTGCGGCGCCATTGAAGCTGAAGCTCACGATCATACAACGCGACGTAGTGCCGTAGCCCCTCGCCGGAGTCCTCCTCAAGCACATAGACCCCGTTGGGGCTGTTCCCTACAGCGATGGCTCCGGGCCCGTGAACCATCTTGCGAGCCGCGGCGGCATTGCGTAGTCCGAACTCTGCTGCCGTGACCCGCCACTTGTTTCGGTCGATCACCGTCATCGCCCCGTTCGGGTCGACCCGAACTTGGCTGATGCGACGCCTATCCTTGGCGACATGGACCCCCCCCCTGTCGATCCGGCGGCCGAGCCCGGCGTCGACCACCACCGTGCCGTCGCGGACAAACCGTTCCATCATTCGCTGCACGCTTCCCGGGCTCTTGCGACCCCACACCTCCGACTCCGTCGGCATATTAAGCTCAACCGTGCGGATGCGTTCCAGCGTTTCTGGGTGCAGACTCGTAATCGTCAGTCGATCGGGACTCAAGAATCGAGATCCACGCAGCCTATTGCCCTGCAGGGGAGCTGTCAAAACGACGATGGCGTGACGCCCAAACCAAACCGCCGCGACACTCTCAAGGCCCCACTTTCGTTCACAGTCCTGACTCTCGCAAATACCAAGAGCCACCAGAATTTCAATGATCGGCCGAACCTTTGCCCCTGGTGGGCCGGTCATCGGCTCGGGGTCGAGCGTCACATTCCCACGACGGTCGATCGAGTATCGACCAGCGACCAAGAATCGGTCCCGCGCGGCGTCGTAGAGAGTCTGGTCGAACGGCGACGTGGAGCCCCGCAAACGGTACCGCTCCACGCTTGGCAAGTCTCCGCCGTCCCGCTTCAGCTCTATCCGGTGGACCGCCGGCCCTGGGCCGACGCCTGCGGCCGGAACAAGGGGTATCGAACTCTCGCCAAGGTCAACCCGGCATCCACCCAGGAGGCTCACCACGAGTCCGAGACAGCTCGCCAGCACAGCTTCTTTCGCGATTCTATACATAGAGTCTGATCCGGTAGGTGGCGCCCAGCTGCTCGCCCAGCCAGTCGGAGAGGAACCCAAGCTCACTCGGCTCGAAGTCGCCGCTCCAGTCGTCCCGTACCGACGTACCGGGGCGAGCCGAGTGCACTTTGATGTCGGCCCCGGGTGGAACGGACTCGAGCGCGACCTCTCTTCCCGTCGCCGTGGCGCGGATGTGGCTCGCAAAGCGATTCTTGCTGTCGTTGATCGCCTCGGCGAGCTCGGCCGCGACCTGTTCCGGCGTTCCACTTCCGTCATAGTCGTCCGCCCCCGGTGTTCGTGGCCCGTGCACCACGTTGAGGCTTCTGGATCCGACGCTGGACGAGCCGATGGAGAAGGACCCTCCCGTGGACAGCGGCGTCGTCGAGATTTCGATCTTCGCACCCGGGCGGGCCTCACTCGGTCCAAATCCCATCATGTAGCGGAGTAGAGCCGGCCCGGGGACGTCCTCGTGGACCGCGATCTTTCGTCCACGGAACGCGGAGTCGTGAAGGTCGGTGACGTCGGCGCCAGGTTTGCTCGAGCGCGGACGCATGTGTACGCGGAAGTCTGCAGCCGCCGGATTCGAGGTCGTGAAACGAGGCAGGACGTACAGCAGCACCTTCCGAGCGTGTTTCTTGGCGAGGTCCTGAGCCGGGGCGCTGGCATCCAGTTCCAACACAAAGCAACGAGGGACATGCGCTGCCGTTGAGGTGATTACAGCCCCAACGCTTTGGGCCATCTCCGAGAAGACTTGGCGGAGGTATCCGGTCATCGACGTCGTGCTTTTCTTGCCATCGGCGTTGCGTCGCCGGCGAAAGTAGACCGCGATATCCCAGTACAATACAGCGTCGACCCCGGATAGCGGGCTGGGGCTGGAAAGCTTGTGCACGTCGAAGTCGTCGCCGAGGAGGTAGAGCCCGAGTTGTCCGCGTCCGCCGTGTCCGGGACGGAACTTCACCTCTTGGCGTGCAGCGTCATAGGGCCACGGGTGGGCGGTGGGAAGCCGAAAATGGTGTGCACGCCCCGTTCCTGGCGAGGACAGGACAGACGTGTCACACGTGATCGCATAGCCGTCCTGCTTCACGCGTGGGACTCTCGCGCTCCGCTCCAGCCACCGGGAGAACACCCAGTAGTGGCGAAGCCGGGGAGCGAACTCCCCGTGCATGAGACTGTGGTCGTCGAACGAGAAATGTAGGAAGTCCCAGCTGAACTGGCGGACCCGCGGTATGGGTTCCGACACCATGAGACGTTCGAAGTACTCATCACCAAGACCCATAGAGTGACCAAGTTCGTGCGCGATCGTCTCGCTGGGGAACAGGTGGGCATGCTCAATTCCAGCCTCTGTTCCCCCCGCAATCGAATCCGCCTTCGCGACGACGATGATCCCGAACGTCGACAACGAAAACGCTCGCGGCTTGCTTCGGAGCCACATCGCCGCGTGTCCCTCACGGTCATCGAACGCGGGAAAGTGAAACGCGAACTTCAGGTCATGCGCGCCATCGTCTGTCCGTAGCCGAACATCTGGAGTCTTGGGTGCTGCCCCCGCAAGCACGTCCTCCAAACTCGCGCCCGACCAACGCTCGGCAGCCCTCCCCAGAGCACCCTGAAGGTTGTTCAACTCGGTATCGTGGGGGTCTTTGACGAGTCGCCGGATCCGGACCGAGAAGAACACCATCAGCACCGAGATCGAACGTCCAGGCACCGCCGGATCCGAAGCGACGTCTTCGAAGTAGTGCATGTCGCAGTTCGACAGGTTCGGGCCCGTCCCCGGCTCCTGCTTCAGAAAGATCCGCTCATGCGGATGGTCGCCCGCGACCGCTGCCCGCACACCGATGAGCCGGCCGCGATGCGTGCGCTTCCGTTTCAGGTCGTAGAACTTCGTCCCGCGACGAACGACGCGGGTGGTCTTCGCGGCGCCTTCGGCCTTGGTGTAGTAGGCGCGGCTCCCCGTGAAGTGATTGATGCCCCCCGCGATGTCGCTGAAGTAGGCCTGAGGCGTTCGTGGAGCGCGGATCGACATGTCGTGGTGAAAGATCGTGAGGTCCAGCTCCCGACCGAACCCAATGGGGACTTCCGACGCATTCACCAGCACGAAGTCGTCCAGATCGAAGTGAAGCCGCGGGGGAAGCACGTCGGTTTCGATCGCCGCCTCGATCGCCTCCTCGAAGAACGTCCCGCTTGCGAAGGTGGGTTGCTCGGTTCGGCACACTTGCCCCCGTGAAAGCCACAACGACGGCAGCGGGTATCGACGCTGTCGATCAGCGACCGGCATCGCTCGCAGCCCAGCCTCAGCGACACGCTGCACGCGCAGCTCCGGGTCGGTCTCAGTCGTCACGGCCACCGTGTCGACCTCGGTCCGCAGGCGGATCTGGAGCTTCTGCGGGTCGACCGAGCGGAAGAACATCAGGTGCGCGCGCCCCTGCTCATCGAGGATCGTCGATGCCGCGACGAGGTCTCGCTCGCGCATGCGAGTGTCGTCGAACACCTCGATCAGCGGACCGAATACGACCGGTCGAACGTCCAACGCAGTGACGTCGTAGTACTGAAACACCAGCTCGGTGCGTTGCCATGCGTGGCCAATATCGATCTCCCATGGCGAGTCCGGCGTGCCGAACTCCCCTTCTTCCAGATCTTGCAGCCGCCCGGACACCACCAGCCCGTCCCGGTCATCGGAGAGTTCGGACTGGTCGATGCTCCGCCACCGGTCCGGGAGTCGAATGAGGCGCAGCTTGACGTTGGGTTCGGCCTCCTCCTTCGCAACGAAGGCCGCAGCCACCAGGTCAAGGTACGGCGCCTCGGCGAAGTCGATCTCGATCCCGACCTCACGACTCGCCGGCGGCACAAACAGGGTGACGCGACCGTCGGCGTCCGTGTCGGCCGAAACGACGGCGCGGTTCTTGTGGTCCGTGAGGAGGACCTCGACACCCGACGGGATCGGAACGGCAGCCCCCGCTACGGGGTCGTGCAACACCAATCGCAGCTCGACCAGCATGTCGATGGGCACGCGGACTTTGGCCGGCGCTGGGCTCAACACGGGCAAGAGCGTTGCGAGTGGGCCTCGGTGGCTCGCTTGCTCCGCGGCTTGCTCGTGCAGACGAAGAAAGCTCGGCAGCGCATGAAGCCGGGCCCTCGCCTTTGGCAGCATCGCCCGGTGTTTTGCGCGGGACACGGTCTTGAGGGCTCCCGCCTCCATTTCGATGTAGGTGTCGTCTGCGCACAGCATGACCACCCGCAGATCGTCCAGCTCGACCGACGAATCGAACAGCCACAGCGCAACCAGACCGTTCCCGTCGAGGACGGTGCTTGCACCGGCGAGCCGGAACTTTGGCGCTCCCCCGTCGTAGGCAGCCTTGACCACGGGACCCGGCGGCAGGGCCGACTGGCCGCCCGAAGCGGTGTTCGAGTACCGAAGCTCCAGGAGAAAGCGCCGCCACCCATGGTCGAGGCCCAACACCCACGGTTCGGAGTCGCGACCCAGCTTGCCATCCTCGAGGCTGGCGAGCGCTCCGCCTGAGAACGCTCCCGACCGGTCGTCGGAGAACGAGTCTTGGCTGCGGCTGCGCCATTTCTTCGGCAGGCGAAGCAAGGGCCGCACATCGTTGACCTGCACATCGCCCTCAGGCACGTAGGCCGCCGCCTCGAGGTCGAGCCACTCGTGGTCCTTGAAGTCGATTTCGACTCCGACGTCGGTCGAAGAAGAGCTTCCCAGAAGACTGACCCGACCGCTCCCGGCCACCTTGGCCTCATCAATGGTCGCACTCGCCCCGTCGACCAATGACACCATCGGCCCAGGCGGAAGAACGCGCGCCGCACCCGTCCGCGGATCTGTGATCTCCAAGCGGAGTTCGACGCGCGGCAGGTCGAGCTTCGCGGTATGAACCTTGGCAGACGCGAGGCCATGCATCTCAACGAGTGTGCGGCTCATCGGTCGTCCCCCTCATCTTCGAGGTCGTCGTCATCGACTTCCTCGGCGTCGGCAGCTTCACCGAGTTCCTCGAAGTCCGGTGGAGGCGAATCGCTTGGAGGCGGCGCGATATCCTCGTCCTCGGCGATCTCGAACTCCTCTTGAGGAGCGGGCTCTTCGGACGATTCCTCCGCCTCGTCCTCATCGGGTTTGTCTTCCAACCCCTCAACCTCGTCGAGGTCGGTCTTCTCGGCGTCCTGCGCGGATGGGCTCGCAAGCACGTGCGCCGAGAACAAGTCGCCGGGTTGGAGACCCTCGAACGTTGCGCGCCCATCCTCCCCGGTCTGACGGGTTTGCTCTGCGCCCGAGGGAAACTCCAGGCGAACGGATCGCCCGACGACCGGCGCATCATCGCTGGCATGGAGGGCCTCGATCGTGATCCAAGTTGGCGAGGTCGGGACGTCGGATCGGGGCGCGAGGATCACCCCCTCGAAACCGAAGCTGCTCGCCGAGGGCAAGACGAAACCGTCCTCGCGCACCACCTCCGGTCCTAGGCTCCCTGTCTTTTCTCCGTTGGCGGTGGTCAGCGTGTAGCGCCCGACGGCGACCGGCTCGTCGTCCATGAGGACCGCAACGGAGACGAAGGCCTCCGGGTTGGGGTGAACGATCAGCACGTGGCGCTTCCGCGTGACCAGGCCGGTCGGCCCCCCAAGCTCGTAGCGTTGGCCGACCGGGACCGACCCGGCACCGTGGGGTACAGCGTCGCCGGACAGTTCGAAATGCACGGTGCCGCCCTCGGTGATTTCGTCGAAGCGAACCGACCCGCGCCCGTCCAGCGTGACGGACTCACTACGCCCGTCTGGCAATCGGGCGCGCGCCCGGGCTCCGGCGAACAGCCCCCCCTTTGCTGAGATGCAAACCACCTCTATCCAATGCAACTCTGGCTGGGGGCTCGGGCGCTCCGGCTCCAGACTGTTGTCATCGCCCCCTTGCGGCAGCAGATCGTGGATGTCGATGACTTCGGGTGCGTCCCACGTCACCGGCTCCGGCGGGACCTCGAAGAACAACGCCATGCCATCCTCGAGCTGCTTGCGGAGCTCGGTGAACACCCCCTGGCTATCGACCCACCCCGGTATCAGCAGTGCCCCTCGAAGCTCGGCGACGTTGTCCGGGGTCACCAGCGTGTACGCAGCTCGCGGCCCGTTGATGAAGCCCCCCCACCGCTCCAGCTCCCGGGAAGGCACGATGTGGACCTCTTCACCGTCCAGGCGAAGCTTGATCGGACGTAGTGCCACCGTCGGTGCAGTCTCCTCAGTGGTCCCTCCCAACGCAAGCGGCTGCGTCTCTGGGCGACAGGGTGGGGCGCAAGGCACGCAGGACGCTCAGAGCAGGCAGTCCGGGAAGTCGATCTCCTGCACCACCGTGCGGACTTTGAACCCCCCACCCGCCTCGGCTTCGAAACCAACAACCGTCACCGCGCCGTCGGCTTCCGAGCGGCACTGAAGGCCGTGGGGCTGGCCTTCGGTGCACCGCAGCGACCTCGCGCTCGGATGGAGGTGGCTCGCGTCGTTCCAAAGAGCCGGGTACTCGGCTTTGGTCGCCCAAGCCATGCTCGTCACGGTCTCTTGCGGCGGATCGAATCTCTCCAAGGTGGCCCGGTCAGCGTGCACGACATGGCGCACCGACAGACCTGGATGGACTTTTGCAAACAGGCCCACGGGGTCGCCTCCGCGCCCATCGTCACGGCGTCAGATAGAGGGCGAAGCAATGTAAGCAGTGTAGTGTGTCAAGGCGCAGAAGACTGCTGCTCGCGATGGGCCTGATCCTGGGGCTGGTGACGGTGCGGACGCTCTTCCCTGGTCGGGCATTCGACGCCGCGGCGTGGCAAGCCGATGCAGACGACCGCGGACCCATGGCCGACCGCCTGGTGGCCCGAGGCTCTCTCGCCGGATTGACCCGGGGACAGGTCGTCAATTTGCTCGGCGAACCGCCTGACACCGACTACTTTCGAGACTGGGACTTGGTCTATCACTTGGGCATGGAGCGCGGGCTGTTCAGCATCGACTCGGAGTGGCTGTTGCTCAGGCTCGGCCCCGACGGCCGCGTCGCCGAGGTTCGGATCAACACGGACTGAACCCCGAGCGACCGTTCTTCCGACAGCATTCAGCTCGCCCCGACGACGGACCGCCAATACGCGTTCTTGTTCTCGCGGGGTCTACGGTTGGTTGCGCTCTTGCCCGTCCACGGTGACGGCCGCGTAGCGGCTGCATGCCGAAGCCACGGACGTACACCCGCGTAACAAGCCGTTGCAGCGGACGGAGCGCGGCAGCTAGGCTGCCACGGAGCGGCCCCTCCGCGAGACGAATGTATGGACGACCGAGCATTCACGAAGCTCATCAAGTACCTGGTGCGGGTGCCGGCACTCCCCGAGCCTATCGGTCGGGGAACGGATGACGACGGGCGCTGGTGGGTGAAGTTCGAGATCGACATCGACGACGAACTCGCATGGCAGGTCGTCCAAGAACTGGGCTGGGTGATGAACTACCTCTCGTTGGAGGAACGTCTTCCAACAACTTTCAAGCCGGTCTCACCGGCCCCGTACTTGAACGGTGGCCCACGAGAGTTCCTGAGCTGGGTCGTCGAATGCGAGGATCCGAATTTTCGGCCCGGTACACTTGCGGACTGGCTTGAAGGCCGACTCCCACAGCCTGTCGAAGATCGATCGGCTTGGAGACACGGCGATGCATAGCGCATGGGTGATAGCTACCGCATGCGTGGCCCAACAAGCCGTCGCAGTCGCGGCTCACGGCAGCGGGCCGCAGCTGAACGGTCCATCGGCGAGATGAGCAGGCGAAACCCAAGCGGGTGTCCAGAGCATTGATTGTGGGCGGTTTGCCTCGTGCGCGGTATGGACGATGACGCCAAGCGAGACGGCCCCACCAGAGGCGACGCCCCCCATGTCTGCGCCCGAGTCGTCGCCGGACACCGCTGCTCCTGGTGACGAGGTCGGGTCAGCCGATCCCCCTGTGCCGGACGAGTTGGCCCCCAAGCGGTCTGGAATCCCTGGCGCGCTTGATCCCGCCGGGCTGATGCTCACCCTGCTGCTTGTGCCCCGCCGTTTGAGAAAGTCGGCGTCGCGAGACACGATTCTGGACAGGGCGAGCGATTTCCCGGAACTGCGCCTCCTGGAACGGGCCGGCGCGTTCGATCTCCTTGCGGACCTCAATCACATCGTGATCGGCACTTCGGTCGAGGGCGATGCGAGGCAGACGTTCGCGGCGTTCGACTACACGATGAGCCGTGCGGACCTCCGGTCGCGCCTGGGCGTCGTTGCGGAATCGAGTGGGCAGCGGATCGAATGGCAAGAGACCTCTGGCGCATTCGTCGGGAGTCTCGTCCCACTGGACGGTTCGACGGACGCCGACCCAAGACAGTTCGTGGTCCGTCCGGGGAAGAAAGTCGTCGTCTACGCGCACCCCGAGTACGTCACGCATCTGGTCGGAGACGACGCGGTCGCGGCCGACACGACGATCGGCTACATCAGGGCGTCGATGGAGCTGCGGCGCCTTGCAAAGGCGGCACCGAAAGCGTCGATGCGGTTCGTCGCCGACGGCATGTCGGGCGCGCCTGTGAACATGCCGCCTGATCCCCCTGTGGCCGCTCCGAAAAAGCTCGAGCTTGCCTTCCAGCTTCGCAAGGAAGCCAGCGGGGACGCGAGCCTCCGGATGCAGTTCGATGGTGCCGAGTCGGCGAAGTCGTTCGAGCGATTCTGGAAGAAGGTGCTCCCGCGCCAGATCGAGGAGAACCCGACGCTGCGGCTGACCCTCGGGGTCATCGTCGACGGTGCGTCCATCAAGCGGGCCGGCAACGCCGTGACTGTCCGGGTGCACTTGGCAAAGGACCGCGCCGATTTGGTGCTGATAACCCTAGGGTCGATGCTCATCAAACTGCGCCGCCCAAGACCGTCGGCGCGGTAGCGGGAAGACTCTTCGTCGCGGTCGCGGCGTTGGGCGTTCGGCCCTGACCGAGTTCGCGTTGGTTCGCACCGGAGCCAGCCGGGGTCGTGCTCGCGAGCGTCCCAAAGCTCCTCGGGCCTCCGATGCGCAGGAATTGCCGACAACGGCGTCCGGGAAACAGCGACCGAACGCTGATGCTACCGAGAGGCGAAGACATGCGGCAATACAAGGGACTCGACCCCTGGAGTGTCACAATCGATGACTTCCCGCCCTCCGACAACGCCACAGCGCAGCTCCGGGCGGCAATATGCTGGGCGGTTCTGGCTCCTTCAGGCCACAACACCCAGCCTTGGCTGTTTCGAGTTGCCGACGACGTGGCGGAGGTGAGGGCTGACCGGACGAAGGCTCTCCCAGTCGTCGATCCTGACGATCGCGAGATGATGATGAGTTGCGCGGCAGCGGTCACGAACGTCGAACTGGCCATGGCTCGGTTCGGCCGTCCGGTTGAGGTCGAGTGGTTCCCCGATCCCAGCGACGCCGACCTCGTCGCCGCGGTCCGAGCAGCCGGTGACGCGGCCCCCCCTCCCTCGGACACAGCGATGTTCGACGCGATCACTGTGCGGCAGACGAATCGCTCTCCGTTTCGCCCTGAGGCGGTCCCAGTCGAAGCGCTCGAAGTACTTTCGGCCATCGCCGCCGCGCGTGGCGTATCTCTGACGGTTGCTGTCGACGAGCAGAAAGGACCGATCGCCGATCTCATCGCCGAGGGTGACCGCGTACAGATGGCCGACAAGTCGTTTCGTCGAGAACTCGCGGCCTGGGTGCATCAGAACCGGACCCACCATCTCGATGGCATCAGAGGGTATGCATTCAACTACGGCGATCTCGCGTCGCATGTGGGCCCGCACCTCATCCGCTCCTTCGACATGGGGAAGAGCCAGGCGGCGCGGGACCGACAGCTCGCAACGGAGTCACCGGCACTGCTCGTCATTGGGACTCCGGGCGACACAGCCATGGACTGGGTGAACTCGGGCCAGGCGCTGCAACGAATCCTGCTTCGGATGACCGCCGACGGGATGGCGGCATCGTTCTTGAACCAGCCCATCGAAGTTCCAACGCTGCGCGAGCAGTTGGCTCTCCTGCTCAACGACGGCTCGGTGCCACAACTTCTTCTGCGTGCTGGCTACCCGACTGCGCGACAGCCCCACACGCCCCGAATCAAAGCGAGCGAACGCTTGCTCTGATTCACCGTGCCTGACCCAACGCGCAGGAGCGTCCAAGGGGCGGGTCTGACTTGCTGCTCGCAGGTCTACCTCGGGCAAGGGGACCGGGCGCTCGAGTCAGCCGGCCGGTGCGAGTCGAGACGCAATCGCATCGAGCTGACGCTGCAACGTACGCTCCATCCGCGCCTGGCCCCACCGGCCCACCATGCCGCCACCCACGCTCATGTTCATGCGGAAGATCGCGACCCATTCCACCCGCGTGCCCTCATCGGTGGGGGTCAGCACGACGTGCCCGTGTTCGTGGTCGATCGGTGCGCTTGATTCTCGAATCCGATACTCAAAGCGGTGCGGTGGCTCCCAGCCCGTGATCTCCTCGGTGTAGCGGTTGCCCTCGACCACCACCTCCCGGCGGTGGCCGGTCCCCTCCGGTACCGGTTGGCCCGACGCCAGAATCTCGACCGCCGACACCCCGGGCAGCGCGGCGATTTGCTCCGGGCAGGTGAGCGCTGCAAACACCGTTTGCGGGGGCGCGGGCAACTCCCGAACGACGTGGACCGTGCGGGGCCTAGCGCCCCAGCGGGCCTTCGGCGTGCGCTCCCACGAACCGCGCGCCGTCACGCCGTCGCCATCGAGCCGCATCTCGCAGCAAAACCGATACGTCCGGACCCATGACCGAAAGCTCGGGGGGAAGAGCCCGATGATCAACGTGTCCGACAGCGAGTCCGGCCACCAGCTGTGCTCCGCCTGCATCAGCAGGGTCACCCCGTCATCGCTGCGCCGGATCCGGAGTTCGCCACGAACCGCGTGTTCGGTGACCTCGGTGCCGAATGCGAACGCTCCGACGAACTCCTCACCGTCATCCAGTCTGCGAACGTCTGGGCACGGAGGATCAAAGCGCAACGCGATCGTGTGCCGGCCGTCGGTTCGGGTGAGCTCCACCAACGCGAGTCCACCGTCATGCGCGGCCAGCCGCCAACGCGCCGGGCCGCGCTGCACGACACCGGCGGCATCGGCCTCGATCCGGGCCAGCGACCCCTCGGACTCCGGATTGATCTGCGCGATGAGGGGGCGCGGGGCAACCCTTGCCACGAAGACACGCCGGCCCTTGGCGGGCATCGGAATCTTGCTCACCGTGATGTCACGGCCCGCGAGGGTCACCGTGCAGGTCGCCTGCTGGGCCACCAAGCGCAACTCATGCAAGAAGTAGAAGGGGAAGAACCGGGGCGCCGCCATCGAGGCGCCGACCGGAGCGAGGATCTGCATCGGCGGCACCCTGGGATCGGACTCGGAGAGCTCCCAGCGAATCTCTCGGCCCTTTCGGTCTTCGAATCGGACGGCGAGACGAATCGGGCCGTCCAGGTCCGAGAGCGACCACTGCAAGTCCGGCGCCTCGCGCCAGTCACCGAGCCCCTCGCCGATGTCGACGCTCTGTCGATCGATGCACAGGCCGGGCGTCCGGATGACGTCGACCTTGCCGTCGACCCGGTAGATCAGCACGACCACGCCGACACCATGGACCGCGTCATCGAAGTGCTGAAACTCGAGACTCGCGTACTCATCGTGTTCGATATCGACGAGCGCCAGCAGTTGCATGGGATCGATGCGCAGCTCAAACGGGCAGACGTAGTCCATCAACAGCTTCGCTGTGCGGGGGCAAGTCGGGAGGGCTTGCGCACGTCTTGCGCAATGCGGCCGCCGGAACGGACTCGCGCGCAGGAGTTGCCGGGCGGTATTCGCGGCCCTGCGCCACCTCTTGGGGGAACGACGCGATGACCCTGTTCCGCAAGAAATCGAAGCGTGCGGTACCCGATCCTGCGACCGCGCGAACCATCGCCCAGGGCGACGTCCTCGGCCTCGTCGCGGAGAACGGAGCCAAGATCTGGCGTGGGCTCCCCTACGCCGCCTCCACCGCAGGCGACAACCGTTGGCGCCCTCCCCAACCCGCGCCCCGGTGGGAGGGTGTTCGCGAGGCCGTTCGCTTCGCCGAGCGCTGCGCCCAACTCACCAATGAGTTCGATGCCAAAGAGGGGCTCAAACCGGGGCTCGTCATCGGATCGGAGGACTGCCTCGCCCTGGATGTCTACGCGCCCAGTGGCACCCACGAGTCGCTGCCCGTCATGGTCTGGATTCACGGAGGCGGGAACGTATGGGGATGCTCGAGCAAGTACGACGCCTCCCGGCTTGCCCAAAACGAGAAGGTCATCGTCATCGCCGTCCAGTACCGCGTCGGTCCGCTTGGCTGGTTCGCACATCCGGCGCTGAGGGCCGATGCGCCAACGCCACAGGACGCCTGCGCCTGCTTCGCGATCTTGGACCTCATCGCAGCGCTGCGATGGGTGCGGACGAATGTCGCGGCGTTCGGCGGAGACCCGGACTGCGTCACGATCTTTGGCGAGAGCGCTGGAGGCCACAACGTCGTCGCTCTGCTTGCGTCGCCCCTGGCCAAGGGTCTGTTCCACCGCGCCATCGTGCAGTCCGGCGCGTTTGAAAGCACCGGCCTCGCCGAGGCCGAGGGAGAAACCGGCGCCCTGCTGAACCCCAGCCGCACGATCGCCGACAAGCTGGGCGCGCACTCGGCCGAGGCCCTGCGCGCGCTGTCGGTCGACACGCTGTTGGGGGCCTACACCCGGGGTCCGGGGTTCGTGGATGTGCCGCGCGTCATCGAGGACGGCGTCGTGCTTCCCTCCGGTCCGATTCGCGACGCCTTTCGATCGACGTCGACGTTCAACCCGGTGCCCACCATCCTGGGCACCAACCACGACGAGATGAAGCTCTTCTATCTTCGCGACAAGCGAGTCACCACGAAACGACTCGGCGCCTTCGTGGTCGCGAAGGATCAACCGGCCTACGACGCACTCACCGGTCATCTGACCCGGCTGTGGCGGATTCGGGCGGTGAGCGAGCCGGCCGCGATGATGAGGGCTGCTGGCCACGACTCCGTCCACGCCTACCGCTTTGACTGGGACGATGGCGGCCGGGTGCTGTTTACGGATCTCCACAAGCTACTGGGGGCAGCCCACGGGTTCGAGCTTCCATTCGTCTTCAATCGTTTCGAGCACCTCGGCGATGCGGACCGTTTCCTCTTCCAGAAGCGCACCGCCGCCGATCGCGAGCGCCTCAGCCGTGCGTTGGGTGCGTACTGGGCTTCCTTCGCCCGCAGCGGCGTGCCGTCATGCCATGGCGAGCCGGCTTGGCCCGCGTACGGCGACTCACCTGGGGCGTTCCTGTCCTTCGACAGCGACAGCGACGGCGGCATCGAAGTGCGATCCGGCGATGACACCCTCGCGGCACTGATCGCCGATCTGAACTCTGAGACCCGAATCGACCGTTGTGTCGTCGTCGAAGAACTGAACCGCTGGATGTTCGGCCGGCCGGTCCACAGCCAAGTCCTCGAGGCGACGGGTTGTCGTTGACGGAGGCGATCATGAAGGCGGCGGGAAACCATCGCGCAGCTGCGCAGGAGCGCCGCCCGCCAACAACCACCCTCACCAGGCCCAAAGCCGGAGGCCGATGATCCCGTTGGCACCAAGCCACAGGGTCATTCCAACCGCCGCTGTCGAAGCGAGACTCGGCACCACGCGCGACCACAACGGTGTCCGGCGCACCGCCGTACTCGCTCGAAGCGCCGCCCACAATCCCGCCACCGACGACAACGCGAACGCAATCGTCGCGACAAACAGCGCAACTGTAGCCGGGTCGACGATGCCCAACGCGTCTCGTGCCGCCGCCGCCTGCAACAACATCGGCATCGCAACGAAGCACACCCCAGCCACCGCGGGCCAAACCACCACTCCAGCCTCCGTCCACCGCCGGCGCCGGCGCCGGCGTCGGACAGCGGTCCACAAGATCCAACCGATACACCACACCGGAGCCACCTGCAGCAGCAACGACGCAGCGGCAAGCACCCGAACACGCCACTGCGCCAGCAACCAAGATCCCTCTTCAGCATAGGCCCCACCCGCGACCATCACGCTCCCGCCATCCGCATCCGTGCCGAATCGGATCGACGAGCCCCCCTGCCCCGCGAGCTTGTACGCGCCATCCCCCGCAGGCACGATCTGCGCGCCCCCTCCCACAAGGCCCTCCAGCTGTCTCTTATACACATCTCCGAGCCC
>CAJXVA010000008.1 GCA_913061055.1 uncultured Pseudomonadota bacterium
TCGTCGGCAGCGTCAGATGTGTATAAGAGACAGATCCTGGGCATCGCCATTCTCTCGCTTTCCGGGCTGTTGTTGGCGTTCGCCGCGTCTCGTGGGCCCCGGACCTAGCCACGAGTGCACGACCGACCGCCGAGCCACGGGACGCCACGTGCCGAATCCTGCTACTCGCCGCCGCCGGGGAACGTGCAGGCAGCCGGCAGGTCGCAGCCGTCGGCTCCGTCGAGGCATTCGACGACGGCCGTCTGCAGCGCGGGGGTGAGGTCCCCGCAGAAGTCGGCGCACGAGGTTGCCCCCTCGATCGGCGGGTTGCATCCCATGCCGACGTAGGCGTTGCACGCGTCGAGGCAGCTGGTGGGCTCTGGGTCGTCGCCGGTGGGGTCGACCGGATCTGCGTCGATCAGGTTCTGGTAGCAGGCCCGCGATTCTTCTTCGCCCGACGTGTTGAGCCAGCATGTGTAGAAAAGCTCGATTTCGTCGGCACTGACCTGCCCGCACGTGGTGAAGCAGGTCTCGTGCTCGTCGACCTCGAGGTAGTCGACCCCCAACAGGCTGTCGCAGACGTTGCGGCAGCGCTCCACGTCCTCGTCGCTCGCGCCTGAACCACCGCTCTCGTCATTGGCGGTGTCGTCCGCGTCGGTCTCGGCGGATGCGGTTGCGCCGGAGTCCGCGTCTGTCCCCGCCCCGGTGTCGTCAGGACCATCGGAGTCGTCTTCGCAGCCGGTGGTGAGACCGAATGCGAGGAGGAGCATGGGAAATCCGTATTTCATCGAAGAGCATGACGCCACGACCAGCCGGGCCGTCGCAAGCAATTGAACGCCTCGGGCCGCGCCGTGTGCGCAAGATGACCCCGGACAGTCCGGTTTCACCCCTCAGCGCTCAAGCACCGGATCTTCGACGCGGATCGCTTGCCGGAGTGTCGCGAAGTCGGAGGACACGAAGAACGCGAGCATCGCGGCGACGCGCACCGCCAGCATTTGGTCGCGTTCGGACGCATCGTCGCCGCGGACCAGCACGTCGTGCAGTGGATGACGCCGCACCAAGGCCCACTTGGCGAGGCTTGACGGGTGTGCGGCGAACATCGCCCGAATCGCCGCGGTCGGGGATGCGGCGAGGAGGAGACCTGCCCGGTCCGCCGTGAACTGCATCACCCGGTGTGCGGCCACCAACTCGCTGTTGTCGTGGGAGAGCGAGCCCCGAAGCTGTTTCTTGTTCGTCTTCAGGTTGCCCCGCACCCGGTCGACGATGGGTCCTCCGACGGTGCTGACGATCTTCCCGAGCGTCGTGCTGTAGACCTTCTTGAGCAGTGGCGTGGCGGCGAACATGACGCCCAGTCCCTCGACTCCGAGTTCGAGTCCGCCGGCCCAGACCTCGGCAGGCGTCACGCGGGAGTGGGCCAAACGCAGGTGCGCAAGCTCGGCGCCCACGGCAAAGTGAAGCGCGGCTGGGGGCAGGTAGGCATCGGCCGTCTTGTCGAGGTGGTCGCCGCCGACGACAAGAAACGGGAGGTCATCCTCATACGCCCGCATGCCGATCGACTTCTCACCGCGCGAGACGTACGCGAGCATCGCGGGGACGCCGAGGACGACGGTTGCCGCCGTGACCGCAGACTCGAGGTCGACGTGGGCTTTGTATTGCACCCGTTCGCAGTAGGCCTTGACCGCCGAGCCATCGGGGGCCGAGACCTTGGCGAGCATCGTCTGCAGCTTGCCCATCACGCCGCCGTCGCGAGCTTCGCGATGTCGCAACGTCTCCTCGATGTGCTGCGCTTCCAACCCGCGGACGTGCGGTACCGGCGGGCCTTGTTCCTGCAAGAAAGCATCGGGCTCGGACAGGAGCCGGGCGACCTGCATCGCGCGCGCCCCCAGGTCGACATCGGTCGGCTCGGGCTGGCCGCCCAGATGTTCTGCGAGATCCGAGAACCGCTGCGGGTTCAACGGCTGCAGTGCCGCCAACTCGCGCAGCGATGCCGTTCGGTCGGTCCCCGTGGTGGCGGTGACCATGAGCTCCAGCGTCGTGACCCTCGCGAGACGGCCGCGGAATGCGGCCTGCTCATCCTCGGTGTCGGTCTGCAGGTCCTCCCGCTGCGGCGCCACCAGCTCGTACACCTCGGCATTCGGGAGTCGCTCCAAGGTGGTCCCAAGTACGGCGGCTGCCTGGGGCAGGGCGCCGACTTCGAGCAAATGCTCCGCGAGCCGGTGGTCGCTCTGCGTGTCCTGCTCGTCCGAAGGCAGGGCGCCGTGCAGGCGGATGTGGAGCTCCTGGACCAAGGCTGCGTGCGCCGTGTCGATCGCTCGGAGGTTGTCGATCATCGTTCTCTGGTGCGCGCCGTCGAATGCCCAATCCGAAGCCCAGTGGGCGAGGACCTCGGCCGCCCGTGGCTGGGGCTGCAATGCCGCGAGCGCAGCGGCTGCGGCCTCGGACAATCCAGACGGACCGTCCGCGGGCGCGTCGACGATCCACTCGAGAGCGAGACCGGAGAGGGGATCCGCCCGCTGAGTGGACAGCAGCACGTGGGCCCGTCGCTCATCGTCCGTGGTTCGTTTGTCCTGCCGCCAAAGCAAGCGCGCGACCTCGCGGGTGGCGTCTGGGCCGGGCATGCCGGGGACCGCATGCAGGGCCTGATACGAACCCACGTTGCTGCGCGTGGTCTTCCAGGTGGCCGGGGCCGTGACGACGCCGCCGCGCACAACAGACCGCTCGACGGCCAACGCCGACCACGGCAGCGTCTCGACGACCAGATCGCCCACCGGCGACAGCCCCACGAGAGCGTGACGGTGATCGGTGAGGACGTACCGCAGCGGTGCACTCGTATCGCCCATGATCTCGGAGGTCACCGCACGCTCCTCGTCGGTGTGCAGCCACGCCAATAGCCGCTCCTGTGGCTCGAGCCACATCGAGACCCACGTACGTTCGGCCGTCCGCATCGACTCGCAGTAGGACGAGCGGGCCGACGTCAGCGAGTCGGGCGGCGGGCTCGTGCCGATGATTCGAGCGGTGGCGAGTGCGTCCAGAACTCGCTGCGCCTGGCCGGTGGGAACCGACAACGATGCCCCGGCGATCTCGAGCGTGTCCCCGAGCAACGCGCGGCGGTAGACCAGCCCAGTCTCGCTCCCGAGATCGAGATGCGCATGCACTGCGTCATCCGTGGCACCGACGAGGTACGTGCCACGGTCCGTCAGGGCCAAGAGGCTCTTCAGCGCCGGCGCGGTCTCCCCGGGAAAGTCCCCGCCCAGTGCGAGGTGGTCGTCAAGAGCACCGAGATCGAGATCGCGGAGGTACGCGCGCAGTGCATCCGACATCGTGGTTCGCTCATGGTAGCCGCCGGTGCAGCGTCGGCAATCCTTGGGTGCGGGCGGCGCTACCCGATCGGGCTACAGCCTCGACCAGTCTACTCGACCTCTCGGTCGATATAGAGTCCTGCCGCTGCGTTGACGCCGTTGACGTCGGCGGCTCCTGCTCGTTCGTACGTGGAAAAGACGCCGTCGTCGTCGAGGTCGCCGAAGGCCTGGGCGGTGAACTGGCAGGCGCCGCTCGAGTCTTGGCTCCAGCGAAGGTTGTAGTGGAAGTAGTGTTCGCCGGCGATCTCGAAGCCGAGTGCGGACCAAGCCTCGTTCTCGGTCCAGGCCGAGGCCGGGTAGGCGTCTCCCGGGATGCAGCGACCGCCTTGGCCGAGGTTGCAGTTGACCGAAATCGGTGGGGTCGAGCCGGCGTCACCCTGGAGTCCGCCCGGGCAACGGCCGTTCTCCATGTGGTAGCTGGACACCGAGTCGAACATCTTGGCCAGCTCGATCCGTGCCTCGGCGGTCTTCGAACGACGCACGTACTTGGTGAATGCCGGGATCGCGATCGCGGCCATGATCCCCAGAACGGGGACGGCCACCGCCGCACAGATCGCGACAATCACCCCGCAACCGAGCCCCTTCTTTTTGGGCGGGTGCCCGTGGTGCGGGTACGGCGGGTGCTGGGGATGCGGAGGCTGCTGCACGTCAGCCCTGTACCACGTGCCGCCCGGATCGATTCCAGCAAGCCGCAGCCGCGACTACTGGAACGTACCGCTGCCAAAGTCCGCCCCGACCGGGACGCACCACACGCTCACCCCACCGAGGTCATCCAACGTCAGGCCTTCGGGCAGCGTCAACGTGAGGACCTCGCTGTTGTAGGGGAGGTCGCGGACGAGGTTCTCGCTCATGCTGAACCCGTCGTCGTACATGCCCTCGAAGCCCCCGTAGATCTGGGCGTCGATGCCTTCGCCGTCGAAGTTGAAGTCCCGGATCTCGATCGTGCAGTTGTCGATGATCTCGGCGACACCGCCCACGTCGTGGAAGAGCATCTGCAGCTGCGCCGTCTGGCCGACCTTGGGGTGCGTGGAGGCGCAGCCGGAGGGGTCTTTCGGATCCTTGGGGTCGTCCGGATCCATTGGGTCATCGGGATCCATCGGGTCCATCGGATCATCGGGATCCATCGGGTCATCGGGATCCGTCGGGTCATCGGGATCCATCGGATCGGGATCGACCTGGTCGGGGTCGTAGTCCCTCGACAGGTACGCGACGATGTCGAGGAGCTCAGTCTCGCTCAATCGGTTGGTGGACCAGAAGGGCATGACGCCGCCGGTCAGCCCCTCGTAGATCTGGCTCCCCGGGAGTCCGCTGGTGCGAACCCGCCGGGCCACATACGCCGGGTCCAAGGCCCCCGATGCCACCGAGATCGCCTGTTGAGTCCCTACGCCGTCATCGCCGTGGCACTGAGCGCAGCTGGCATTGAACACCTCGCGGCCCGCGTCTGGGTCTCCACCCGACGGTGCGGCAGGAGGCGCAGCGATCTCGAACGTGATGTCGTCCTCGGCACCGCTGCCCGACTGCACAAAGGCACGCAGTGAAACCATCCGTGCATCGTCAGCTTCCCAGGGATCGGCGGTCATCCACTCGGTGAGGCAGGAGTTGGCGGCCTCCTCAAAGGAGCCCAACTGCCCGTTCTTGAAGGTTTCCCGGCTCGTTGCACCGCCGAGCGGGTGCCCAACTCGTCGTCGACCCTCGGAGTCGTCCATCGCGTGGCAGGTCGCGCAGGTGAACGTGTTGCCGCCCTCGACGGTCCCTTCGTAGATGCTCTGCCCCTGCGCGACCAGCTCCGGGTCCGGCGGCTCGGGTCCCTCGTTGTCGTCGCAACCGGTCAGCAGGAGGGCGGCCACCGGGGCCGCGAACATCAAGGTCTTCAAATCCAGCATCTGGCTTGCTTTCGGGGGACCCGAAAGCGGGTCGGAGGGGCATACGCCGACCTGGCCCGACGGTTACACACTTTGGGGTACTCTCGGCGCGAATCGCGATGACTCAGGTCGATCAGTTCGAAAGCGTGTTCAGAGCGGCCGCCAAACCCGTTTTCCACCCGGCGACGGTCGAGTTGGAACGGGTGCTGGTGGTCACCGATCTTCCGCCCTCCGAAGCTCAGGAGTATGGAGGCCAGGTCGAGGCGTTCTTGCGCCACGCCGCGAGCGCCGACGCAGCGAGCTACGACACGCTCGCCGGGGTCGAGGCGCGAAGCACAGGCCAGCTCCTGCAGCTGGTCGAAGACGCCGCACCGAGTCTGGTGTGTGCGTACCGCAACCTCTTCAGCGACGGATGGCAGTGGCCCCACAGTCTCGGCGAGGCGCTGGACCTCCTCACGCAGACCTCGGAGGCACCGGTGCTCGTGCTCCCGCACCCCAAAGAGGGCAGCCAGGCCGAGCACGCGCTGCAGAACATCAATCAGGTCATGGCGGTGACGGACCACCTTGCGGGCGACGACCGCTTGGTGAACTGGGCGACGGCGATGACGCAGGACGGCGGGACGCTGACGCTGAGCCATGTCGAAGACCAGGGGGTGTTCGACCGGTACATCGACGTCATCGGGAAGATCGCTTCGATCGATACCGACGTTGCCCGGGCCTCGATCGAAAAGCAGCTGCTCAGGGAGCCGGCGGACTACATCGACTCGGTGAGGGAGGCGCTGGCCAAGGCGGGCACGCCGGTCACCGTCGAGGCCGAGATCCGGCTGGGCAACCACCTGTCCGATTACCGGGCGCTGGTCGCCGAACACGAAGTCGACATGCTGGTGCTCAACACTCGCGACGACGAACAGCTCGCCATGCATGGGCTCGCGTACCCCATCGCCGTCGAGCTCCGAGCCATTCCCCTGTTGATGCTGTGAACGCCATGCCGACGACGCTCCTACTCGCGCTCTCCGAGGGGCACCACGACGTGCCCATGTCGGTCACGCTCCTGTTCACCGGCATCCTCGTTGCCCTCATCGTCTCGCTTGCGCTCGAAGAGAAGATTCACGCCAAGAAGTCGCTGATCGTCGGGGTGTTCGCGATCATCGTGCTGCTGCTCGGCATGGTGTTCGAGGTCGTCCCCGGCTCGGTTCCGGTGCATGTCGGCGGCGAAACACTGACCCTGCCGATCTACATCCCCAGCATCGATTGGTCGGTCATCGCGATCATCCTCGGCTCGAGCTTGTTCGTCGATGTGACCTCGAAGTCTGGCCTGTTCACGTGGATCGCAATCAAGCTGACGAAGGCCTCGGCTGGTGATCCGCGCAAACTGCTGTGGTTCTACGGGCTGATGACCGTCGTTTTCTCGGCGGTGCTCAACAACGTGACCGCGATGATCATCGTGGGCTCGCTGACCGGGGTCTCGCTGCGCAAGCTGGGCCGGGCGGAGATGATGCTCGGCTTCCTGCTCGTCGAGGGACTGCTGACCAACATCGGCGGCCTGCTGACGCTGATCAGCTCCGTGCCCAACATCATCGTCGGGACCGCGGCTGGGATCAGCTTCGTATCCTTCTTCATCGCGGCGGCGCCGTTTGTGGTCGTGGCCACCGGGCTGACGATCTGGATGGGCGCCAAGCTGTTCAAGATCGAGTCGCTGTCGACCGACGAGGAGCGCAAGGACGCCCTCGAGCAGGTGTCGGCTTTCGACGAGAACGACGGCATCGAGAGCAAAGGCTTCTTCACCTTTGCGTCGGTGATGCTCGGAGCATTCATCGTCGTGATCGCGACGACCTCGGTCCTCCCCTACGTCAAGGAACTGGGCATGGGATACGTGGCGATGACGTTCGCCGCGATCATGTTGATCCGCTACAAGTCGAGCGTCGACACCTACTACAAGGCGGTCGATTGGGACTTGCTGGGCTTCTTCGCCGCCTTGTTCGTCGTGATCGGTGTTCTCGAGCACGCGCAGGTGTTGGGGCTGATCGGGCAGGGACTCGAGGTCATCATCGGTTGGGGAGATGTGGCGGGGACGGGTGCAATCTTGATCGCCTCGGCCCTGGCAAGCTCGGTCACCGACAACATTCCGCTGGCTGCGATGCTCGCGAAGATCCTGTCGTCTCTGGGGACGCCGGCCGACTCGCCGCTGTGGTGGTCGGTGGTCTTCGGTGCCAACCTCGGTGGCAACATCACCCCGATCGGCTCCGCGTCCACCCTGGTGGCGGTGACGATCATGCACAAGAACGACCTGAAGATTTCGTTCGGGGGCTTCGTGGCCAAAGCCGTTCCCTACGCGGCCATCCAGCTGGTCATCGCGGTCGCCTACGTCCTGCTGTTCTTGGGCTGACCATGACACGCGCGTCGGTGCTCGGGCCCGACCTGCGACATCCCTGTCCCGATCTGCCCCCGCCGAAGCCTGCAACCTGCCGCGTTGCCGGCTTTGCCAGTTTTGGCATCGTCGCTGCAGTACAGGAGGGCGAACGCAGACGGATGCGTTCGCGGCAGAGCCGTCTCCCATCCGGGGGCGGTTGGGACACTCGGCACCAGCCCCGTGGGGGCGCGTGGGTTGGCTCGAGGGCTCTGTCGCCGTGCGGGTTTCCGCGCGGAGCGAAACGCGAACTTGGTCGCATTGGGTCTAAGAAACTCGCTCCGCGCGGATGTCCCGTAGGGACGACCATTCCAGTGTTCGTCACTGCGGCACGGCGTCGAGTTCGTCGAGGCGCACGTCGAGGGGATCGGGCTCGGGACCGCCCTCGCAAACACAAGCCCGGAACGCGTGCCTCTTGGAGCCGGGCGGATCGCGTTGCTCGGAGCCGCGTACCGTGCCTTTGGCGTAGCCCCGCTGCGCGCAGGTATGCGTGCACGCCTCGTTGTTGCGGGCGTCGTCGGCAGCCACGCCAGCGAACGCCCCGCACGTTCCAAAGAGGATTAGGGCCACGGCGACCAGCAGCCCGACCTTCTTGCCCGAGCCGTGTTGGCCGGACAGGATCTGGCTCAGGACACCGAGCTGACGGCTCTTGGCCGCGCCGCCCGAAGAGAACAGCAGCACGAGAACCACGAGGGCACCGAGCATCGCGGCGAGAGCTCCGGGTAGCGACAGGGGCATAGCGTCCGTACGAGCCTACGCCGACCGCGGCCCGGTTGTCTGGTTTGCTCCTGCGAAGGACTCCGACGAAGGCCCAACCCCTCGAGAACAAGCACGTGACCGCCCTCAGTCCGCTTCGAGGTCGACGTACTTCAGCCGAGGGAACCGCTCTTCGAGCTCCCCTTCCATCCGATCGACCTCACGCGCCAGCTCGTCCAGGAGTTGGTCGCCGAAGTCCCGCGCGAACTGCTCGCGCTGCTCCGGAGTCTCCATCGCGGTGTAGCGCTCCTCGACGAACTCGATCATGCGACCGCCGAACACGGCGCCGTCGAAGTCGAGCTGGGCTTGGAGCCGGAAGTTGTCGGCGCCGACGATGCGGGTCTTCACATTGCGGACGCGCATCACGGCCGGGTGCTGCTTGAGGTACGCGGTGATCTCGGCCTGAAGGTCGGCGGGGATCGCTGGGCCCAGCAGGAGGGTTCGGTTGCGAATCCCCAGCCACACCGCGACGAGGCCCAGCATGATGCCGATGACGATCGCCCCGATGGCGTCGAACATCGCGTTGCCGGTCATGTACGCGAGTCCGAGACCGGCCGCGGCGACGAGGACACCCAGGCAGGCGACCGCGTCTTCGAGCAAGACCGCGGCCACCGTGGGGTCGGTGGTCGTGCGCAGGTATTGGAGCAGGGTCTTCTCGCCCTTCTTCTCCCAGACGACCCTCGCTGCGGCCATCAAGACGTAGCCCTCGACGATGAAGGAGATCGCGAGGATCACGAACGGGATCCACGACACCTCGAGCGTCGGCGGTTCGATGAGGCCATGAATGCCGTGGTAGATCGTGACGCCGCAACCGAGCACGAAGATGCCGACGGCGGAGAGCAACGAGTACAGGTAGCGGTCCGCGCCGTACCCGTAGTGGAACAAGGCGTCGGCCGGCCTTTCGCTCTGGCGGATGCCAAGGAAGAGCAGCGCCTGGTTCGACGTGTCGGCCAAGGAGTGAATCGCCTCGGAGAACATCGCGCCCGAGCCCGTGACGACGAACGCGAAGAACTTGATCACGGTGAGCGATCCGTTGCCCACCAGCGCTCCAAGGACTGCACCCTTCGACGAGCCGGCCACCTACGATCGGGCATACGCCGGCCGTGGCGCCGGGGTCAAGCGAGGGCGCTCGCAACGCAGCGGGGTTCGCATCAGGCGCATGTGCCTGGGGCAAGCTCCAGCGCTGCCCTGAAGGAAACCGAAGGTGCCCGCATGTGGCCTATGACACGCATGTCGTCCCAAGAGGGTGGTTGATCGGCCTCGAATGCGGCAACATGGAGGTAGTGGTGGTGTCGCTTCAAACGCTGTGGCTGATGTTGGCGTACGCGCCGGTGGTCCCTGCGCCAGCGCCTCCTCCGGCCGTGCCCCCTTCCGCTGACGTGCTTGCGCCTGCGCCTGCACCGGCGGAAGCCGCCGCGCCGGCACCCGCTCCGGCACCCCCGGTCGCCGAGGCGGCTGCTGACCCCGCCACGGAGCCTGTCACCGGGCCGGCTGTGGAGCCGGCCGCGGAGGAGATCTCCGAGCCAGTCGCGGAAGCGGCCGAGCCCGAGCCCGAGGTCCTTGCGGCCGAGCCCGAGACAGAACCGCTCGACGCCGAGCCGACCCCACACACCGTCACCTTGGTGCACCGGGGCTCCGTCTCCTCCTCTTCTCACTATGATCCTCCGCCACCCCACGACTCTCACGAGGAGTTCTTCGTGTCCGGGTACGGCGGGATGATCACCCGCGGGTCCGCGGTCTCCGGAAAGATGGGCGTGCTCCGCGGCTATCACGGCGGCCTGCTCCTCGGCGATCGGCTCTCGATCGGCGTCGCCTACCATCGGCTGAAGAAGCGATTCGGTGCTCCGATCCTCGACGGCCAGGGCCGCCCGATCGCGCTGGAGATGGCCTACGGCGGCTTGGAGATCGGTGCCACTGTGGTGCGACGCGGTCGCTTCGAGCTCGGCATCCAGACCATGTTCGGCGGTGGCGCATCGTGCCTCACCTACGACGTCAACGGCCGCAGCAACGTCGCCGAGTGCGTCGAGTCGGTGCAGATGATGGTCCTCGAGCCGAGCGTGCTGGCCAACATCCGGGTCACCGACTGGATGCGGTTGGGCCTGGAGGGTGGATACCGGGGCGTTGCTCGCTCCGAGTGGGTTGCGCCCACGGACTTTGATCTCGGGGGAGGCTTCTTCGGCCTCAACCTCGACTTCGGATGGTTCGCGCGACCCGACGCCTAGGACGCAACGCCTGAGGCCGGTTCCACGAAGAACGCGGCAACCGATCGACATCGGCGCCGCGTTTTTTCTGTTTCGGTGAGTCCCACGGGGATCGCTCCGGTTCCCGTCGTTCGGAGCAAGAGAGCGGAGCATCCCGAAGGGATGCTCCGCGGAAGAGATGAAAGGTCCCGAACGCAGGCCTCACTAGCCGACCCGGCACAGGCCCTCTGCCGTGAGGGCCTAGTCCAGGAACTTCACCGCGCCCGAGCCCAGCTCGTAGAACGCCGGCACGATCTTGACCTCACCGGCCTCGACCGCCTTGCGAATGATCTCCGACTTGCTGACGAGATCCTCCGCGACATGGGAGGCGTTGGCGCGGACGACATCGTTGACGTCTTCGCTGGCGGCCTTTGCTTTTGCGGGCTGGATGTAGCCCAGCAGGGTGTTGAGGTTTGGCCCGTTGTCGCCACCGGCGATCGCCGCCGTGACGGCACCGCAGGATTCGTGTCCAAGGACAACGATGACCGAGGTTTTGAGGTTGGCGACGGCGTACTCGATGCTGGCAACCGAGGAGGTGTTCGCGACGTTTCCAGCGACGCGAATGACAAACAGCTCTCCGAGGCCGGAGTCGAAGGCGAACTCGGGGACGACGCGGGAGTCGGCGCAGCTGAGGATGATTGCGTAGGGCTCCTGGCCGCTCGTCAGGGAGGTTCGACGCGAGCTGTCCTGCAGCTTGCCGTCGAGTTTGTCTGCAACGAAGCGGGCATTGCCAGCCTCGAGCCGTTGAAGGATTTGGTCGATCGACATCTCCGCGGGAGCGTAGCAGCCCGGCGGGGAACCTGACACAACGTCAGTTTCACATTTTGCCGCCGGCGGGCGATACGGTGCGGCTGATGAGTTCGTTGCCGATCACCACCCGTCATGGCAAGGCACTTTCCGTCGCCGGAGGTCGTCCCCCCGACGCGCCGGCGTGGATCGACGAGATTGACAACCCCTACCTGCATGGGCTGTTCGCACCGATTCAAACCGAGCTGCAGGCCGATGAACTCACGGTCGTGGAAGGCGAGCTTCCGCGCGACCTTCGGGGCGGGTACTTCCGCAACGGCCCCAACGCGGTGCATGCCCCCAAGAACCGCTACCACTGGTTCGATGGTGACGGGATGGTGCACGGGATCTGGTTCGAGGATGGCAAGGCTCGGTATGCGAACCGGTACGTGGGCACCGCCGGGCTGGAGATGGAGGCAGAGGCCAACACGACGATCTGGCCCGGGGTGTTGGGACCGTTCGACTTCTCCGCGCCTCTGGGGCCGATCAAGGACACGGCCAACACCGACCTCATTGAGGTGGGGGGCCGATTGCTCGCGCTCTGGTACGAGTCGGGCAAGCCCTACGTGCTCGATCCCAACACGTTGCAGACCCGGGGGGTCGAGGATTTCGAAGGGCGGCTTACCTTCCCCCTTTCGGCTCACTCCAAGATGGACCCCAAGACGGGAGACTTCATCTTCTTCAGCTACGGCGACCGGCCGCCCTACATGCGCTACGGAGTGTTCACGGCGCAGGGCCAGCTTCATCACGTCGACATCGACCTGCCGGGCCCTCGCCGGCCGCACGACATCGGCGTGACCCCGCGGTACTCGATCCTCCACGACTTCCCGGTGTTCTACGACCCCGAGTTGTTCGCCAAGAAGGGGAAACGGGTGCCGCTGTTTCACCCCGAGGTGCCCACCCGCTACGGCGTCATTCCGCGGCTGGGCACCAACGACGACGTGCGCTGGTTCGAGTGCGAGCCCTGCTACATGCTGCATGTCGTCAACTGCTGGGAAGATGGCGATTGGGTGGTCATGGTCGGCTGTCGGACCGCGGACCCCTCGTTGCACCCCGACCCTGAGGATGGCCGGATCGCGGCGATGCTCAGCGGTCTCAAGCTGCAGGCCAACCTCTATCGCTGGCGGTTCAACATGGTGACCGGGGCGGTGCAGGAGGGCCCGCTCGACGATTCGAACGCGGAGTTCCCGATGATCCGTCCGTCGGTCATCGGAGAGTCGAACCGGTGGGCGTACCTGCAGCACATCCCCTACGAAGTCCCCGCGACCTTCGAGAGTCTGATGAAGTTCGACGTGCAGACGGGCGCACACACCGAGTATCGGTACGGCCCGGGCGTCTACGGGAGCGAGACCCCGTTCGCACCAAGGCCCGGTGGCGACGAAGAGGACGACGGATACCTGGTGACGTTCGTGACCGATACCGCGGACTGGAGTAGTTCGTGTTTGGTCTTTGACGCCCGCGACATCGCCCAGGGGCCGCTGGCCAAGGTTGCGCTGCCCCAGCGAGTGCCGGCCGGGTTTCACGCGACCTGGATCGATGGAGCGGTTCTCGATGGCGCTGCGTCCTGAAGACCTCGTGGGAAGCTGGGATCTCGAGGCGTTCGAGGTCGAGCTCGCCGATGGCAGGCAGGTGTTTCCGATGGGCGCCGATGCTCGCGGTCGCTTGATGTACGGCGCCGATGGACGCATGTCGGCCACGCTCAGTGTCGCGGACCGTGCGCCGTTGTCGGTCCCGCGACTCGAGGCGTTCGGGCGCGCACCGCAGTCGGAGAAGGCAACCGCGTTCGATTCTTTTCTGGCCTATGTTGGCCGCTACACCGTCGAGGCGGGCGCGGTTGTCCACCACGTCGAACTGGCCTCGGTCCCCAACATCGTCGGGGCGAAGCAGCGACGGGAAGCGACGCTGGAGCATGACCACCTGATCTTGCGGTATGCCGTGCACGGCGACCGCGGCACCCGACACAACACCTTGCGATGGCGACGCTCGTAGACACCTGGTTCTCCTCCCACGCGCAGCGCCTCGAGCGAGCGGTGCAAGCCTGTGCGACCCGAGAGGCCTGGACGCCCTTCATCGAGTCGCCCTCGGGAAAGCTGCATCCCCCCGGGGCCAAGGACGCGGGACTTGCCTGGTTTCAGGCGGCGTTGGGTGGGCCCTTCCCGCTCTCGATGCCCGGGGAGGTTGGGCGTACCGGCGCCGAGGTCTCGCCCTACACGCGCGGGCCGCTGCGCATCGACTATCCGAAGGTCGAGGTCGAGCCGCTGATGGCCGCCGCCCGAGCGGCGATGCCCGCGTGGCGCAAGACATCGGTGCAAGACCGGGTTGGCGTGTGCCTGGAGATCCTCGACCGACTCGCCCAGGACGTGTTCTCAAACGCGTTCGCCACCATGCACACCGCCGGGCAGGGGTTCATGATGAGTTTCGCCGGCAGCGGCGCCAACTCGCTCGACCGGGGGCTCGAGGGGATCGCGTTCGCGTACAAAGCGATGAAGGACATCCCTACCGAGGCGGTGTTCGAGCGCCGGTTTGGTGGAGAGCCGGTCCGACTCCGCAAGCGCTACCGGCTGATGCCGCGAGGCGTCGCCATCGTGATCTCGTGCGGGTCCTACCCCGCATGGAACGCGTATCCGGCGTTGTTCGCCAACCTGGCGACGGCCAACCCCGTCGTGCTCAAGCCTCATCCCGAGTGCATCCTCCCGATGGCGCGCATGGTGCAGATCGCCCGTGACACCCTGCTCGAGGCCGGATTCGACCCCAACCTGGTCACGCTCGCGGCCGATACCCGGGCCGAGCCGATCACCAAACAGCTGCTGCGACATTCGCAGACCGCGATCATCGACTACACCGGGAGCCAGCAGTTTGGCGCCTGGATCGAGGCCAACTGCAACCACGCGGACGTGTACACCGAGACCGCCGGGTGCAACGCCGTCGTGGTCGAGTCCGCGGATGCGCTGGAGCCTGTCCTCGACGCACTCGCGCAGAGCCTGTGTCTGTTCTCCGCCCAGATGTGTACGGCGGCGCAGAACATCTTCGTCCCCTCCGATGGTGTCCGGGTCGGCGAGACGCGGGTGCTTCCGGACGCGTTTGCGGCCGGGTTGGTGGCGGCGATCGATCGCATGCTCGCCGATCCCAAGCACGCGGCCGGCATCTGCGGCGCGCTGCAGACGGACTCGATCGAGGCCATGCTGCACAAGCTTGGCAAACACCCGGGAGTGGTCCGCGCGAGTCAGCCGTACGACCACCCGCAGTACCCCCGCGCCCGGACCGCGACCCCGCTGGTCGTGCGGGCATCGGCACCGGATCCGGTCTACCAGCAGGAGCACTTTGGCCCGGTGGGGTTCGTGATCGAGGCCCGCGACCGCGACCATGCCCTGCAGCAAGCGGCGCACGATGCCGGAGCGTTCGGCTCCATCGCAAACTACGCGTACTCCGTGGACCCGGACTTCCGGGAGGCCATCGAGGACGCGTTTGCAGAGAACGGGTCCTCGGTCGGCATCAACCTGCTCGGGCAGCGCCCCATCAACTTCACCGCAGCGTTCAGCGACTACCACGTCACTGGGCTCAACCCGGCCGGAAACGCCTGCCTCACCGACCTCGCGTTCGTCACCCGGCGCTTTCGCGTCGTGCAATCAAAGACCGAAGAGACATGCCCCGCATCGACGACATCCTGATCCTGGACGGAGCCCGCACCGCGGTGGGCACATTCCTCGGTGGCCTTTGTCGCGTCAGCCCCACCTCGCTCGGTGTGACCGCGTCCAAGGGAGCCTTGCAGCGGGCCGGCATCGAGCCGGACCGGATCGACGCCACGATCTTCGGAAACGTGCTCCAGTCGGCGAAAGACTCCGTGTACCTGGCACGGCACGTGGGGCTGCAGGCGGGCGTTCCCGAGGACCGACCCGCGCTGGTCGTCAACCGGGCGTGCGCTTCAGGGCTCGAGTCCGTGATTCAGGGCGCGAAGGCGATGGGGGTGGGAGAGGCGGAGTTTGTGCTCGCCGGTGGCTCCGAGAACATGAGCATGACGCCCTACGCGATGCGCGGGGTTCGGCAGGGCTGGAAGATGATCAAGTCCGATGTGGACGACATGCTGTTCAGCGCGCTGTTCGATCCGATGGCGGGGTGTTCGATCGGGGAGACCGTCGAGCACCTCGCGGCGGAGCAAGGCGTGACGCGAGAGCAAGCCGATGCGATGGCCGTGGAGGGACAGCGCCGAGCCGCTCAGGCCGTCGCCACGGGGATCTACGCGGAGGAGATCGTCCCAGTGACCGCCGGGAGCCGTCGCAAGCCGGTTCAGATCGAGCTCGATGAAGCGCCGCGTCCGGGCTCGACGATGCAGGGGCTGGCGCAGCTGCCCGGGTTGTACGAGGGCGGGGTGAACACCGCGGGGAACTCGTGCGGGCTCAACGACGCGGCTGCGGCGGTGGTGATGGCCACTTCGGATGCCGCGAAGGCTGCCGGGGCGACACCGCTGGGGCGGGTGGTGAGCTGGGCAAGTGTGGGCGTGGCGCCCAAGAGCATGGGGTTGGGTCCGATCGAGGCGAGCCGAAAAGCGCTGCGCGACGCCGGACTCTCGGTCAACGACCTGGACGTCATCGAACTCAACGACTCGTTTGCCGTCCAGTCTGTCGCGGTTCAGCGGGCGCTGGAGCTCGATCCCGCCAAGGTGAACCCCAATGGAGGTGCCGTCGCACTCGGGCATCCCATGGGAGCGACCGGGACGCGGCTGGTGCTCTCGGCCCTGTACCAACTGCGCCGGACGCAGGGGCGATACGCGCTGGCGACCGTCTGCGTCGGAGGCGGGCAGGGCACCGCGATCGTGCTCGAGCGGGCCTGAGCGCCCCAGAGGGCCCACGGGTTGTATCCGGACGGTGGACGGGCAAACCTCGGGCGTGACCACTGTCGATCGTCCCCGCATCCGGACCGAAGTCCATGGCGCCGTCTTGCTACTCGTCCTCGACCGAGCGGAGAAGCGGAACGCGTTCGACCTGCGGATGCTTCGTGAACTGGCGGAAACGCTGACCCGCTACGAGGCCGACGACGCCCTGCGTTGCGCGGTGTTGGCCGCGGATGGTGAGCACTTCACAGCCGGCCTCGACCTGGCGGAGGTGGGTCCGGCCGTGGCTGATGGGGCGCCGTTGTTCCCGGAGGGATCGGTCGATCCGCTGAGCATGCGCCCTCCGCTTCGGCGCAAGCCGCTGATCATGGCGGTGCAGGGCTGGTGCCTGACGATCGGCATCGAGTTGCTGCTCGCCGCGGATATTCGGCTGGCCGCGAGCGGGACGCGGCTGGGGCAGATCGAGATCAACCGGGGCATCTTTCCCTTCGGTGGAGCGACGGTCCGCCTTCCACAGGTCGCGGGGTGGGGCAACGCGATGCGTTGGCTTCTGACCGGTGACGTCTTCGATGCCGAGGAAGCGCACCGGATCGGGTTGGTCCAAGAGGTTGTTCCCGCCGAGTCGCTCCGCGAGCGTGCCCTCGAACTTGCGGCGACGGTGGCCAAGCGCGCGCCTCTGGGCGTGCAAGCGACGCTCGCATCCGCGGCCCAAGCGGAGATGCAGGGGCAGCAAGCCGCCATCGACGGCCTGCTTCCCACCGCCATGAAGCTGATGGCGAGCGAGGACGCGGCGGAGGGCCTGCGCTCCTTCGTCGAGCGTCGTGACGGCGTGTTCACCGGGCGTTGAACCACCGGGCCCATCCCTGCGGTGGACGACGTCGTACACTTCGCCCGTCCGATGTCGCTCGAGACCGAACCCTTTCGCACGCTCCTTGAAGACCTCGCGTTTGTCGTGTTCGACGTGCTGGGGCAGCCGGGCCGCGCGGACCACGAACCGCTGATCGAGGCGGCGGTCCGTCTGGCGGCGGACCGGTTTGCGACCCACGCGGCCAAGTCGGATGCCAACGAGCCCACGTGGGATGGCGAGCGATTGCACCTCATTCCGGAGATCGGGGAGGCGCTGAAGGAGTTCATCGACGGAGGATTCCTCGCCGCGCCGTTCCCAGAATCCGATGGAGGGCTGGGGCTCCCGTACACGGTCTATCAGTCGATGATGGCCGCGTTCCAAGCGGCAAACCCAGGGACCTGCGCCTACCCGTTCCTCACCTCTGCGGCGGCCAACCTGCTGCGGGTGTTCGGCAACGAGTCTCAGAAGGAGCGGTTCATGCGACCGATGGTCGAGGGCCGGTTCTTTGGAACGATGTGTCTGTCCGAGCCCCACGCCGGGTCGTCGCTGGCCGACCTGCGCTGCCGAGCCGAGCCGCAGCCCGACGGCACGTTTCACCTCGTGGGCGACAAGATGTGGATCTCAGCCGGTGAGCACGAACTCTCCGAGACGATCGTGCACTTGGTGCTCGCGCGTCTGCCCGACGCTCCAGCAGGGGTTCGCGGCATCTCGTTGTTCCTGGTGCCGCGCAATCACGTTGGCGAAGACGGGACGGTGGGGGCACGAAACGGGGTGTCGCTCATCGGCCTCAACCACAAGATGGGCTACCGAGGCGCGGTCAACACGGCACTGGCGTTTGGGGCCGAGTCGCCAGCGGTCGGGGAGCTGGTCGGAGCACCGCATCAGGGCCTGGCCGCGATGTTTCACATGATGAACGAGGCCCGGATCGGCGTAGGACTCGGTGCGGCGATGATCGGGTACTCCGGCTACCGCGTGTCGCTGGCCTATGCGCGGGATCGGGTCCAAGGGCGTCACCCCGACCACAAAGGCGGCGCCGCGGTGCCCATCGTCGAGCACGCCGACGTTCGGCGCATGCTGCTGACGCAGAAGGTCTATGCCGAAGGGGGCATGAGCTTGACGCTGTACTGCGCGCGCCTGGTGGACGAGGCCGAGGACGCGACGGACGATGCGTCGAGACAGCGGTGCGAGGACCTACTCGCGATGCTCACTCCGATCGCCAAAGCGTGGCCGTCCGAGCACGGGCCCATCGCAAACGACCTCGCGATTCAGGTGTTTGGAGGCAGTGGCTACACCCGGGACTATCCGGTCGAGCGCTACTACCGGGACAACCGCCTCAATCCGATTCATGAGGGCACCAATGGCGTGCAGGGGCTGGACCTGCTTGGGCGGAAGGTCCTGCTGCATCGCGGCCGGGCATTCACCCGGCTGGCCTCGGAGATCCAGTCCTCCATCGAACGGGCGACGGGCTTCGACGAGTTGGCCGCTGATCGTGATGGACTCGGGCATGCGCTCGGACTCGTGGTCGAGACCACTGGGATTCTGGGCAAAGCCGCCGCATCGGGTCAGGTCCGCTTGGCATTGGCGAACGCGACCGAGTACTTGCACATGCTCGGGCACGTGGTGGTGGGCTGGATGTGGCTCGAGCAGGCGATGGCGGCGATCAAGGGACGTGATGCGGGGACGACCGCCGCCGACTTTGCGGCGGGCAAGATCCACGCCTCACGGTTCTTCTGCCGCTACGAACTGCCCCGCGTCGACCGGCAGGCCGCGCTCTTGAACACTCTGGATGACACCACGCTGACGATGCCCGACGCGGGGTTCTAGTACCTCACGCCCGAAGTCCGTGCCGGGTTTCTGCGCGACCCCCCTTCGGGGTATGGGGTCGCTCCGAAACCCTCGGTTCGGGAGGCCTGCGTTCGGGACCTTCTATCTTTGCCGCTGCGCATCCCTTCGGGACGCTTCGCTCTCTTGCTCCGAACCCTCTCGGCGAAACCCGAAACGGGCTTCATCACTGCGGTACTAGGCGGGCCCCAAGCGTCGCTCCAGCAGGGCTCGCAAGGAGCGCGTCGGCGCGGCGTCCAGGGCGAGGGCGCGGTGGTGGGCCGCGTCCGCCTCGTGGCCGCAGCGGCGGTGCAGGTCGGCCAGTACGGCAAACCACTGGAACGAGCCGTGAAGCCATGACGGTGGTGCCACGCGCTGGAGGAAGGCGAGGCCGTCTTCGGGCCCTGTGTCCTGGGCGATGGCGACCGCGTGTCCGAGGCGTTGCATCGCGGAGGGGGCGACGTGCTCCAGGAGCGCGTAGCAGGCAACGATGCGATCCCACCGCGTGTCCTCGAACCTTGCGGCTCGGCAGTGTTCGGCCGCGATGCCGGCCTCTGCGTGGTAACGGCTGAACGTGTCGCCGGTCGCTGCGCTCGCGAGCCAGCGCATGCCGGTCGCAATCGCCTCAGCATCCCAAAGGCTGCGGTCCTGTTCACTGAGCAGGAGCAGTCCGCCCACGCCATCGTCGCGGGCGCTCATGCGCGCACGGTGCAAGAACATCAGCGCGACCAAGGCCGAGGTCTGCGGCTCGGAGGTACCCGCGTGTTCGGCGAGCAGGGTGCCCAACCGGATGGCTTCGTCACACAGATCGACACGCATCGACGTGTCCGCGCGAACCGATGCGTAGCCGCCCGTGAACAGCAGATGCAAGACCGAACGTACGACGGGGACGCGTCGGCGTTGCTCTTCCTCGGTGAGCTCGCCTGGGCGTAGTCCGATCGATCGAAGCTTGGCTCGCGCCCGTTGGAGTCGCTTGTAGACGTTGGCCTCCGTCGTGAAGAGGTGCTGGGCGAGCTCTGCAACGGTGAGTCCGAACAGGATCTTCCCGGAGAGAACGCGCCCAGCCTCGTGGGGCAGGGCGTCGTCGCAGCACGCGAACAGCATCGCGAGCTGAGCATCACGAACCTCGCCGCCCAGCCACGCTTCGGGAGCCGCAGCCGAATCGTCGGCGTCCACACTGGCCACGGCGGCGGCGTGTCGTCGCTGGGCCCGAAGCCGGTCGATCACCGCGTTGTTGGCGGCACGAAACAGCCAGGCCGCGGGGTGGTCGGGGACCCCGCGGGTTGGCCACGTGGCGAGCGCGGACGCCCAGGCGGACTGGACGGCATCCTCGACCAACTCCACGTGCTGCAACCCGACGCGGGCGGCGAGCATCGACACCACGCGTCCGTATTCGCGCCGGTAGACGCGCTCGAGGAGTGCGCCCGTCAAGGCGTGTGAATCTCGATGACCTCGACGCCAGAGCCGGGCTTGACCAGACCCGGACAGGCGCTCGCGACCGCGATCGCTTCATCGAGAGATTCGGCCGAGACGATCATGTAGCCCCCGACCAGGTCCTTGACCTCGACGAGGGGTGCGTCGGTCTTGGCGTCCGAGGTCACGAGCTTTCCGGCGCCTAGTTTTCCGCCGAGGTCGACGAGGTTGTCCTCGAACTTCTTCATCCAGCCTTGGAAGGCGGCGTACCAGTCCTCCATGTTGCCGCCGGCGGGGGCTGGCTGGGGGTCTGGAGCGGGGATGCTGCGTTGCATGCAAAGGAATTTGGGCATCGTGGGTTCTTTCGTTGGGCGGAGCGCTCGTTTGCGGCGAGTTCCGCGTCGTTCGGTCCCATGACGCGCCGGGCCGCCGAACTTGGACACTGTTTCTCAAAAAAACAGCGCCCGAGTTTCGCACGTTCTCGCGGCTTCGGCGGCTAGCTGGGTGGATCCGGGCGAGGGGCCTCTGGCAGCGCGGGCAGGGAGAGCCAACGGAACGCCCGCAGGACGGCTTGCTTGCCGCCGGTCTCGATGACCTCGCCGTGTGCCATGACCACTCGATCGAAGTCCCAGCCGGCGATCGTGGCGAGGTCTTCTCGGGCCAGATCTCGGCGCATGCCGATGCGCTCGAGCAGCGTCACCGCGCACCCGGGGTAGCCACCCAAGCACCGCATGGCCACCCGCGTCATCCACGGGGCGCTGCGGGAGATGTTGAACACCAGGTCGCTCACCAGCAGCGTGCGGCTGGGCTTGTGAAACAACACCACCTCGTTGCTCAGGGAGAAGCAGCGCAGAGCGTAGGTCTCGACCTCGTCTCCAAACGGGCTGGTCCCGGTGCTGACCACCCCCTCGAATCGGACGTCCGAACGCTTCTCGGGCAGGCCAGGAGCGCCCCAACCCTCGAGCCCAGCGTCGATCCAGGGCCCGACGTACATGTGGTGGAAGAGGTTCGGCGCCAGGACCCACCGCGGGTCGCCAAGGTGCTCGACCACCGAGGGCGGAACCCCGATGGGGGAGTGCACCAGGAGACCATCGCGGAGCTCGAGCACCGTCATGCGTGCGCCGAGCTCGAGACCGAGGAAACGCTGGGCGGCGTCGAGCACGTGGACGCCGGGGGCAACGGTGTTGAGGCTGCTCATGATGGGTGGCGGGGCCCGCCGAGGCCCAGTCTACCGCTCCGTGTGATTTGGCAAGCCGCACGGCGCCGCGGAACGTAACCCGCGCCTTCGCGGGGGAGTATCCCGTCGGAGGCAATCGAGATGACGAACACCAAGCGAATCGCCCTTGTGGTCGGGGTCGGTCCCGGGCTCGGAACCGCAACCGCCCGCCGCCTGCACGCTGATGGCTACCGGGTTGCCGTGGCGTCCCGAAACGCTGAGCGTCTCGCGGGCCTCGTCCAGGAACTCGGCGGATTTGCGGTCTCCATCGATGCGACAGATCCAGCGTCGGTCGAAGCAGGAGTCGCCGCGGTCGAGGAGGCCGTGGGCCCAATTCACACGGTCGTTTGGAATGTCGGCGGCGGGGTGTTTGGAACGCTCGAGACGGTGGACACGGACGGGCTGGACCTGGCCCTGGGAACGAACACCCGGGGATTGTTCGTGCTGGCCAAGCGGCTGCTGCCTCAGATGGCAGAGCGCGGAGACGGGGCGCTGGTCATCACCGGTGCCACGGCATCGCTGCGCGGCAAGCCGTTCACCACCGCGTTCGCAGCGGGCAAAGCGGCCCAGCGCTCGTTGGCCCAGTCGCTGGCTCGGGAGTGGGGACCGAAGGGGATCCATGTGGCGCTGGTGATCGTCGATGGAATGGTCGACCTTCCCAACACCCGCGCGCGCATGCCCGACCGCGCCGCGGAGTCATTCCTGTCTCCCGATGGGTTCGCGGCGACCGTCTCGTTCTTGCTCAGTCAGGCCCGCAACGCGTGGACGTTTGAGCTGGACCTCCGACCTCACGTCGAAGCTTGGTAACGAGCCGCCTGGTGTGCGGGTCCGTCGACTAGGAGACGAACTCGACGCCTTCCCGCAACAAGCCGTGCCAGCGCTTGCGGTCCAGCGCCGGCACCGACAGCCACTCCTTGAAGATCTTGCCCCCTGGGCCGAAGGGCTTGCCGTGTCCCTCCTCGACGAGCTCGGCGACACGTTGCTTGGGCAGCTTCACCACGAGGCCCGAGCCCTTGTAGTCGACCAGGGCCAGGAACTCCTTGCCGACCCGCAGGCAGGCGCTGCCCATGATCGTCCCTTCGACGACGCGGCCATCCTCTCCCTGCAGCTCGGCGGCGAGGTCCCAGAATAGCTTCTCTGCGGTCACGTCCTGCATGGTCCCATGACGAACGGGGGGCCTGCGACCCGACAAGGCGCGGCAGAATCTCTCGGGGTTGGGTGGAGGTGAGCGCTCACGCCATGTTGGCGAGGGATGCTTTGCCGTGCCGCAGCGCCCCGAAGTCAGGGCGGTCAGCGCGATCCCCAATGCAGGCGCGCAGCACCTCGAGGTAGCTCTTCGAGTAGGCGGCGGGGTGTCCCTCATAGAAGCCCCGCTCCTTGAGAAGCGCGTGGGCTTTGGGGAGGTTGTAGCCGGGAACGCTCGGGAAGAAGTGGTGCTCGCAGTGATAGTTGACGTAGTTGGGCGAGACCAACGTGCGAGCGATCCATCCTGCCTTGGTGGTGCGGGCGTGCCGACGGGCGTCCTTGTCCAACAGGTCGGGCACATTTCCGTGCTCTCCCATCACCCGGAGCCGAAGACACAGCGGGACCACGAAGATGAAGCCCGCCCACCATGCGGCGTAGGCCCAGGGCATGCCCAGGAGGTACAAGCCGCCGAACATCACCGTGTGGGCGACGAATGACGCGAGCCGGGCATGACGCAGGGTCATCCCGATCAGATACAGACCGTCTCGAATCCCCGTCCGCCCGCTGAGGTCGCGCACCAGCTTGCGCCTCATGCTCGCGCGTTGCACCGGGTAGGCGTGCACGAAGGGCAGGTCCGGGTCATCGATGGTCCCCGCGTGGCGATGGTGGGAGAGGTGACCGTTGCGATACGTGTCGAAGTCGATCAGGGTCGGGCCCGAGAACAACCATCGGCCCAGCACGCGATTGAGGGTGCGGGTTCGGAACAGCGCGTTGTGGGCGGCATCGTGGATGAGGATGCCGAGCCCGACGTATCGCCCCGCCAACAGGATCGCCGAAACGATGAACGTCACGGGGTGGGGCCACAAGCCAACCAGCGCGAAGGCGCCGGCGATGACGCCGAAGTTCGCGAGGACCTGGAGCCCCGCTCGGAGGTCGGAGGTCTGCATCAACGCGGCCGTCTCCTCTCGGGACAGGAAGTCTCGGACGCGAGCGCGGTCCTGGTCGACGTGAACACTCATCGGCAACAAATGTCGAACGGTGTTACTCATATGTCAAGTCGACATTACCGATGGCCGATTTGAAGGACGCTTTCACGACCCGTTTGGCGAGCTCTGTGACCGCCAAGCAGGCGATTCTCACCGCTCTGACCGCCACCGGGAGCTCGCTCAGTACCGCTCAGCTTCGGCTGTGTGGCGCGCTGTTCGACGTGGAGGGGGCTGCGGTGCGGGTCGCGCTTGGCCGCCTCGTCGACAAGGGAGACGTTGTCCCCGAGGGCGAGGCCACCTACCGAATCGGTCCCAAGGGGCAGCCGATCGCAGAAACGCTTCAGCGCTGGCGCGATCTACCTCGGCTCACCAACCCGTGGCGCGGCGAGTGGATCGCGATCCATACCGCGCACTTGGGTCGTAGCCAGCGGCCGCAACTGCGCCGCCGAGAGCGGGCGTTGTCGCTGTTTGGTTTTGCCAGCGCGTCGGATGGGTTGTGGGTACGACCTGACAACCTCCGCGTCGAGCCGGCTGTGCTTGCGTCGCGATTGTTCGAACTCGGCCTCGACCCGGAGGCGATCATCCTCGGCAGAGCTTCGTTCGTTCAGGAGCCCCAAGGAGGGCTCGAAGAGCTGTGGGACCGGAAGACGATCGAGGCCGGGTATGCAGCGGCCGAGAAGGCGATGGCGACCTGTCTCGACGGATTCGAGCGGACGAGCATCAAAGAGCGCGCCCGCGATACTGCGACGATTGGTGCGGCGGTCATCGGCATGCTGACCTTCGACCCCCTGTTGCCGGCGGAGCACGTCGATGCCGACCTCCGTCGAGTCGTGCATCGCCGCATGCTGTACTTCGACCGTGTCGGGAAGCAGGCCCTCGCCGCTTACTGGCGGGACCAGGGCGACTAAGCCTTCTTCACGATCGAACTCTTGAGCTTCATCGGGCCGAAACCGGGGATCTTGCAGTCGATGTCGTGGTCGCCGTCGACGAGGCGAATGTTCTTCACCTTCGTCCCCGCCTTCAGGGCGCTGGCAGCCCCCTTGATCTTCATGGTCTTGACGACGATGACGTCGTCTCCGTCGGTGAGGACGTTGCCAACCGAGTCACGGATGCCGGCCGCTGCCGACAGCTCGGGAGCGTCCGTCGTTGGAGACCATTCGTGGGCGCACTCCGGGCAGACGAGCAACGCACCATCCGGGTACGTGTGCTGCGAGCCGCACTTCGGGCAGGGAGGCAGGTCGTCCATCGGCGCGACTGTGCCTTCAGCTCTGGTTCAGATCCAGCCACTTTTGGATCGCGGCCGAGGGCTCGTAGGCTCGCATCTGCTGGAGGAGTGTCGGGGCATCCGAGGCATCGAGCAGGAGGGTCCGATTGTCTGCGCGCAGCAGCTGGTCCTGCACCGCACGAGTGAGCCACGTCAGCAGCCCGTCGTAGTACCCATCGACGTTGAGCAGGCCGATCGGTTTCGCGTGAATGCCCAGCTGAGCCCAGGTCGTCACCTCGGCCAACTCCTCGAGCGTGCCAAAGCCGCCCGGGAGGGCGATGAACGCGTCGGCCAGCTCGAACATCTTGGTCTTGCGCTCGTGCATCGAGCTGACCTCGATGAGCTCGGTCAGGCCGCGATGCGCAATCTCGCGGGGGAAGAGCTGGGTCGGAATGACGCCGCGCACCGTGCCTCCGCGCGACATCACGGTGTCTGCGATGAGTCCCATGAGCCCGACCGTGCCGCCGCCGTACACGAGCTCGAGCCCTTCGTCGGCGAGCAACTCGGCCAGGGCCACAGCGGCATCGGTGACCTTGGGGTTGGTTCCCGGGGAGGACGCACAGTAGACGCAGACGCGGCGAAGCTCGGCCATCGAGGCGGAAGCTAGCAGCATCCACGCCCGGGTTGTTGGCGGCCCGATACGGAACCGTCGAGGCTCGGCTTGCAAAGTCGTTTGAGGACCGTATGCAAGCTGCAGGACGCCGTGACTTCAGCACAACAGATGAATGCTCAAACGATCATGGTGGTCGACGACGACCTCATGGTACGGCGCCTCCTCGAGCGGTTCCTGACCAATGGGGGCTACCGGGTTGTGGTGGCCGCGAGCGGGTTTGGGCTCAGTGGCAGAGTACGGGAGAACCAGCCGGACCTGTTGCTGCTCGACGTCAACATGCCGGGGCTGCGCGGTGATGCCGCGTTGTCCGTCCTCCAGCAGCTTGGGCAACGCTTCAACTCTCTGGACGTGCCGGTTGTGTTTCACAGCGGGATGGATGCCTCGGAGCTCGAGCACTTGGCGCGTCGACACGGCGCTGCCGGTTTCCTTCGCAAGCCGGCCGGGCGTGAGCAGCTGCTCCAGCTGGTGGACTCGGTGCTCGACCAAGCCTCCAGCAAGGTCGACTCCCACGAGCCGCGCTCCCATGCGGACGCTCGCGGGTAGAGCCAGTCAGGCGGTCACTCAGACGTGGAGGTTGGCGGGTGCCTGGCCTGCCACCACTGCGTCCAGTGCTGGGCGAACTCGGACGCGGCCTGCTCCTGCATTCCGAAGGTTGTGATCAACAGCGAGCCACGCGCGGGACGTTTGGCATCGGCCGGCATGTCCGTGACCACCAGGAGTCCGCCGCCCCATCCGGGAACGTGCAGGGCGAGCTGGAACCCGGTGCGGTAGGCAGGGCTCACCTCTTCGCTGTGGGTGGGGAACTCCACGCGGTGTGTGCTGCCGGGCTCGGCATCCCAATGGGCTTTGAGGCCCAGCGCCTCGGACAGCACCGGGGCGCCCGGTGGGGTGGGGTCCGAAAGGTAGACGGTCCGTCGTTGCTGGCCGTGGTGACGCTCGATCCACAGCCGCAGCTGGTGCGCGAAGGTGGTCCAACCCTCGCGGACGTCGCTGTAGACGTCGTCCCAGTTGTCGGGAGTCGCTCCAAACCGAACGACCCGCAGGACGGTCTCAGTGCCGCGTTCGATCAGCTCGAACCCATCGGCGATGCCTTCCCACTCGCCAAACTTCAGCGTGTGCGACTGCTCGTCCACGATGACGGGGCTGCCAAAGATCATGGCGATCTCGTCGGCCAAGGTCTCCGACTCCCAACCGAACCACTCGTTGATCTGCTCGGGGTCGCGAACCGCCTTCCAGACGGTATCGATGGGCGCGGAGATGGTGACTTCGACGAGGACGTTGGGCTTGGGGTCGGTCATGGCGACTACTGCTTGTGTGCGGGCGGGGCTCCGGCGACGGCCGGGTGGGCACCGACCACGAGACGGTATCGGCGTCCGGGTCCATCGGACTTGTACTTACGGGCGAGGCCCGCGACGGCTTCGGTGACCTCGCCTGCGAAGTCCTCGAGTTGTCGGGGGGTGGAGAAGCCGATGTCGGCCTCGATGGTGAAGGTCAGCAAACGCTGGCCGGCCTCGTCGGCGCGCTGACGCATGCGGGAGACGTCGCGCACGATCCCCGCGGCGACCGAGACGAGGTGTCCGGCAGCGAACTCGTCTTGAGCCACAGTTTCCGGGGCAGGTCCGAGGATCGAGGGGTCGACGACGAACGCGTCGGCCCGTGCGATCAAGACCCGCTCGACGAAGCCGCGACGTCGGCGTTCCTCGACGAGCTCGATGAGTCCCGCCTGCTCGAGCGCGCGCAGGTGGTAGCCGATGCGCTGGCGCGAGAGATCGAGGGCGGCCGCGAGCGTGGTGGCGGACTCGGGTTTGCGCAGGGCGAGCAGGAGGCGTCGGCGAATCGGCGAGAGGGCCAACCGAGCGCGTTCGGCATCGTCGATCAGCGCGGTTTGAGTCTCGTCGTCGACCATCGAGCCGTCGATTTACAATTGACAAATAAAACTGTCAAATAGAAAAATGGCCGGAGCGAGGCGTCAACATGCTCGGCCTCGACAACGGCAGCGACCACCAAGTGGTCGAAGGACAAGTCGGCGCTCGGTCGCGGTCCGGGCCGACGCCGCCCGCACCCGAGGCACTCAGGTCAGGACTCGGGCTTCGCGTGCCCAATCACGGGGCGATGTCCCGAACTTGCGACGAAACTCGCGACTGAACTGCGAAGAGTTCGTGTAGCCCACCGCCGTCGCCGCAACACCGACGCTCTCGCCTCGCGCGATGAGCATCGAGGCCTCATTCAGACGCAACGCCTTGATGTACTGCAGGGGCGACAACAACGTGGCCGCCTTGAACTGGCGGTCGAACACGGCGCGGCTCATGCCTGCACGCCGCGCGAGCGCGTCGATCGAGAACTCTTCGCTGACGTGCGCGTGGACGTGCGCCAGCGTCGTCGCAAGCGCTGGAGCCCCGCCGAAGTCACTTCGCAGACGGTCTCCGGCTTCACCGCGGAGCACGGCGAAGAGCATCTCGCGAAGCCGTCCCTCGCCAAGAACCTGTGCAGCGGGTGGGTCGTCGAGAAGCTCGAGAAGGTTGGCGAGCGCGACGTCAAAGCCGTCGTCACGGACCGCGGTGTCGAAACCCGCTGTAGGACCGTCGCCGGCGGGCAAGGTGCCGTAGGCGACCTGGGTCTCCAGGACCAGCCGCGACATCGTGTTGGTGTCGAGCTGGATGAGGACCCCGAGCAACGGCGATTCGGGGCTCGCTCGTCGGACGTCGGCGAGCGTGGGTGTTGGCAACGTTGCGCAGACGTAGTGGTCCTCGTTCAAGACGCGGATCGAATCCTCGATGTGGATGACCTTCTCCCCTGCAACGATTGCGCAGACGCTGGGCGCGTAGATCCCAGGTATGCGCTCGAACGGCGCAACGACGCGGAAGAGCTCGACGCCTGGCAGCGGCGTCTTGATGCTTCCTGCCGCCGGCGTGTGCCGATCGACGCTCGAACGAATCCGGTCTCTGGTCATGCATGCCTCCAGTGCTGACGGCGCGGCCGTCGATCCAAGCCCTGGTAGACTAGCAGGGCTTGGCTGGTTCAAGACTCAAGTGAGGGGATTGTGCAAGTTTACGAGGTGAAGCTGCCTGGAGTGCCTCGGTTCTGGCGGTAATGCTGTGAGGGCAGGGCGGTTCGAGGCGGCAAGCGCAACGGACCCACACCGGGCCACAGGAGTTCCAGATCATGAGCGCAAAGACCAACCCGTTTGGCCCGAAAGGATGGACGCCACAGCGACTCGGCGACCTCGCGGGCAAGACCTACCTCATCACCGGGGCAAACTCCGGGACCGGGTTTCAAGCAGCCCGGACCCTGCTCGCGAAGAACGCCAAGGTGGTGATGCTCAATCGTTCGGTGGAGAAGTCCGAAGCGGCCATCGGCGAGCTGAAGCAGGAGTTTGGTTCAGACGCCGAGGTGAGCTTCATCCGCTTGGACCTCGCATCGCTGGCGGTCGTACGCGAAGCCGCGGCGCAGGTGCTGCAGACCGTGCCACGGATCGACGCCCTCATCTGCAACGGAGCGATCGCGCAGGTGCCGACCCTGCAACTCACCGTGGATGGCTTCGAGAGCATGCTCGGGACCAATCACTACGGTCACTTCTTGCTCTGCGGGCTGCTCTTCGGGCGCATCGAAGAGTCCAAGGGCCGCATCGTCGTGGTGAGTAGCCTCGGCTACAACATGGGCATCAAGACCATCCAGTTCGACGACATGAACTGGGAGAAGAACTACCACCAGAACAAGACCTACTCCCAGAGCAAGCTGGCGCAGATGATGTTTGCGTATGAGCTGCAGGACCGGTTGGCGGCCGCCGGACACGCCGACGTCAAGGTCTACGTGTGCCACCCCGGCTCGTCGAAGACATCGCTGATCACGAGCAGTGGAAACCTGGCGACGCGCATCATGTTCGGGCTCATGTCGCTGTCACCGATGGTGCAGTCCGCGGAGAAGGGGTCCTGGCCCCAGGTCATGTGCGCGACCGAAGAGGGCCTCGAGCCCAGAGCGCTGTATGGGCCGACCGGGCTCGCGGAGTTTGTCGGTCCTGTCGGAAAGGGCACCCTGCATCCCCACGCTCATGACAAGGTGGTCATGGAGCGACTTTGGGCGGTTTCCGAGAAGGCAACCGGCATCCACTGGGAACTCTGAGGGGCAGGAGCAATCGGATGTCTGGACTTCGCATTTTTGGGATCGTGGTGGCGATCCTCGGCGTTCTCGCCTCGGTGTTTCCCGGTTGGTTCGAACCGCTCACGGGCGGCCCGGAGCCGGCGGCCGGTATCCACGAAGCCATCGAGCGGCGCGTTCGCGGCGGCATGGTGCTCGGGCTGGGCTTGATGTTCATCGGCATCCCCGCGCTTCGCCCCTGGGCCACGAGCATCCCTTTGGTCATCTTCTACTTCATGACCGGCGCACTGGCTGCGCGCATCCTCGGGCTTCTCGTCGACGGAATGGTGCCCAAGCAGTGGCTTCTGGTCGCGGTGGAGGCCGGCGTGATGACCCTGGTTGCCCTGTGGCTGTGGCGCAGCGGCGGGTCGGCACCCTGAGAGTCACTACGACCGGTTGCTCAGGTGATCGACTGCACGTCGTGACCAGCCGAACCAAAAGAAAAGACCCACTCGAAAGTGGGTCTTGAAAGCTCCTCAGCACGGACTCGAACCGCGGACCTAGGGATTAACAGTCCCCCGCTCTAACCAACTGAGCTACTGAGGAATAGGGCGCGCTTCATACCGCTGAGATGCCCGCGCCGTCAAGCACCCGAAACAAGTCGCTCGCAAAGGGCCCCACACGAGCTCTGAGGGGCTCTCCCAAGCACCCCGGGCTTGCGTCGGCCCCGCTTGCGCAGAGTGCGAAAATGGCCTTCATCCGGGAAATCCCCGGTTGGAGCGGCCGCGGGTCTGCGTGATCCTTGGGCGTGAGTGATGAGCAGAGCCAGCGGGTGCCGAAGGCGGTTCCCGACCCGGTGAGCCCATCACCCTCCACGGTGCTCCGCCTCGATGACGACGAGCGGATCTGCTCGGAGGGCGCGGACCACCGGGTGGTCCAGTGGCGCAACGTGATGTTCACGCACTGGTTCGCCCCCGTCTCGGTCGCCGGCCTGGCCGCGTGCGAGACGGCGAGCTTCGATCTGGCGTCTCGCTACCCGAAGGGCGTCGTCGTGTTCAACGTGATCGAGTTTGGGCTGCAGATCCCAGATACGGCCGCGCGCAAGAAGGCCTCCGCCGTTCTGGCGAGTACCGCGGCGCATGTCCTGGTGACGACGACGGTGGTGCCCGGCGAAGGGTTCTGGGCGTCGGCCGCTCGGGCAGCGGTCGCGACGATCACCTTGCTGTCGCGGGCAGGGCATCCGCATCGGGTCTTCGCCACCACCGACGAGGCCGCCGGGTTCGTGCTCCCGTTTGTCGCGCCCGAGCACACGCCGCTGGGTCATCTCCAGAGCGCCTTGGGCCGACTCTCGCATCGGCACCAAGCCTGAGGCCGCCGCTCAGGCTTTGGGGCGGGCGCGATCGGGGCGCAAGATGAGGAGCGCCGCAATGCAGGTGACGCCAAGCACCCCGCCAGCGCCGAGCGCCTGGGCGGTGCTCCAGCCGGCCGCGCTCGAGAGCAGCCACGAGGAGACCGTGACGGCCCCGAGCAGTCGTGCCCGCTCCAGCGGCCACGCCCAGCCGCGACCCTCGGCGAGTCCCAGAATCGCAGCAAACGTCGCGATCAGGACGGCCCCCGCACCGGCGAGCTGCAGGGGGGTGAGGCTGTGCTCGAAGAACACGACAACTCCCATCGCGCCGCCGGCCAAACCGAAGTGCGCGAGCAGGTAGGCCCGTAGCTTGGGCACGACCTGGGGCCGGTACTTCTCGTAGGCCGTGCGGTCGACCTTGGGTTCGGGCTCGGTAACGCCGCGGGGCAACCAGGCCGGGTGCGCGACCCAAGCCCACAGTCGCTCCCGCGTCGTCGAGGCGAGCCGGCCCAGGGTGATGATGCGGCTGATGTGGACGAAGTTGGCCCACAGCGGACTGTAGCTTCGCAGCGGAACGGTCGTGCCGTAGACGGGGGTCTCGACCTCGGGTTCGAAGGTCCCGAACAACCGGTCCCAGACGATCAGCACCGCGCCGTAGTTCTTGTCGAGGTACTGCTCGTTGACCCCGTGGTGCACACGATGGTGACTCGGCGTGTTGAGCAGCCACTCGACCCAGCCCGGCCCCTTGTCGACAACCTGGGTGTGGATCCAGAACTGATAGAAGCGGTTGATGCCGTAGGCCGCCAAGTAGACCACTGGCGAGACGCCAAGCAGGGCGAGCGGGGCGTAGAACACGAACCAGGTGACAGGCTCGAACAGCGGCTGACGGAGGGCGACGGCGAGGTTGTAGTCCTCGCTCTGGTGGTGGACCCCATGGACGGCCCACAGCACGTTGACCACGTGGCTGACCCGGTGCCACCAGTAGAACAGGAAGTCCACGCCCACGATGCCCAGCACCCAGGGCCACGGACCGCTCTCGTCCCAGGTCACCAGGCGGGCGTGTTCGAACAACCAGACGTAGGCGGCGACGAAGCCGAGCTTGAGCACCAACTCGCCCGCCTGAAAGACGGTGCCGCACGCCAGATCGCTCAGCGCGGTGCCGAACGCGTAGAGGTCTTGGCGCCGTTTGCGGGCGATCCATGCCTCGAGGAGGGTGGCGCCCAAGAAGATCGGGACCGCCAGCGCCGCCCAGTTGTACTCGCCGTCCATCGATCGCCTGGGTTCAGTGTGCCGTGTGGTGCGGGTTGTCGCCACCACCGGGCCTCACGCGATCGATCTGCCCGGGGGCCGTCCGCCGAAGAGGCCGGTTTGGGGCCAGCCGGCACGGATCGGTCCACCGGGCCCGGTATCGGCCGTCTTCGGGCACAGCTGTGGTGTTGCGCCGACCCATGCCCGAACGCAGAGACCTCCTGCGGGACCAAGGCTGGCCCCGTGAAAGCACACCATGGACGACGTCATTCGGCCTCTCCGTAGCGACTCCACCCGCGCTGTGGCTCAGCCCCCTGAGGGCGGCGGCGGCACAACTGAAAAGGCGGGCTTGGCCACGCTGCTCGGCAGCTGGTTTGGCCTGCTCCGACGCTACAGATGGGTGGCGGTGGGTGCAGGTGTGCTCACCCTCGCGCCGTTCATCTTGTTCGGGTTCTTCGCGCTCCCGTCGTACTCGAGCGCTGGGGTCGTGCAGGTGTCGAACGAGGGCGGCAGCGCCATGCCCATGCTGGACTTCATGGGCGAGCTCGGCGGCTCCCAAGTCGACACCGAGGTCGAGATTCTGCGGCGGCGCGAAGCCGTCGTCGAGACGTTCACATCGCTCGGACTCCACGTCATCGACCCAAAGCGGCCCTGGATGGTGACGCCGCAGTGGGACGTCGCGACCGGCAAGCAGAGCCCGACGCCCGCATGGCTCACCTCGTTGCGCGGATCGTTGGCGTTTGCTCAGCTCTCGCCGGAGCGCCTCGAGGGGGTGACCGTTCGTGTCGAAGCGACCGACGAGTCCACGATCGCGATCGCGGTGGGGGAGCCCGGTGTCGCGGAAGCGTTCACCCTCGCGGTGGGCGAGACGCTCGAGACCGACGGCCTGGCGCTGTCGTTTGCAACGCTCCCCGGAGAGATCGGCGTCCCGGGCACCATCTACGTCGAGACGGAGGGCGAGCTGCTCGACCGCCTGCTGCCGCAGCTTTCTGTCGCGCCGGTCGGAAACCGAGACCACGCGACCGACCTCGTGGCGGTGCGCTTCGTTCACGCGGACCGTTTCGTGGCGCAGGCCGTCGTCGACGACCTCATGCGGCGATACCTCCAGCAGAGCCTCGACTGGCAGGCCACCGGGGCTTCGAAGTCCGCCGAGTTCATTCGGCAACGCCTCGAAGACGCCGACAAGGAGCTGGCCGTCGCCGAGCAGGAGTTGCGCGAGTTCTCTGAAGCCGAGCATGCCGTGCAACTCGACACGCAGGCCAAGGTCACCATTGAGAGCGTCTCGGTGATCGAGGCCGAGCTCCGCCAAGCGGACGTCGAGGCCGCCGTGCTGGGGTCGCTTCACAAAGGGTTGCGGACCCGGATGAAGAGAGGGGAGGGGGCACACCTCACCGCCAGCTTCATCGCCGACCCGGTCCTCGCCGCATCGATCGGTGCCCTGACCGAGGCCGAGACCCAGGCCGCCACGATGTCGGCATCGTTGACCGCCGACCACCCGAAACTCGTCGAGGTCAATCGTCGGCTGAGGCGGCAACGCAAACAGGTGGGCCAACTGTTGGGCACCGCGCGCAAGAACGTGGGCAGCCGGATGGCCAACCTGCGCCGAGAGCGGGACGCTGCCGCGGCGGTCCTCACCGACTTCCCCGCCAAGAATCTTCAGCTCGCACGCCTGATGCGAGACGTCGAGGTCAGCCAGAAACTCTACGCCTTCCTGTTGGAGCGCTACCGCGAGGCGGAGATCCTCGAGGCCTCTACGACCATCGACAAGCGCATCGTCGAGGGGGCCAACGTGCCGCACGACATGGCGTCCCCCCGCCGCGTTCGGATCTGGGCATCGGGCTTTGCAGCTGCGGTGATGTTCGCGCTCGCGACCGCCTGGCTCTCCCACGCCTTGCGACGGAAGCTGTCCTCGGTCGACGACGTCGCCGCCGAGTTCGATTTTGGGGTCTACGGCGTGGTGCCGAAACTTCCCGAGGCGACCAAGGCGTCGCAACGCGACAACTCCCGGCTTCCGCACCAAGCGATCTGGGCCGAGACCCACTCTCCGGCAGCCGAGGCGTTCCGGGCACTATGCGTGTCCGTCACGCTGACACCGGCCGAGGCGGGCCGCGGCCGCGTCATCGCGCTGTCGTCCAGCCAGCAAGGAGAGGGAAAGAGCACGGTGGTCTCCAACCTCGCGATCTCCTTGGCGCGCTCCGGTTCTTCGGTGCTCGTCGTGGACCTCGACCTTCGGCGTCCCGTCCAGCACCGCGAGTGGCGAGTCAAGCGGGACCGCGGTTTCACGAACCTGCTTGCCCACGGCAACGTCGCGGACTTCGCCGACTTCATCCGCCCGCAGGAGTGTGGCGTTCACGTCCTGACGGCTGGCCAGCGGGTGCCGGACTCGCTGCCATCGCTCATGTCTCCCAAGCTCGGAGAGCTGATCGAAGCGGCGCGGCTTCGCTACGACTACGTGCTCCTCGACAGCGCACCGTCGTTTGTTCCCGACGGTTCGGTCGTCGCCCAGCACGCTGACCTCCTGCTGGTCGTCGCCCGGCCCGGCGTCCTCCAGCGAGCCCATGCCCGGCGCGCCCGAGTGGTGTGGAACCGCCTGGGAGCGCCCAAAGGCCTGGTGCTCAACGCCGTCGAGCGGGAGCACGGCGGAGATGACGGCTACTACTACTACGGCGGAGGGTACGCCTACTCGTCCGACTACACCCAGTCCCCGGCCGAGGCCGACGACCTTCAAGACGACGATGCCAACCCCGACGACATCGCAGTTGCTTCCTGAGCTGTCCCGCCGGGGCAGCTTCGGGTGGACGCTCGCGGGGCGGGTCATCTACGGCCTCGCCCAGTGGGGAACCCTGGTGCTCGTCGCGAAGCTGGGCTCGGTCGCCGACGTGGGGCGCTTCTCGCTCGGCCTCGCCGTGACCGCCCCGGTGATGGTGTTCTGCAACATGCATCTGCGGAACCTCTACGCGACGGACAGCACCGGACGCTTCGGTTGGTCGACGTACGGACAGGTGCGCCGAGTGACGGCGCTGGTCGGACTGTTGGTGTGCGCCGTCATGGCCGCGTCCCTGTACGAAGGTACCGCAGCGTGGGTCATCGCCGCGGTCGCCCTGGCCAAGTCCATCGAGATGCTCGAAGACCTGCGATACGGCGTGTTTCAACGCTTCGGTCGCATGGACGGCTTCAGCAAGTCTCTGATCCTGCGCGCCGTCGCGGGGCTCGGTGCGCTCACCGCCGTCATGGTCACGACCGGAAATCTCCCGCTCGCGGTGCTGTGCATGGCGGCCGCGTGGGCGGCGGTCTGGCTTCTGCACGACCGACCGCGCTCCGATGCGCTGCTCGATGCGCGTGGCCAGTCCCACAGCGCCAAGGGCGGTTCTCCACGGGGGCTGGTCTTGATGGCGCTTCCGATGGGCCTGATGTGGCTGGTCGACTCGCTGAACCAGAACCTGCCGCGGTACGTGGTGGAGGCGAACCTAGGCGAGGAGCTGCTGGGGTTCTATGTGCCGATGACATACGTCGTCACGGTCGGCAGCGCGTTCGTCTTTGCGCTGGGTGCCCCGCTCGCACCGCGGCTCGCTCGCCACGTCGCCGAGCGAAACGCTCCGGCGTTCGCCAAGATGTCGCTGGGTCTGTTCGGGCTCGCGGCTGCCATGGGCAGCGTTGGGGTTCTCGTCGCCGCGACGGTTGGCGACATCTTCCTGGGTCTGGCCTATGCGGAATCGTTCGCCGCCTATCAGCCCGAGTTCGTGTGGATCATGATCGGCGGGGCGATGCACTTCGTGCTCGCGCTGTCGATGTATGCGCTGACGGCAGCCCGGCTGCTGAAGACGCAAGCGGTCCTGTATCTCGTCGCGGCGACGACCACGGGAGTCGCCGCACTGGCTTGGGTTCCCTGCAGCGGTCTGATGGGCGCGGCGAAGGCCAGCGCATTGGGGCTCGCGGTCGGAGCCACCGGGGCGATGCTCGCAGTCACGTTCGCCTGTGTCCGGCTCCGCAGAGGTGGTCCCCATGCATGACGATTCACCGCGCCGCCAGGTCGCCTGGGCCACCGCGATCGGAATGGCCCTGTTCATCCTCTCTGGACGATGGAGCTTGGCTCGGTTGGGCTTTGGAGAGACCAGTGCGCTGTTCGAGCCGCGTGCCTGGATCGTCGTGGGGCTGGCCGCGGTCGCCTACTCCCCCGCACTCGGTCGCACGCTCGAGAGCGAACCCGTCCTGCGCACCAACGTCGGCGCCGTGGTGGCGTTCTTGGGGTTCCTCATCGCATCCGTGCTCTGGGCTCCGACCTCCGACCTCCCGTGGACCAAGGCCTACGAGATGCTGCTCGTCCTCGTGGCACTCACATCCGTGGCTCGAATCGCGCGCTGGACCGGGCCGACCCTGCTGATCAATCGCTTCTGGGATGCACTCGCAGGTTCGCTGGGCCTGATGGGCGTGATGGGACTTCTGTCGTGGGTCGGAGGCTCGGGAGAGCGACTCGCGGTGCTTGGCGGCGGACCCAACGTGTTCGGCCGCAACATGGCCGTTCTCCTGATGTTGAGTCTGTCGGCGATCCTCGCCGGACGACGGAGGCGAACCCTGTGGCTGTTCGCCGCCGGGCTCGGGGCGGTGTTGGCCCTGCTCTCCGGGTCGCGTGGAGCGATCGTCGGCATGATGGTGGGCACCTCGACCCTCGTGTACGCCAAGCGCATCCCGGTCGGCCGCTTCGTCAAGATCGCGTTGGGACTGGTCGTGTTCGGATGGTTCGTCGCCACGTTCACCGACGTGGGGCAGTCAGCGCTGCACTCGTTCGAAGAGCGTTTCCTCGTACTCACGCTCGAAGAACGCCACGACGCGGGGCGGATGGATATCTACATTCACGCCTGGGAGATGGGGCTGGATGCTCCGCTCGTTGGGCAAGGGCTCGCCGCGTTCGCGGCCGGTGGGTTTCACGCCTATCCCCACAACATCGTGCTGGAGGCGTTCTGCGAGGGGGGCCTGATCTCCGTCGTGCTCCTGGCGGCCATGTTGGGCCCGCAGCTGTGGCGGGTCTTTGCGGCCAACGCAGACCTCTACGCGCGAGACCTTGCCGTCCTGCTCGTGTTGTTGATGTCCGCGACCTTCACGGGTGACTTCTACGACTCGCGTGGGGTCATGCTGGTCGCCCTGCTGGTGTCGATGCGTCGCCGGTAGCCGCGTCAGCGTCACCGCGGGTGTTCGCCGAGCCAGGCGCGGACCTCTTGGCCGAACTCGCCATCGGGCGCGCCCACCCGGCGGAGGGCGGCCTCGGCCGAGGCGCGCGCTCGATCCGAGTGCCCTTGGCCCCACAACGCTCGGGCGAGGATGAACTCGCCCTGAGCCCGGTCGGCTTCCGTGCTCTCGGTCGTCGCGCGGATCTTCGCAGCCCGTTCGAGTCGGGTGGCCGCGGCGTCGTACGCTTCACGTTCGAGGTCGATGAGGGCGACTCGCTCCAGGCTCTGGGCGACGCTGGGATGGTCCTGCGCATAGGCCGACTCGTTGATACGAAGCGCCTCATCGAGGAGGTCGGCGGCCGCGTCGACGTCTCCGCGCTCCAGCTGCAGCAGCCCATAGCCGGACAGCGTCTGTGCGAGCTTGGGGTGCGCAGGCTCCAGGACTGCGCGTTGGATCGCCAGCGCCTTGGCGTAGCGCGCCTGAGCCTCGCCGAGCTTGCCCCGCCGCCACGCGGTGCCCGCCATGTTGACGTTGAACCCCGCGACGTCGGGGTGCTCGGGGCCATAGGTGCGTTCGAAGATCGACAGCGCGCGTTCGTACAGCGGCCAGACTTCGTCGAGAAGCCCCTGCCCAGCCTTCGCGTTGGCGAGGTTGTTCAGGTAGGCACCGACCACGACGTGCTCGGGGCCGTAGAGTCTCTCTCCGATACTCACCGAACGGGCGTACAAGGCGACGGCGCGCTCGGGCTGGCCTTGATCCATGAAGACGTTGGCGAGGTTGTTCAGGGCGTTGGCGACGGGCAGGGAGTCCGGCTCGGAGGTGGTCTCGCGGAGCTTCAACACCCGCTCAAAGCGTCGTTGGGCCTCCTTGTAGTGGCCGGTCTGCTGCAGCAGCGTGGCGTGGATGTTCTCGTATCGGGCGCGTGCGTCATCGGTCCCGACCTTCTCGGCCCACGAGCGACTGTCTTCCACGTGCGTGCGGGCGCCTTCGTGATCCTGCATGAGACCGCCGACGACGAAGGTCAGCTCCGCCGCGGCGTCGGCCGCAACGGTGTCATGTCCGGAGACGATGGCTGCGTGGTAGGCCCGCTGCAACGTCTCGCGGGCGGGCGCGTATTCACCCGACTTCGAGAGCAACTGTCCTAGAAGGTAGAGGGCCTCCGCGCGCACGGGCTGGTAGGCAACGCGCTCCGCCGAACGTGCCAGCTCGCGAGCGTCGGCCAGGGCTTGCTCGTGGTGCCCCGCACGTCGTTTCACCCGGGCCTCTTCCAGTCTCGCTTCGATGGCGCTGACCTCCGCGGCGACGGTTGGGTCCTCGGGGCGGGGCAGGGCGGTCATCAGTCGCTCCTGGTCGTCGCAATGTGCAAGCTTGGGGAGGCCGAGCACGGTGCGGATCGCGTTGCGCACCACCGCCTCGTCATCCGGTGTGCTGAGTTCGCGAACCGTGGAGCGAAGCGCGACGCCGGCACGGTCCAAGCAAGCGAACCGTCGGTCCATCAAGAGGGCGGACTGTTCGTGCCGAAGCTCGGTGGCGGCGCAGGCGTCGTATCGCCCCTGGGCGAGGCGGTCCGCGTACGCGTCCAACATCGTCGAAACCCTCGAAGCCGTGTCGACCGCAAACGGAAGTGCTGCGCTCTGGAGCCTGGTCGTCACCGTCGAGCGCTCGGTCTCGTTCCACAGCTCCCCGGCGACCTCCGTTGTGTGCGCGCACGGATCGTCGGCTTCGGGCGTGCCCGCTTGGCTCCATGCGAGCGCACCGGCGACGCCCACGCTCGCGACGAGGGCCGCACCCAGGACCGGCCCACGTCGCGTGCTGGTCCCGGAGCCGCGATCGATGGCGCTGAGCAGGGCGTCCATCGTGGGAAAACGTCCTGCCGGCCGCGGCGACAGACCCTTGCGGATCGCCTTGGCGAGCCACGGGGGGACTGGCGGGTCGGTCGGCCATTGCGAGAGCCCGCGTTCCTTGAGCTGGGCCAGCGCTTCGAGCTTGTCCGCTTCGAACGGTCGGCGCCCGAACAGCGCTTCGTAGAACACGACGCAATAGGCGAACTGGTCGCTACGTTCGTCGACCAAGCCGGCGCGGTGCTGTTCGGGTGGCATGTATGGCGGCGTGCCGAGCACGGTCCCCATTCGCGTCAGGGGCCCCGTTGTGTCGACCGATTCGCCCGAGAAGTCTCCGGTGTCCGTTTCGACGCCGCCGCCGCGGGCGAGACCGAAGTCCATGACGCGAGCGCGTCCGTCCTCGCCCAGGACGACATTGCTCGGCTTGAGGTCGCGGTGCACCAGGTCCGCGTCGTGGGCGGCTGCCAGACCGCGTCCGACCTGAAGCATGATCTCGAGCACCGCTGGCACCGTGCGCTCGGAAGGCTGGACCGTCTTCAGCCAAGCCCGCAGCGTCTTGCCCGGGATGAACTCCATCGCGATGTAGATCCGCGCGTCGGCCCGGTCGACGTCATACACGGGCACGACGTTGGGGTGGGACAGGGATGCCATGGCCTGGGCCTCTCGGATCGCGCGCTGCTCCATCTCCGCGTCGTTGGTCCGCAGCAGCTTGAGCGCGACCTCTCGCTTCAGCTTGGGGTCGTAGGCTTTGTAGACGCGCCCCATCCCGCCGTGACCGACGAGCTCGAGGACCACGTATCGCCCCACGGCATCACCCTTGGAGATGCGGGGAGAGTCCGATGGCGCTGGACCGCCCGCGCCCGCGACCGTCGGCTGATCGCTTCTGCGGTCGCTGTCGTCCCCAAGGGACTGCCCAGAGTCGTCACCCACCCGGGCGATGATACCCGGGGCGGCTCGCGCTCGACTCAGAGCCCCGCGAGTTCGCGCAGCGAAGCCGCAAGCGCAGCCACCCGGGTCACGCTACGGGGGATGACGAGCACGGTGTCATCGCCGGCCAAAGTGCCGAGGATGTCCGGGTGTCGCATGGAGTCGAGGTCGAAACCGACCGCTTGTGCACGACCGATGCGGGTTCTCAGCAGGAGCATCGATTCGTTGTGCATCACGTCCTGGACCATGTCGGCGTCGAAGGCGGCGGTCGCCTCAGCCAGGAGGTGGTACGCGAACTCTCCGTCCGCCCGTTGCCGACGCTGGGCGCCGAGGGACTTGAGATCCCGGCTGATCGTGCTCTGGGTCGCGTCGAACCCCCGCCCACCCAGCAGGTCGCAGAGCTCTTGCTGGGTGCCGGTTTGGCCACTGAGCAGCAGCTGTTTGAGCGCAAGTCTGCGTGCCTTCGCGCCCTTCATCCCAGCGCCTGCCGGGTGATCAGCGTGCCAATGCCTTCGTCGGTGAAAAGCTCGCCGACCACGGCGTGTGGAATACGGCCGTCGATGGCATGAAACGCCGAGAGTCCACGCTTGGCTGCATGCCGCGCGAGGACGAGCAGTTCGGGGTCCGTCGCATCGAAGCGGCCACGTTCGAGGCCGGTGAGAAAGGTGTCCGGCGAGAGCCGCTGGACGAGGCCATGTTTGTCGCGGAGCCCTCCGTCGGCGGCGAGCACGATGAGCTTTTGAATGCCGAGCTTGAGCGCAAGGTCGACCGTTGCATCGGGGGCGGGCTCGGTGCGGGCAAGCAAACACAGGTGCCCGCGGTCGAGCAGGTTGCTGATGTTCACGGCATCGGTTGCAACGCTCGCCGCGAACCGTCCCGCCTGCCTCATGTGCTCTGCGATGGTCTCGACCGCCGCGGCCGAGGGGAGCACCGCGACCGGTTTGAGGCCCGCGTCCAGACAGAGCTCCAAGTCGTGCGCCAGCGTGGCGATGGGAGCGTCGAGTTTCTCCAGGTTGGGAAGCACGACCATCACACGCATCCCCGTGAACCTGCGAACGTACGAGAGCCCTTCGCACAGCAGCTGATGCTTGAGACGGGGCGAGTACGCAGCCAGGGAAAGGTTGCGTGAGACGGCGCCGCTGCGACTGACCTCGATCTGTTTGGATTCGTCGGCGTTGATGCGCACGTAGTCGTAGCTGAGGTCGCAGCCGTACGCGACCGAGGACCCTGTGCCTCCCATGCCAACGTCCACGCTCCAGCGCACCTCGGTTTGCTGAAGTCCGGCGCGGAGGGAGGCCGTGTTGTGTCCGAGCTTCGGCCCGGAGCGGTCGTAGAGCAGGGTGCCCTGGGCGTGAATGGTCAGCGCGCCGGGGTCGAGTTGCAGGCTGTGTTCGGCCGCAACCTGACCGATCGCCATGCTCACGCGGCCCCACTCGGGCTGGCCGGCGAACGCGCTGCACTTGACCAGGCTGCTGCGACAGACGCCGCGGGCGAGGTCTCGGGCGATGGACTCATTCGGGGCGCCGGTGACCTCAACTTCGATGAGCCGAGTCGCGCCCTCCCCATCGCGAGCCACCTGTTTGGCGAGCGCGAGGAGCACGCCGTTCAAGGCTTCGGCGAACAAGGCTTCGGCAGCTTCTCCTTCGACGTGAACACCGGAGGCGCCGTTGGCGAGTGCCAGGACCATGTCGTTGGTCGAAGAGTCGCCATCGACGGTGATCGCATTGAACGTGCGATCGACCGCCGGGCTGAGCATCGCCTGCAGCTTCGCCGGCGCGATGGCGGCGTCGGTCAGCAGGAAGCCGAACGTCGTCGCCATGTTTGGGTGAATCATGCCGGAGCCCTTCGCGACACCAAGCAGGCGAACCGGCGCGTCGTGGCCGGGGAGCTCGAGGGTGGTGTGGGCGACCTTCGTGCACGTGTCGGTGGTGAGGATCGCCTTGGCGAACTCGCGTGGGTCGTCCTGAAGCTTGTTCTCGAACTCGCTGGCGGCTTCCTCGATCAGCTGGACCGGCAGGGGCACACCAATGATCCCCGTCGATCCGGTCAACACGGCGTCGACGTCGAGATCGAGGGCGGTGGCCGCTGCGCTGGCCATACGGAGGTTGTCGTCCACTCCGGTGGGGCCGGTCATCGCGTTCGCGTTACCGCTGTTGATCAGTACGGCCCGCATGCCATCGGCTGGAAGCGCGGCGGCATTTCGCTCCACACAAGCGGCGCGGACTCGGTTTTGCGTGAAGCAGCCAGCGACGACCGTGGGCCGATCGGAGACGAGCAGCGCGAGGTCTGGCCGCGCGTGTTTGATGCCGCACCGAGTCCCGGCGAAACGGAATCCTGCGACCGGGAACGAGGGCGCCAAGTCGGTGTGGATGGTGATGTCGGTGGTGCTCATGGCAGCGCGCGAGTCATGGGAGGCACGTCGTTTCCAACGTGGGCAAGAGGCTGAGGGAGGCCGGCGTGCTGGGGCAGGCCGAGCCAGAGATTGAGATTGGTGAGCGCTTGGCTTGCGGCCCCGCGCATGAGGTTGTCGATGGTGGCGAAGACGGGAACCAAGCCGCCGTCGTCCGCGGGACCCACTGCGATGACCGCCTGGTGGCTGCCCACGACATGCGCCACGCCGAGACCCGGTCCGGGCTCCGGGAGCACTGTGACGTAGGGTTGGTCCGCGTAGAAACTCTGGAGCGTGTGCAGCACGTCTTGCGGTGAGCGGGTCGGCTTGACGAATGCTGTCACCAAGATGCCGCGCACGATCGGCAGAAGCTGCGTCACGAAGGTGACCGGCGTGCCGAGGTGCCGGGCGATCTCCGGGATGTGCTTGTGACTGCCGACCTTGTACGGAAACGTGTTGCCGAACAGCGCGCTGAAGTGAAGGTCGTCTCTGGGGGTTTTTCCGGCACCCGAGGTTCCGCTCGCCCCGACCACCGCGACCGGTGTGGCGTCGATCGCCTTCGCGCGCAGCAACGGAGCGAGCCCGAGCAGGGTGGCGGTGGGGTAACAACCGGGGTTCGCGACGACCGCAGCGTCCGCACTCGGCGCGCCCCACAACTCGGGGATCCCATAGTGGATCTCGTCCCGGAGCCGGTGCGCCCCCGACAGGTCGAGCACCTTGATTCCAGCGGAGTTGAGCGCCTCGGTCCAGGCCAGTGCGGGCCCGTCGGGGATCGCCAGCGCGACCGCGCGACACTCGCGGAACGAGTCGATCGCATCGGAGGTGGGCTCACGATGGATGTTCGTGACCGGCTTCATGCAAGGATGGTGCATGAGAAGCGCATGGAGCACCTGGCCCGCGTATCCACGTGCGCCAACCAGTCCGATAGAGTCTGAGGAAGAATTCACCCCGTGCGAGCCTCGATTCGCCTCGTTCTACTCCCCCCTTCGCGGCGCCGCAACACGAACTCGAGTCCTTGGTTATGCGCATGGACACGAGGTCTCATGCATGCGCGAGAATGTACGAATTCTCCCTTGACTCCCCCAGGGGGTTGGGGCAATCTCCGCATCCCTTCGCGGGAATAGCTCAGTTGGTAGAGCGCAACCTTGCCAAGGTTGAAGTCGCGAGTTCGAATCTCGTTTCCCGCTCCAAGAAAACGCCACGTCCCCTTCAGGACGTGGCGTTTTCGCTTTGGTTTGGCGGCGGTTCTGGCCTGGCTCGGGGCGGCGTTGAAGCCAGAACGCGCATCGCGCCGAGCTTCGGCGGATCGGTCGGATCGCTTCGCCGCAGTATGGCCGCGCAGTTTGCTACGTTGGCCATCGATCGTGATGCGCCCGATTCATCTGTGCACCGCCTTGCTCGTCGCCCTTGGCCTGACGGGGTGCCCGAGTTCCGACAATGGAGCCGAGGCCGCGCCGAGGGTGCGGATCGACGCCGAGCGCTATCGCGTTCCGCTCTTTGGAGAGGAGTACGCGCGTGGGGGGGAGACCCCGCTGGTCACGGTCATCCTCTACACCGACTACGCCTGCCCGCCGTGCGGTCGCACCTGGTCGGTGATGGACAACCTGCTCGAGGACTACGGGCAGGACCTGCGGGTCATCTTCCGTTCGTACACCGTGCCCGGTTTCGGCAAGGGAGAGGAGGCGGTCGAGGCGGCGTTCGCTGCCGGTGCGCAGGGCAAGTTCTGGGAGATGCACGCCGAGCTGTTCGAGCACATCGGAGCGTTCGATCGCCCCACGCTCCGAAAACACGCCCAGTCGATCGGTCTGGATGTGCCCAAGTTCATGGATGACCTGGACACGGGGGCGCACTCCGGGACGCGAATGCGGCACCGCCGGGAGGCCAAGCGTCTGGGAATCGTCGGGCTTCCGGTGGCGTTCGTGAACGGCTTGTACATGGCCGGCTACGCTGAGGAAGCGGCGTGGCACGGAATCCTCGACGAGGAGATTGCGCGCTCCAAGGATCTGCTCGCCTCCGGAACCCCGCGCGCCGAACTCTACGACAAGGTGATGGCCTCGGCATCGAGCAAGCGTGTCACCGCGCCCAAAGGAGCCGACAAGCTCCGCGCGGAGCTGGCCGACAAGCAGAAGCTCACCGATCCTCCAGCCAACCTCGTCGCACCCACCCACGACGCCCGCTACGACATCGCGCCGGGCGAGTCATCCCCACTGGGTCCCGACACGGCGCCGGTCCAAGTCGTGGAGCTGCTCGACTTCCAGTGTCCCTACTGCCGCAAAGCCCACGAAGAGCTGCTCGGGCTGCGGGAGAAGCATGGGGACGACGTGCAGTTCGTGGTGCGCCACGTGCCGCTCGAGATTCACACCGCCGCACGCGGAGCGGCCAAAGCCTCGGTGGCCGCGGGCACGCAGGGCAAGTTCTGGCCCTACCATGACGCGATCTTCGCCCATGAGGGCGCGTTGGATCGCGCTGCCTTCATCGCGATCGCCACGGAGTTGGGTCTCGATGTCGAGCAGTTCAAGGCCGACCTCGACAGTACGGCGGTCGGGCAGGCCGTGGATGACGACCTGCGCACCTCACTGCGGCTCGGCGTCGTCGCCACCCCAGGGTTCTTCATCAATGGCCGGTACGTCAGCGGTTTCCGCCCCGGTCGCCTCGGCGGCGTGATTCAAGAAGAACTCGACGCTGCGAACAAGCTCGCCGAAGAGGAGGGGGTCCCCCGCGACCAGCTCCGGGCTCGTCTCATGGACGGCGCCATCGGCCCCGAAGGATATCCAAACCCGTGACCACGCTTCGCATCCTCTCCTCGCTCGCCTTCGCGGCGACGCTCGTCTTTGGCGGTTGCAACAAAAAGAGCGCCGGCCCAGACCCCACCTACGACAAACCGCTCGTCCACATGAACGACGTCGACGACGCCCACGCCGAGTTGGCGCGGGGCGACGGAGATCGGGTTCGGGCGACGTACAAGCCGACGGACGGCATTCGAGGTGCCGCGGAGCCGCTGGTCACCATTGTCGAGTACAGCGACTTCCAGTGCCCTTTTTGCGGCACGTTCGCGCAGACCGTGCACGAACTCGAGTCGGTCTATCCCGAAGACCTCCGGGTCGTCTTCCATCAGTACCCGATGCCGATGCATCCCCAGGCTCCGCTCGCTGCCAAGGCTGCGATCGCGGCCCAGTCGCAGGGCAGGTTCTGGGCGATGCACGATCACATGTTCGCCCACCGTGCCTCGCTGTCCCGGGAGCAGCTCGTCGAGGCCGCAGGGTCGCTGGGCTTGGACAAGGCACAGTTCGAAGCCGACCTCGACAGCGAAGAGACCGAAGAACGCCTCAAGCTCGAGAAGACGCTCGGTCGACGGCTGGGGGTTCGCGGCACCCCGTCCTTCTTCATCAACGGTCGGAGCTTCTCCGGTGCGATGGATGCTCAGGCGTTGGGAGCGATCATCGACGAGGAGCGGGCGTTCGCGAAGAAACTGATGGACGCGGGCGTGCCTCGCAACGAGCTCTACGCTCGAATCATGCGCGCGGCGAAGGTCGCCGGCGCTCGCTGAGAGGCCATCGCGATGAGCGAGTCGACCGAGACCACCGAGGACAAGAAGTCCGGCTCCGGGCCCCTGATGGGGGTGCTGGCGTTTCTGATGGCGCTGGGCCTGGGGTTCCTGATCGGTCGTGTCGTGCAAGACGACTTCGACGGCCCGCCGGTGCTCGACGATGACACCCGTTACGACGTGGCCTTGCGGGGTGACGAGCCCGCGCACGGCCCCGAGGTCGCGTTGGTCACGGTGATCGAGTTTGCGGACTATCAGTGCCCGTACTGCGCGCGGGCTCGTGAACCCCTGGAGGAGGCGATGGCCAAGCGCGACGACGACGTCCGCTTGATCTACAAGCACTTCCCGCTTCCTGGGCACCGCCTCGCGTTGCCGGCAGCCAAGGCCGCTTGGGCCGCGCACCAACAGGGCAAGTTCTGGGAGATGCACAAGGACCTGTTCGAGGCCAACTCGTCGGTCAAGGACATCGCCGCGCGTGCCGAGGCGATGGGGATGGACCCTGAGCGGTTCCTCCGCGACTACGCGAGTCCGGCAGCGGCCAAGTCCGTCGATGACGACATGCTTGCCGGTGCCAAGCTGGGCGTGACAGGGACCCCGGTCTTCTATGTCAACGGCCATCGCTACGTCGGGTTTCGGGACAAGGGGCAGTGGAACGAGGTCCTCGAGTTCGAGGCCGACAACGCCGAGCGCCTGATCGATGCGGGGACGCCCGAGGCCGAGGTGTACGCGAAGCTCATGCAAGGCGCAGTCAAGCAGCGTCGCAGCCGAGACCCCAACCCTCCCAAGCCTGCAGCGCAGCCGGGGGGGCTCGACCCCGACGTCACCTATCGGGTGGATGTCGCCGGACGCCCGGCACTCGGCCCCGCCGATGCGCTGGTCACCGTGGCGGTCTTCAGTGACTTCCAGTGCCCGTACTGCGGCCGGATCGCCCCATCGCTGCACGAACTGGCCGAACAGGAGCAGGGGGTGCGGGTGGTGTCCATGCAGCTGCCGATCCCATCGCACCCCCGAGCCCGCGATGCCGCGAAGGCTGCTCTGGCGGCCGAGCGTCAGGGGAAGTACTGGGAGATGCACGACAAGCTGTTCGAGTCCCGGGAATCGCTCGCGGACGCGGACTTCTCGGCAATGGCCGAAGCGCTGGGCCTGGACGTCGCGCAGTTCGAGCTCGACGTCCAAGACCAGGCGATCGAGGACCGGGTGCAGGCCGACGTGCAGATGGCCCGCGACCTTGGCATTCGCTCAACCCCGGCCACGTTCGTCAACGGGCACTACGTCCGCGGCGCGGTGCCGCTCAAGACGCTGCGCCAGGCCGTCGCGGCGCAGCGTCCGATGGCTCAGGCGCTCGTAGACGCCGGGACACCGATGGTGGGCGTCTATGAGGCGCTCATGGCCGAAGCCGCCATAGTCGAGCAATGAGCGTGGATTCTGCTACCGTCCGAGGCGTGAGCGAGGCGAAGCCCCAGGCCCGGACCGGTCCCGATGCGTTCGGGATGCTCGTCTACGTGCTGTACGTCGGCGTTGGCGGTCTCTTGGTGTTCATGTTCGCGTGGTCCTTGCGCGGCGCTGTGGAGACTCAAAACGCATCGATCTGCGGCGCGCTGCGGCCCGAGTTCCGCTCCCGGGTCCGCGCCACCGTGACCCGAGGTGGCAGCCCTGTCGCCGAGGCGAGCTTCAACCCCGACGCCAAGGGCAACGGGGTCGAAACCAAGACCGAGTCCGGCGAGCTCTCCTTGCTGCTTCCCCACGGCCCGCAGGAACTCGTCGTCGCGACTCCCGACGCAGAACCGGTCGTGTTCTCGCTGGACCTCTCCGGAAGCGAAGACCTCGCGGTGACGTTCGACCTCGATAGCGGGACGGCATCCATCGACAGCCGGGAGCCGTTCATGGCTCCGGAGTTCACAGCCCAGGATCTCGAGGGCAATGAGGTGTCGCTGGCGGACTTCCGCGGCAAGCTCGTGCTCGTCAACTTTTGGGCGACCTGGTGCGAGCCGTGCATCACGGAATGGCCACAGTTCGACCAACTCGCGCAGCGGCTGGGTGACCGCGATGACGTCGTGATCCTCGCTGTGAGCATCGACGAGAAGCGGGAGGACGTCGCTCCGTTCCTCGAGCGAATGTCCCTGAAGAACACCGGCGTGAAGGTGCTCTGGGACCCTTCGAACTCGATCAACAAGGCGTACGGCAGCGACAAAATCCCCGACTCGTTCTTCGTGGACGAGAGCGGAAAACTGTCGACCGCGTTCGTCAACGTGCGCAAGTGGGGCAACCCCGAGGCCTACCACTGCGTCGACGGTACCGTCGGCCTGGGCCTGTAGAAACCGCCCGGCGGTCTGCGCCTCAGCGAGGCTCAGCGAGCCACGCGAGCAGCTGGGCAGGCAGGGTGGGGGGTGCTTCGCGCGACAGCTTCGGCGCGGGCAGTCCCACGTGACCGCCACGCTCCAGCATGACGGTGCGCAGGGAGTCTCCGGCGGCGCCCAGCGACGGCAACACCGCGGGCCCCGGCACCATGGGATCGAACGGCGAGCCCACGTAGAGCGCGGGGCAGACGAGCTCGCGTAGACGTGGGCCCACGCTCATGCTGCCGTGGTAGTCGGCCACGTCTGCAAAACCGAAGCGCGGCACGACGACCGTTCGGTCCCAGTCGCGAATCGTACGAACCGCCTCGACCGTCTCCAGCGGGGACGGAACGCGAGGACCGGATCCGTGGCGCTGTACGACGGCTCGATACGAGTCCTTGAGCGACCCCAGGACGTGGTGCCGATACGGATACGCGCGGCGTCGGTCGATCGCCCGGCAGGAGGCTGCAAGGTCGAGCGGGGCGCTCACCGCGACGACGCCCGCGAGTCGGTCGAGCGGCTCGAGGGCGAGGCGGAGCGTCGCATGCCCGCCGAGCGAGACTCCCACGACGTGGAGGCGTTCATACCCGGCGAGTTCGGGGCTGTGCAGCGCGGCACGGAGGTCCTGAGCGAGGCCAGCGTGATAGACGTCTTCGCCGTCACCATCGGCACCGCGCAGGTCGATGCGAAGGCTCGACCAACCCCGGTCCGCCGCGGCCCGTGCGAGCGCGCGGCAGTATCCGCTGTCCGACGAACCTCCGAGCCCGTGCACGATCAGCACCGCATCTCGGTGGGTTGGCGATCCTGCGTATCGGCCGGAAAGGCGAGCCACCTCGCCGGTGTCGTCGTGGACGTGGTGGGCCCAGGTCTGCGAGGCGGGCACGTCGACGGGCTGCACCCGGTGGCGAGCATCGGCGAAGATTGTCCAAGCGTGTCCTCCTAGGACACCCGCAATGTGCCGCAGCATCGGCTATTCGATGACCGCGTTGCCGGCTTGCTCGGGGGTGTAGCCACCTTCGACGAGGCCATCGAGGTCACAGTAGACCCACGTCTCACCGCCGTCGCCGGAGACCCGGGCCGCGTAGTCGTACGTGCCCGAGGCGCCGAACTGCAGGTCACCTTGGTATTCGTCGTTGTCGGGCTGTCCAGCGTCGTTGCCGTTCCAGCCCACATTCCCCGCTCCCGCGACCCAGGTCCACGCGTCCACGGCGGGGTCGGAGGCGTCGGCGCCGTAGCCGAACTCGACCTGGAGCTGAGCGTCGATATCGTTGCCTGGGGTTTGGTCGGTGAGTCCTTCGACGTAGACGCGTGCGTACACGGTCGTCGCGGTGGCCGAGTCTGACTCGATCATCGACGGGAACTGAAGGTTGCACCACTCGATGTCCCACGTGGCTCCGCCGGTGGTGTCATCGCCGGTCGAGCTCGCGCCCCCGGTGCTCCCGGTGGAGCTCGAGCTGTCGGTGTCGGACCCGGAGGAAGAGGTGCTGTCGGTGTCGCTGCCGCTGGACGTGTCGGTTCCGGACGTGCTCGACGTGGAGCCGGCGGTGGTGGGGTCCGGCGTCGTGTCGGTGACCGACGTGACGGGGATCGTCGTCGCGACCTCGTCCGTAGTTGCCGTCTCTTCTCCGGTGGTCCCACTCTGGGCCGGGCCAGTGTCGTCGTCGCAGGCGGACAGCGCGATCGCGCAGGCGAGCATGGGCAGCCAAGCCTTGCTGTTCATGAAGTCACGGTACCAGGAGCGATCGACAGCGCGCATAAGATGCGCCGTTCGTAGCATCGAGTGGGTGCGCGACGTTGGACGCGATTCGGGATCGATGCGGTAGCGGTTCGCCAGAGGTCCTCTGCGGTGTTGCGCCGACGGCTCAAACGCCTTTTTAGCGTGTCGGGCGCAGCGTTGACCGTCTCTGCGGTTAGCGCTAGAACCCGCCCGTGCCGAGCGTGGAACCCGCAGAGCCCTCTGGGCTCAAGCTTCGCTGGGTCTTGGGTGGAATCGCCATCCTCGCCATCGCGATGGGCGTCGCTGGGTACGCGCAGTTGGTCCGCAGCCGCGATCACTTCGCGGCGACGACCACAAAGATGGATGCCCTCGGCAAGACCGTGGACACCGAGGGCTGCATCACCGCCGTCCTCGACTGGCATGCCAACTGCGAGGCCAACAAGCCTCTGTGTGACAACGGCGTGCCGATGATCATGACCCACTGCCTTCTCGGCCGCGATCGCACCGACACGTGCGAGTCCCTCGACCTCTCGTCCGCCAAGGCCAAATGGGTGTTCAACCAGTGCGAGGAGCGAGGGACACCGTGTTCCAATCGCAAAACTTGCGCGTGTGCCAGCGCATACCGAGCTATCGACAGTTTCTGCCGACACGGGCAAGAAGGGGTCGCGCTGTGAAGACCTCAAGCCGAACCGCCGACCTCGTCGCGCTGACCAAGCCATCGATCACTCGGATGTGCCTGATGATGGCCGGCGGCGGCATGGCGTTGGCGCCCGGTTCCGTCGACTGGGTGACCGGCGTGTCGACGTTTGTTGGTGTCGGTCTGGCCGTCGGTGGCGCGAACGCGTTCAACATGTGGTGGGAGCGGAACACCGACGGGCTGATGTCCCGGACGAAGCGCCGCCCCTTGCCAACGGGCCGGTTGCCTGCGAGCGCAGCGTTCAAGTTTGCTGCGGCGCTCAGCCTCGCATCGCTCGTCGTGTTGGCGCTGGGCACCAACGTGCTCACGGCTGTCCTTGCCGGCCTCGCGATCTTCAGCTACGTCGCCGTCTACACGCCGCTCAAGTACAAGACCCCCTCGGCCCTCATCATCGGAGCGATCCCCGGGGCCGCACCGCCGCTGCTGGGTTGGACGGCCATCACGAACAGCATCGATCCCCCGGCGATTGTGTTGTTCGCGATCCTGTTGGTGTGGCAGCTGCCGCACTTCATCGCGATCGCGATCTATCGCAAGGCGGAGTACGCACGGGCCGGCATCAAGGTCGTCCCGCTCGTCCGCGGCGATGCGATCGCCAAGATTCAAGCGGTGGCATGGGTGCTCGTGCTCGTGCCGCTCACCTTGCTGCTCGCACCCGTCGGCGGGGCAGGGCTCTTCTACTTTGTCTCGGCCGCGCTGCTGGGTGCCGCGTTCTTGGGCTGGAGCTTCACCGGCCTCGACAACGGTGCCGGCGCTCGCTGGGCTCGCAATTACTTCCTGGCTTCGCTGGTGTACCTGCCGGCGCTCACGCTGGCGCTCGTGGCCGACGTGTTCCTCTAAAGACGCAGTCGCCGTCCTCCATCGCCCCCCATTCCCATCTGTCTCTTATACACATCTCCGAGCCCACGAGACCTCTCTACATCTCGTA